>JAKAFB010000006.1 GCA_021818105.1 Acidobacteriota bacterium
GAAAGCAGACGATTGCCCTGAAAGATGCCGTAGAAGATGCCCAGCTCGATGGTGCGGTGGCGGAAGGGGCCGGGTTCGGTGAGGTGAGTGAGCTCGAGCATGGCGGGGACGTCTGCCGGGGTCAGTCGGCGGAGTTCGAGGCTGGGCGGGAGCGGGTCGGGAATGGGAACGGGAACGGTTGGTTCGGCGCAGACCATTTGGCTGAGGCTGCCGCCGCGGATGAGGGTCCAGCCGGGCGGGATTGCAGGCGGTTCGATGAGGAAGAGGACGACGGTGCCATCGGTACCAGCGAGGGTGCGGAGGGCTTCGTAGCTGGCAGGAGATTGGCTGGGGATTGCGGAGAGTGGGCCGATTTCGGCGGGGTAGCGACGGGCCAATAGGCCGCCCAGGGATAAGCTAGCTTGCTCTGTGGTAAGGGCAGTCCAAATGGGGTTGTCGAGCGGGTAAGGAGTGGGCATCGGTATTGAGATGAGAGTAACAGTGGAGGGGATGCGGAGAAGGCGAATTTGCGGGTTTCTGGATGAAAAATGTCGGCCTTCTAGATTCGATAAAGCTTCTTAAACGAACATGTTGAAACAAATAATGAATGTGAAACTTCGCATCACTTTGAGGAGTTAGTGAAGATCAATCCCGCACCTAAAACGATTGGCAAGATTGAGAAATTGCGGGGAGGCAGAAGGCGAGGATTCGCTCACGGCCCTAAATGAATGTGTTACATGAGAATATTTATATAAAGTTAATAAAGAAAATATAGTTATCGAGTTAGAAATAACCGATATTCGGGTGGCTTTCTTCGATGGGGATGGGGGAGCCATAGCGGCGGCGGACGAGCCAGAAGGCGGGCAGGCCGAGGAGGATGAGTCCGGTGCCGAGGAGGGAGCCGAGGATGTTGCCGGCGTAGCTCCAGAGAAGGACGGCGACGGCGCAGAGGACGAACAGCGCGGGCAGGAGTGGGTATCCCCAGACGCGGTAGGGGCGGGCGGCGGTAGGCTGGCGTCGACGGTAGACGAAGACGGTGGTGGCGGTGAGTGCGTAGAAGAGCCACTCGGCGAAGACGGCAAGCTCAAAGTGCTGCCGGAACTGGCTGAGGAAAAGCAGGAGGAAAGTGGCGAGCAGGCCCTGGACGACGAGCGAGGTGGAGGGGGACTGGAAGCGCGGGTGGATGTGGCCGAAGCGGGGGAAGAAGAGGCGGTCGCGGGCGGCGGCGAAGGGGACACGGGCGCCGGACATGATGGTTCCGTTGAGGGTGACGAAGATGCTGAGGGCCATGGCGGCGGCGACGAGTCCTGCGCCTCGGGATCCGGCGACGACGGCGAGGGCGGCGACGGCGGGGCGCTCGCTGGCGGCGATATGGACGGCGGGGAGGATGTACTGGATGGCGGCGTTGGTAAGCATGAAGAGCGCGCTGACGATGAAGAGGCCGCCGATGAGGGCGATGGGGAGGCTGCGCTCGGGGCGGCGGACTTCGCCGGCGACCATGGTGAGGTCATTCCAGCCGTCGTAGGCCCAGAGGGTGGCGATGAGGGCGAGCATGAATCCGCTGAAGCCGCCGGTGGCGTGGGGGAGCCGGGTGGCGAAGTTGGCCCATGAGCCGGTGGCGGAGGCGAAGCAGAGGCCCGCGACGATGAGGATGAGTACACCCTTGAGGATGGTGAAGACGAGTTGGAAGTCGGCGGCTTTTTTGATGCCGAGGTAGTTGAGTCCGGTGATGAGCCAGGTGACGGCGATGGCGAAGAGCTGGGACCAGAGGATTAGGCCACCGGGCGCGGGGCGGTCGAGCCAAGCAAAGGCGGGGAAGAACTCAAGGGTGCGGGCGAGGCCGATGGTTACGGCGGCGATGGAGGCGGGCTTGGCGACGGCGAACCAGGTCCACATGTAGAGGAAGGCGGTGGTGTCTCCGTAGGCGCCGCGGAGGAAGACGTACTCGCCGCCGGCGTAGGGCATCATGGCGCCGAGCTCAGCGTAGGTCATGGCGCCGAAGAGGGAGAGCAGGCCGCCGACGATCCAGGCGAGATAGACGAGGGTGGAGGAGCCGGTGTCCTGCATCATTTCGCGAGGGACGAGGAAGATGCCGCTGCCGATGATGGTGCCGACGACGATGGCGGTGGCCTGGCTGGCGCCGAGGACGCGGGGCAGGTCGGCGGGGGCCTGATGGGACTGCGCGGGGACGGGAGTGCTCATGCGGTGATGAGAGGGTAGCATGCCACCTGCGGTGGGGCCAGCGGGTTGCGGCTCATAGGCGCGTGCTCGCGGCGGTTGCCGGACTTAAGCGGCGCGGGGTTTGATCTTGATGCCGAGAGCCTTCATCACGCCCAGAAACGTGGAGAGCCGCGGATCGCCGGTGGGCGAAAGAGCCTTGTAGAGCGCCTCGCGCGTCACGCCCGCGCGGCTGGCGAGGTCGGTCATGCCAATGGCCCGCGCAACGTCGCCGAGAGCGGCTGCGATGAGTGCCGGGTCGCCTTCGTCGAAGGCCGCTTCGAGATAGGCGGCGATGGCCTTGGGGCTGTCGAGATACTCGGCTGCATCCCACTGAGTTGTCTTAAGAGCCATTGGACCACTCCTTTGCCAGCGCTTTCGCTCTGGCGATGTCTGTCTGTTGCGTCTTCTTGGTCCCCCCGGCGAGCAGGAGGACCAGCAGATTTCCCTGCCGGTGGAGATAGACCCGGTAACCCGGCCCGTAATCGATCCGCAGCTCGCTGACGCCTTCGCCGACAGGTTTTACATCTCCGAAGTTGCCTAGCGAAAGGCGGCGGATGCGGATTTGAATGCGAGCCCTTGCGTGTTCGTCGCGAAGTTTACGGAGCCAATGAGCGAAGATGTCGGTCTGGCGGACCTCGATCAGGTGTTAACTATAGTTCACAGTAGGATTCAATTCAAGAGGGCACTGCCGACTCATGCAGTGATGTGAGGGTGTCACGTTACCTGTGGTGGGGTAAGCGGGCTGAGAACCTCGAACTATTTGTTTTTATGTTTTAGGCTAGGGGAACTGTGTTGAAACCTTTGCTCTTTGCTCTCTGTATTGTGTTTGCGTCCGGCAGTCTGAGCGCACAGACGCCTGCCTGGCAACCCTATCTTGGACATACGCAACTGCCGATATGGCCGGGGGCGGCACCGGATGCGCAGCATGTTGCAGCGCCGGAGGCCGCCGAGACGACTGGGGAAAGGTCGCTGGTTGCCGGGAGGCCGTGGACTGCTGTGAGCAACGTCTCGCGGCCTACGATGACGATCTATTCGCCACAAGAAAAGAATACGGGCGCTGCGGTTGTCGTTTTTCCTGGTGGTGGCTACCAGATTCTGGCCATCGATCTCGAAGGCACGGAGGTCTGCGACTGGCTGACCTCAAAGGGAATCACCTGTGTTTTGTTAAAGTACCGCGTGCCAGCTCCGAGATCTGCGCCGAATTGGGGCGCATTTCCGCAATCACCGATGGCGTTGGAAGATGCACAGAGGACGGTTGGGCTGGTGCGCTTTCACGCCGCGGAGTGGCATATCGATCCGCACAAGATTGGAGTGCTCGGATTTTCAGCGGGCGGGCATCTTGTGGCAGCAATAAGCGCACACTTTGAGCAGCGGCTGTATACGGCCGTCGATGCGGCCGACCAGGAAAGCTGCCGCCCGGATTTCGCAGTGGCTCTTTATCCGGGGCATCTATGGCTTGACAAGAAAAAATTCGAGTTGAATCCGGATATTCGCACGCATATTACCCGCCAGACGCCGCCTACCTTTCTGCTTCAGGACGAGGATGACCACGTGGACAACGTCAACGACTCGCTGGTTTACTACATTGCGCTGAAAAACGCCGGGGTGCCGGTGGAGATGCATTTGTATGCGCAGGGCGGGCACGCGTTTGGTTTGCGGCGTACGCGCTTCCCAGTAACGGCATGGCCTCAACTGGTGGAGACTTGGCTGCAGACGATCGGGATGATATCGGAGTCGCAAGAATCCCGATCCGTCTCTGGAAACTGAAATCGAGCACAGACCTTCTCAGCCGGTGATCGATTCCGACTCATGCAGTGATGTGAGGGGCATGAGTGGGCGGGATGCTTTCAGGGTAGGTCTGCGTGAATTCCAAGAGCTTCGGCGACGGCACGGAGCCGCATATCGAGAGTCCACAGCAGGGTGGGGGGATTGAGGAAGACAGCTGCAATCAACTGCGCGTCGATCAGGCCAATTCCTCGGGCGTAGAGGGATCGGGCTTCAATCATTTGCCTTACCTCGCCGATTTGCGCAGTTTGCACCTGAGGCAGCAAATCCAGATATCCAAGCGTCTTTGTGCGGTCCCGCAGCGACCCCAGGGCCAGTTCTCCAACGATCAACGGATGGATCACAATCTGCCCGCGCTCAAGCTGTTTTCGCAGTTGCTCATTGTCCGAGCGGAAATGGTCGATCCATACCGAGGTATCTGCGAGGATCACTTTTCGCTCCCCCGTCGCCGTGGAATATCCTCCAGCTCCGGCATTGTGCCGCCCAGCGCCGCCAGCCTGCGGGCGCTTTCCCGCTCAATGAGAGCTTTCAGCGCTTCCTTGACCAACGCCGTTTTTTCGGCCAAGCCCGTGAACTCCTGAGCAATGCGTATCAGATCGTCATCGAGTGCGAGCGTTGTTCTCATAAGTTCTCCATGCATCAATTATAGCATCGTTTGATGCTTTAAATGCGTGCGTATCGGTCCAGAATTCTGCAATGGTTCGTCAATCGGCGTGTCGTGGTATGCGGGTTAGTCCACTGGCCGCTCCTGATGGAAGTGCCGCCAGATGGTTTCGGCGGTTTTGCGGGGGACTACGGCGGCGAGGGATTCGGCGGTGGCTTGCCGGACGTCGCGGAGGCTGCCGAAGTGGGTGATGAGGCGCTGGCGGGTTTGCGGGCCTACGCCGGGGATGTTGAGGAGTTCTGAATCGCGGTCGCGCATGGCGCGGCGCTGGCGGTGGTAGCCGATGGCGAAGCGGTGGCTTTCGTCGCGGATGAGCTGGACGAGATGCAGCACCGGCGAGCGCCGATCCAGCACGACTGGCTCATCTTCATTGCCGTAGAGGTAGATGACTTCCTCTTTTTTGGCGATGGAGGCGAGGGGCTGCGAGGTGAAGCCGAGGGACTCCAGCGCATCTGCCGCCGCGTGCAGTTGCCCCAGTCCGCCATCAATCAGCACCAGCGAAGGCATCGGCTGGTTCTCGTCCTTCAGCCGGCGATAGCGCCTCTCCACCACCTCGCGCATTGACGCGAAATCGTCCACGCCTTGCACGGTCATGACCTTGAACTTGCGATAGGCGGACTTGTTCATCTTGCCGTCTTCCCAGACGACGAGGGAGGCAACGGTTTCAGCGCCCTGGATGTGGGAGATGTCGAAGCACTCGATGCGGTGGGGCAGCTCGGGGAGCATGAGGGCGTCGGCGAGGGCCTCCTGAATGGCCTTGCGGGAGGGCTCGAGGACGCGGAAGCGCTGGGTGTGGGACTGGCGGGCGTTCTGGCCGGCGAGATCGACGAGGGAACGCTTTTCTCCGCGCTGGGGAACGGCGAGTTCGACGCGGTGGCCCGTGCGCTCGCTGAGCAAGGCGGCAAGAGTTTCGCGGTCGGCGAAGTCGACGGGCACGAGGATGGAGCGCGGGACGTAGTGCTGGTCGATGTAGAGCTGCTTGAGCAGGGCTGAGAAGAATGAGCCGGGGTGGAAGACGGGCTCGACGGGTTGGCTTGACTGGTCTCCCACCCTTTCTGCGGAACGATGCGGAAAGGATGGGGCACCCGGTTGTGGTTGTGTCATCCCAGGTCTCAGAATCGAGACCTGGGGCACCCGGTCATCCCAGGTCTCAGAATCGAGATCTGGGGCACCCAGCAGCTCGGGCAGGTCTTCCCAGAAGAACTCGCGGCGGTCAACAATTTTGCCGGAACGCATGTGGAAGAGGTTGACGGCGAGGGCGCCGTCTTCGAAGTGATATCCGAAGACGTCAGTGTCGTCGCTGAGCTCGGCGGTGGCGATGCGCTGTTTCTCCTGGAGCTGGTGGACAGTGGAGATCTGGTCGCGGAGGCGGGCGGCGGCCTCGAACTGCTCGGCTTCGGCGGCGGCCATCATGCGCGCGGTGAGGGTGCGCTCGAGCTCGGAATGGCGGCCCTCAAGGAAGAGCTGCGCATCGCGCACGGCTTGCTTGTAGGCCTCGGGCGTGGTGAGACCTTCGACGCAGGGGCCCAGGCAGCGATGGATGTAGTACTGAAGGCATGCGCGGGGGTGGTAGCGGGAGAGATCAACCTTGCAACTGGGCAGCAGAAAGCTGCGGTGGATGAGTTCTACAACGCGATAGGCGAGATTGCCGGGGAAATAAGGGCCGTAGTAGGCGGAGCCGTCCTTGCGCAGGCGGCGGGTGACGAAGACTTTGGGGTAACGGTCGGCGAGGGTGAGCTTGACATAGGGGTAGGTTTTGTCGTCGCGGAGGAGGATGTTGAAGCGGGGCTTGCGTTGCTTGATGAGGTTGTTCTCTAAGGCGAGAGCCTCGTGCTCGTTGGCAACGAGGATGTAGTCGAGATCGACGGCCTCGCGCATGAGGGAGCCGGTTTTGGCATTGGCCTGCGAGGCCTCAAGCAGATAGGAACGAACGCGGGCGCGAAGGTTCTTGGCCTTGCCGACGTAGATGACCTGACCCTCAGCGTTCTTGTAGAGGTAGACGCCGGGCTGGGTGGGCAAGGCACGGATTTTCTCGTGGAGATCCATGGAGATGGGTGCTGTTTCTAGGATAGCGGGTGCAGGCACTTGCGGCATGTGGCAGGAAGGCGGGGCGGCAATCCTTACCGGAAAGGGTAAAAATTACATGGCATTCGAAGGGGATTGAGTTAGGAGAATAGATGTATCACAATTATATTCAAGTAGATAGAGGAGATGTGTGTTTGGCACGACGCATGCGATAAAGGAGGACGAACGACAAACGAATCGCTGCTCGCCTCCTGTGCCCGTGGCCAGTTGCGGGACAGCAGAGATGAGACGGGGGAGAAAATGATGAATCGCTATGGAATGTTGATGTTGGCTGCCCTGACTGCGGCGGGAGTTTCCGGTTGCGCGACGAAGAACTATGTGAAGAGCCAGACGGCTCCCATTATTGAGCACACAGGAAAGCTGGAGGATCAGACGGCGGCGAATGGCCGGGCGATCCGCGATACGGATCAGCGCGCGCAGGCGGGCATTAAGCAGGCGCAGAGCAGTGCGGACGCAGCCACCCAGAATGCGCAGAATGCGACCAAGGCTGCGGGCGACGCGGAGACGGCGGCAAACGATGTGGTGCACCGCGCGGATTCGCTGGACAGCGTGGTGAAGGGGTTGGACAACTACAAGCAGATGGGCGATGTAACGGTAACGTTCGGCTTTGACAAGTCAGTGCTGACGCAGGACGCAAAGGAGCAACTGGACAGCTTTGCGGCGCAACTGGGCTCGGCGAAGAGCTACATCCTGGAAGTGACAGGCGGAACGGATTCTACAGGCTCGGCGCAGTACAACTATGACCTGAGCCAGCGCCGCGCGGATGCGGTGGTGCAGTATCTGGCGTCGAAGTACAACATTCCCGCGCACCGCTTCTACCTGATCGGCATTGGCAAGGATAAGGAAGTGGCACCGAACGATACGCGAGAGGGTCGCCAGAAGAACCGCCGCGTGGAGGTGCAACTGCTGACGAACATGAGTGGCACGGGTACGGAGACCGCAGGTACACAGGGCTCAGGCAAGTAACTTTTCAAAACCCTGATTACGTATACGAAAGGCCATCCGGTGAGGAACCGGATGGCCTTATTTTTTTGCGCGAAGAGCAATCAGGCTTGGCCGGCTTCGAGCTGGCGAACGTGCTCGGCGCGGACTTGGGTTGCGGTGAAGAGACGCAGGAAGGGCGCGCCGGCCGCGGCGGACTCGACGGCGGGACGACCGTTGGCTTCTTCGCGCTCGACGATGCAGACAACAGCGGCGATGATCATGCCGGCTTCGCGTGCGGCCTCAATGGCGTTGATGGTGGAGGCGCCGGTGGTACAGACGTCATCGACAATGACGACGCGTGCGCCTTCGCGGCAGAAGCCTTCGATGCGGCGTCCAGTGCCGTGGGTCTTTTCCGCCTTGCGCACGAGGAAGCCGTGGAGGAGCGGTGCGGAGGGGGTGGAGAGAGCGCGCCAGGCGCTGGCCGTGGCCACGTTGGAGACGATGGGGTCAGCGCCCATGGTTAGGCCGCCGACGGCTTCGGCATCGATGTGGTTCTGCTCCAGCAAATCGAGGATGGCGTGGCCGGTGAGTCGGCCACCTTCGGCATGGAGCGTGGTGGTGCGGCAGTCGATGTAGTAATCGCTGGTGCCACCAGAAGAGAGCTTGAACTGGCCGAGGCGGAAGCTGGTGCGGGCCAGGAGCGAAAGCAGTTGCTGTGCGTAGGTTGGGGTGGTCATCACCAGCGATTGTAAAGGGCAGGGCTCACATGCGCTCAAGGTGCCTGAATCCGCTGGTGCCGAAGAACATGAGGGAGAAGAGCAGGAAGTTGTAACTGGCGTGGACGAAGACCGCGGCGGCGAGGGAGCGCGTGGCGATGCGGACCCAGCAAAGAACGAGGCTGACGCAGATAAGCAGTACAAACGGGCCGACGGAGTAGGCGGTCTGGTCTGCGTGGATGAGAGCGAAGAGGGAGCTGGTGATGATGGACGCGACGCTCATAGCAGGCAGCGACCACTGCGGGTGCCCGTTTTCGTCGAGGGGATGGGGTGGCATGTTGTGAGCTCTCTCGGCCATCCAGTCAAAGGCTGTGCAGAGGGCGGGAAGGAGGAAGCCACGGAAGGCGATTTCCTCAAAGAACGGGGCCAGGGTGACGCCAAAGGCGAAGAGCATCCATGCGGCGCCGGGCATGCGGAAGATGCGGTCGATGGGGGCATCAGAGGGGCCGGGGATAAGGATGCTGTTGAACATGGCGAGAACGAAGCAGAGGACAGCGGCACCAAAGAGCCGGGAGCGTAGGCGGAGAGCTGTGGCTCCGCGCCAGTGCAGACCGGCGAAGAAGCTCTTGTGCCAGAACATTGGAAAGATGATCAGGCAACCGATGAAGGTGAGGATGTAGAAGATGCCCTCGCTGCCGAGGGTGTAGTGAATCTCCGTGGTGGCCTGTGCGAGGGTGGAGACGCCGAAGAGGCGGAAATGCAGGGCGATGCGTGCAGTGAGGCCAGCGCCAAAAAGTCCGATGAGCGCGATGAGGGCGAGGATGCCGAGGTGGCCGAAGTTGGGGATGCGCTCCTCATGGAAAGGTTCGTGCAAAAGATAGGGAAAGAAAGGCGGCGGGACGGCGGGGTCTTGGGCGGGCTCGAGCGGAGAGCTGCCGGCGCTGCTCTCTGGTTGTGCGCCGTCGGGCTCGGGTTGGAGGGGCGAAGGCTGGGGGAGATCGTTCATTTCTTCGCGGGTTTCTTTCTATTTGAAGCAGACTTTGTGGCAGGTGACGTTTTGGTTGCGGTGTCCTTCTTCGCGACACGCGACTTCTTTGGGGTGGGCGGGGGGCCCTGCGCGACAGGCGCGGACCTTGGCTTGTCGAGTGCGGCTTTGAGGGCAAGCGCATCTGCCCGTTCGATTTCCGCGAGGCGGCCATTCGGGGACGAGAAGAAGCGCGCGAGGAACTGGCCGGTGTGTGAAGCTGGCGTGGCGGCGACGCGCTCCGGGCGACCCTGCGCGATGATCCGCCCGCCGTCCTCGCCGCCCTCGGGGCCAAGATCGAGAATCCAGTCGGCGTTGCGGATGATGTCGAGGTTGTGTTCGATGATGATGACGGAGTTGCCGAGGTCGGTGAGGCGGTGGAGCACCTCGAGGAGCTTGCGCACGTCATCGAAGTGGAGGCCGGTGGTGGGCTCGTCGAGGAGGTAGAGGGTGCGTCCGGTCTGTCGCTTGCTGAGCTCGCGGGCAAGCTTCATGCGCTGGGCCTCGCCGCCGGATAGCGTGGTGGCACTTTGGCCGAGATGCACATAGCCGAGGCCGACATCGACTAGGGTCTGGAGCTTTTGCTTGAGCTGGGGGACGTTGGCCAGGACGCTTAGCGCCTCTTCGATGGTGAGGTCGAGGATGTCTGCAATGGAGTGGCCGTGAAATTTGACGGCGAGCGTCTCCTGATTGTAGCGGCGGCCATTGCAGACTTCGCACTGGACGAAGACATCGGGCATGAAGTTCATCTCAATGCGTCGCTGGCCGTCGCCCTGGCAGGCCTCGCATCGACCGCCGGAGACGTTGAAGCTGAAGCGGCCAGGTTTGTAGCCGCGCTCGCGCGACTCCGGGAGCATGGCAAAGAGATCGCGGATGGGCGAGAAGACCTGGGTGTAGGTGGCCGGGTTGGAGCGCGGTGTGCGGCCGATGGGGGACTGGTCAATGCGGATGACCTTGTCAATGTGCTCGGCCCCGGTGAGGTCGTCATGTGCGCCGGGCTCTTCCCGCGATCCGTAGAGGTTTTTTGCGAGGGAGCGGTAGAGGATGTCGTTGATGAGGGTGCTTTTGCCGCTGCCGCTGACGCCCGTGACGACGGTCATGACGCCGAGCGGGATGTTGACGGTGAGGTCCTGAAGGTTGCGCTCACGCGCGCCGATGATGGAAATCCACTTGCCAGTGAGGGGCCGGGGCTCATCGTGCGCGAGGATGCTCGCGGCACCGGAGAGGTAGCGGCCAGTGAGCGAGTCGGGGCAGGCCATGACCTGTTGGGGCGTGCCCGCAGCAACGACGCGGCCGCCGAGGCGGCCGGCACCGGGGCCGAGATCAACGACGTAGTCGGCATGGCGGATGGTGTCCTCATCGTGCTCGACGATAAGGACGGTGTTGCCGAGGTCGCGGAGCTCCGCGAGGGCGTGAATGAGGCGGATGTTATCGCGCTGGTGGAGGCCGATGGAGGGCTCGTCCAGAACATAGAGTACGCCGCGGAGGCGCGAGCCGATTTGCGTGGCGAGGCGGATGCGCTGGCCTTCGCCGCCGGAGAGAGTGGCAGCGTTGCGGTCGAGGGAGAGATAGCTGAGGCCGACAGCACAGAGGAATTCGAGGCGTTCGACAATCTCTCGGCGGATGCGTTCTGCGAGGAGGGCCTCGCGCGCGGAGAAGGTGAAATTGATGGCGGCGGAGAGAGACTTGTTGAGCGGCAGGGCGGTGAAATCTGCGATGGAGAGGCCGCCGATTTTTACAGCGAGTGACTCTGGCCGCAGGCGCTTGGCGCGGCAGGCGGGGCAAGGCGTCGCGGACATGAAGGTCATCATGTACTCACGATAGGCATCGCTGCGGGCCTCTTCCATGCTGTCGCGGAGGTAGGCAAGGATACCGTGGAAGCCGGTGCGTGGGCCTTCATCCTTGGGCGGCCCGTAGACGAGGATGTGCTGCTGGCGCGGCGGCAGGTCCTCGAAGGGCTGCGTGAGGTCGATCTTGTAACGGTCTGCGGCGAGCTGGATGAGGCGGATGAGGTACTGCGAAGCGGAGCCGGGTCCGAGGCCGCCGTCGAGCAGGGGCTTGGACCAGTCAGTGATGATTTTGGCGGGGTCAAGGTCGTAGAGCGAGCCGAGGCCGTGGCACTCCGGGCAGGCGCCAAAGGTGGAGTTGAAGGAAAAGCTGCGGGGCTCGAGTTTGGGCACGTCGAGGCCGCAGTCAGGGCATGCCATGGAGGAGGAAAAGAGCTGCTCCTCTCCGCTGGAGAGGCTGATGAGTGCCAAGCCGTTGGCGAGCTGCAGAGCCTTGGCGACGGCGGCGGAGAGGCGCTTTTCCGCGGAAGGCTTGCCGGGCATCTGTGGCGGGGTGGTTCTGGGAGCTGCTTCGCCGGAGGAGGTCTTGATCAGGATGCGGTCGACGATGGCCTCGATGGTGTGGTTCTTTCGCTTGTCGAGCTCCGGTGGCTCGGAGAGGTCGAGGACCTCGCCATCGACGCGGGCGCGGAAGCCCTGTTGGTCAAGCTCATCGAGAAGATCCTTGAATTCGCCCTTGCGGCCTCGGACGATGGGAGCCATGACGGTGACGCGCTCGCCGGCGCCGAGCTGGAGAATGCGCTGTACGATCTGGTCTTCGGTCTGGCGGGCGATGGGGCGGCCACAGTTGGGGCAGTGGGGCGTGCCGACGGAAGCGTAGAGCAGACGCAGGTAGTCGTAAATCTCCGTGATGGTGCCGACGGTGGAGCGGGGACTGCGGCTGGTGGTTTTCTGTTCGATAGAGATGGCGGGGCTGAGGCCCTCAATGGAGTCAACGTCGGGACGCTCGACCTGGTCAAGGAACTGGCGGGCGTAGGCGGAAAGGGTTTCCACGTAGCGGCGCTGGCCTTCGGCATAGATGGTGTCAAAGGCGAGGGAGCTCTTGCCTGAGCCGGAAAGGCCGGTGACCACTGTGAGCGTGTTGCGGGGGATACTCACACTGATGTCGCGCAGGTTGTGCTGGCGCGCCCCGCGCACCGAAATGTGAGTGATGGACATGGTCAGTCGCTGTGGGTGCAGTGGGCAATTCCGGGCCGCGCAGGATGCAGTTTTCCGATGAGAACCCCTATAGGGTATTCTATTTGCCAATAGAAACAAGGGTCAACGCAGCGGATTTCTCCGCCGCGATTGGTCGAATCGATTTACTCTTGCCTGAGAGTTCTCCTGGTTGCGGAAGATTCTGCAGCGTTTAACGCGGCGGGGAATGACTGAGGCGAAAGCGATGGCGGATTTGCTGAACTTAACGATGTTGCTCTGCGCATCTCTGGGCTCAATGGCGTTTGGTGTACTAGTGGCTTATGGGATATTTCGCTTGGGCTTTGCGCTGATGCGTCCGCATAAGAGCCAGCCCGCAGTGAAAACGAGCACCGAGACGGCGAACGTCGTCTAGCGGCGCACCCTCTGAGCCGGCACGGTCTGCCGGAACTTCTTGTCACAATTCATTTCCATGGCGCGCTGCCTGGCGGGCACGGCTTATCGTGCGCAGTCCTAAATATTTGGCTGGCTCATACGCTGCTGCATCTGCTGCATCTGCTGAATGTTTGGCGGCACGGGCTGACCAGGAGTCCCCGGAGGAAAGCCGGGTCGGGCTGCAGGCGGCGGCACGGGCTGGACCGGCGTCTCTTCAGGCTCGGGCTCGGCAGGCTCTTCCTCGTGGGGTTCTTTCTGCGCAAAGGCGCTGGGGGGTGGTTGCTGGGCGGTGGAGCTGCGAGCGGTCAACTCAATGCGACTGGGTGTGCCGTTGCTACGGTCACCGATCATGAGCACGTTGTAGCCAGAGCCTTGCAGGAGCTGAAAGAGCACTTCGCGGGCAGGTCCGGGACCGTAAGTGCCAAAGACGCGCTGGTCCTGGACTGCGCCATCGACGGTGGTGCCGGTTGCCGTGGCAACGTCTTGAAGGATCTGCTGGAGGCTGGAGTTTGCAGCGTGGATGCGGAGGCCATGGCTGTCCCAGGAGATCGTGGCCGGCGCAGGGGCATTGTTGACGGGCCAGTTCGGTTTGGGCGGCTCAGGGGGCGTGGGCGGAATGGCCTGTGCGGCTTTCATCTTGCGATGCGTTTTTGCTGTGGAGGGTGCGTGGGATTTCGAGGATTTGGGGGTTGATCCCGGCTGGGCAGATGGCCTGGGCTGCTGTGCACAGAGAGTGCCGGTGGCGAAGAGGCCAGCGAGGATGAGGCTGGCGAGGCGCGTTGTGGGTGTTGCCGCAAGCGTGTGAGACAGGACGTGACGGACGATGTGTACACGCATGGAGAACGGCTCCCCGATGACGATGGAGGCGCGGGTGCGGCGCTTCCGAGGACTCTACTGTACTAGACTAACAGTGGCCCTTGGGCGCTCACGCAGAGTGTTTGGGGGCAGAGAGGGAAACGCAACCGATGCGCGTCTGCTGGAAGTGTTGGATGGTAGCGCTGCTGCTGGCGGTGCCGATGGCAGGGCGGGCCGCCACGTGCACCACACAAGCGGAAATGACAACGCAGGACCGGGATGCCATTGCCGCAGCGGGACAGGGAATTGCACTGGCCGTGTTGCAGCAGGACTATGCAACGCTGCAAGGGGCGCTGCTGCCAGCGGTTGCGCAGGACTGGGATGGGATGCGCGCGGCGGTGGAGAATGCCGCTCCGCTGATGCAGGGCGGGCAGGCACAGTTGCGCTCCATCTATCTGCTGGACTCGAGCGCCAACGGGGCACCGGCAACCACGCAGTTTTTTTGCTCGAATGCGAGCGGGTCACTGACGGTGACGATTACGATGCGTTCCCTGCCGCCGGGGCGGTATGCAATGGTTCTGGCGGATGCGGCCGGAGCGCCGATGGGCGGGCAGATGGGGCTGGTGCTTGTGTGGGACCAGACGAGCTCTGTCCCGCGGTGGCGACTGGGCGGTTTGTCGCTGCGGCAAGGCATCGTCGATGGGCATGATGGTGTGTGGTACTGGACCCGGGCGCGAGCGCTGGCCGCGTCCAAAGCGCCGTGGAGTGCGTGGTACACGTATGAACTGGCAAAGTACCTGCTGCTGCCTGTGGACTACATTTCTTCGCCGAACCTGGAAAAACTGGAGCAAGAGCAGGCGCAGATTGAAGGCGGGCCTGCCGGGGCGTTTCCTTATTCGCTACAAGATGGCGACCGGACGTGGAAGATTGATGCAATCCATGTAGACACGCGGCTGCACCAGGCTGATTTGGGCGTGACGTATGAATCGATTGGCGTGTCAGACCCCTCGGCGCTGCGCACGGAGGCGGTGGCCGTGCTGAGCGCGCTGGTGAGGGCGCATCCGCAGCTCAAGGAGAATTTTCATGGGCTGTGGGCTTATGCATCACGCGACGGCAAGGTGACGACGGTGATCGAATTGCCGATGGCGCAGATTCCTTAGGCATATTTTCTGAGAGAGGTTGATAGCTTTGGCGGAACTGATCGATTTGCGCTCTGACACGGTGACGCGTCCGACGCCGGAGATGCGGGCGGCAATGGCTGCCGCCGAGGTGGGGGACGATGTGTATGGCGAAGACCCCACGGTGAACCTGCTGGAGCGGCGCGCAGCGGAGATTTTTGGGCGCGAGGCGGCGCTGTTTGTGCCCACCGGCACGATGGGCAACCAGATTGCGATTCGCGTGAACAC
Source organism: Acidobacteriota bacterium (assembly GCA_021818105.1). Classification (GTDB taxonomy): domain Bacteria; phylum Acidobacteriota; class Terriglobia; order Terriglobales; family Acidobacteriaceae; genus Telmatobacter. The sequence goes on from JAKAFB010000006.1 coordinate 15,015, forward strand.
GCAGCCGGGGCAGGAGATTATCTGCGAGGCACGCTCGCACATCCTGGACTGGGAGATGGCGACGGCGGCAACGTTTTCCGGCTGCCTGATTCGCACGGTGGCGACGGAGAGCGGCACGCTGACATGGAAGGATATTGAACCGGCGATTCATGAGCGCAGCACCTTTCGCGCGGCGACGGGGCTGATTGAAATCGAAAATACTGCGAACATGGCGGGTGGACGGGTTACGCCATTGGCTGCGATGGAGGAGATTTGGACGGGCGCGAAGGAACGCAATCTTCCGTTGCACCTGGACGGGGCGCGCATTTTTAATGCCGCGACGGCGCTGGATGTTGATGTAAAGACGCTGACGCGCGGCTTCGATACGGTGATGTTCTGTTTGTCGAAGGCGCTGTGCGCGCCGGTGGGGTCGATGCTGGTGGGTTCTGCGGAGCTGATGGAACGCGCGCGGATTTATCGCAAGGCGCTGGGCGGCGGCATGCGGCAGGCAGGCGTGCTGGCGGCTGCGGGGCTGATTGCGCTGGAACAGATGCCCAAGAGACTGCACGAGGACCACGCCAATGCGAGGATGCTTGCTGAAGCGCTGGCGAATATGGATGGCGTTGAGCTGAATCCGGAGACCGTGGAGACGAATATCGTGATCTTCAGGCTGACAGGGAGCCTGAGTGCGGCGGAGCTTGTTGCGCGGCTGAAGGCGAAGGGAGTGCTGTCGAGCGCCGTGGGACCGCAGGCAATCCGGCTGGTGACGCACTATGACGTGGACCGGGCAGCATGTGTACGTGCGGTCGATGTGCTTGCTGAGGAGATCCACGCGTAGTGGGCGGCGTTTCGCAATACAGCATGTGAAGTGCGTTCTTCGCTGTCGGGGCTTGCCGTTTTTGAACCCAACAAAAACACTCATCCGCGCCCTAGCATGCAGTAGTGTAGGATGCCGTGAGGGCAGGCGAGCGCCTTTGCGCGTGCCGTTACAGGCTGCCGCTGCGCAGCCGGTGGGTCTGGAGGATGAAGATTGCGAGTTGGCCTATTTACACGCGAGTATCCCCCGCAGGTGTATGGCGGCGCAGGGGTGCATGTTGACTACCTGAGCCGTGAACTGGCGAAAGAGATCGAGGTGGAGGTGCACTGCTGGGGCCCGCAGTATGAGGACCGCGGCAACCTGCATGTGCGCGGCGCGGAACCGTGGGATGAAATCAGCCTCGGCACGGAGGGCAAGTTCAAGGGCGCCCTGGAGGCGTTCAGCCTGAACCTTACGCAGGTGAAGGCACTGGCGGGCGTGGACGTGGTGCATACGCACACGTGGTATGTGTCGATGGCAGGTTTTCTGGCAAAGAAGCTCTATGGCGTGCCGTTTGTGCTGACGACGCACTCTCTGGAACCGCTGCGGGCATGGAAGGCGGAGCAATTAGGCAGCGGCTACGCGATGAGCTCGTGGATGGAGCGGACGGCGATTCTGGATGCGGACGCAATAGTGGCCGTGTCGCAGGGGACAAAGGCGGACATCCTTCGCGCGTATCCTGACGTGGACCCAAACCGCATTCACGTGATCTACAACGGCATCGATCTGACCGAGTACCAGAAGACAACAGAGACAAGGGCACTGACGGACCATGGGGTTGACCCGTCAGAGCCATACATTCTGTTTGTGGGGCGAATCACACGGCAGAAGGGAGTAACGCACCTGATGGATGCCGTGCGCTATCTTCCGCCGGGAACGCAGGTGGTGCTGTGCGCAGGCGCGCCGGATACGCCGGAGATTGCCGCGGAACTGCGCAGCAAGGTGGAGGAGGCGCGAAAGGATCATCCGCGAATTGTGTGGATTGAAAAGATGGTGACGAAGCAGGAGGCGATTCAGCTATACAGCAATGCGCGCGTATTCTGCTGCCCGTCTGTGTACGAACCGTTCGGGATTATCAACCTTGAGGCTATGGCCTGCCGCGCGCCAGTGGTGGCAAGCGCAACAGGAGGCATCAAGGAAGTAGTGGTGGAAGGTGAGACGGGGCATTTGGTGCCGTTTGAGCAGGACCCGGTGACGAGCTTTCCGCGCGACCCGGAGCGGTTTGCACGTGACTTGGGAGAGCGTTTGACGGAGATGATGGCGGACCCGGAGAAGTGCAGGCGCATGGGGGATGCGGGGCGGCGGCGCGTGGAAGACACGTTTAGCTGGACGGCGATTGCGCACCAGACGATTCGCCTGTATGAGCAGTTGATGGAAGAGCGCAAGCGTGGAACAAAGTGACAGGACTGCTATGAGCACACGACAGACACAGCGGAAGAGCAAAGACAAAGGCGCGGGAAGCAAGGTGACGATGACGGTTCCCGCGGCAGATGGGCGCAGGCGCGTGGTGATAGAGGCGGTGACGCCGTGCGTGGATGACGGGCGTTTTCCGGCTAAGCGCACGGTAGGCGACCAGGTGCAGGTGGAAGCGGATATCTTCACCGATGGGCACGACTCCATTGCAGCATCCGTGCTGGCGCATCGCGAGGGCTCGGATGAATGGGTCGAGATTCGCATGCGGCAGCTGGTGAATGACAGGTGGACGGCGGCTTTCCGGGTGAGCGAACTGGGCGTGTATGGCTTCAAGGTGCAGGGATGGATTGACCACTTTGAAACGTGGCGCGCTGCTCTGCTGAAGCGCATCAAAGCGGAGAGCGATGCGGAAGTTGATTACCTGATTGGCGCAGATCTGATTGACGAGGCGGCAGGGCGCGCCATGGGTGCCGATGCCGTCTGGCTGCGCGAGCGCGCGCAGGTGCTGCGCTCGAACAAGGCGCCGAAGGAGTTGCGCATCCATGCAACGGATCCGACATTGCACGAATTAGTAATGCGCTATCCGGACAAGCGCTTTGCTACGGAATCAGACAGGGAACTGAAGGTTGTTGTGGAACCGGTGTGGGCGCGCTTCAGCAGCTGGTATGAGTTTTTTCCGCGTTCAACTGCAGAGGAACCGGGCCAGCACGGCACATTTGCAGATAGCGAGAAGCGGCTTGAGTACGTGGCAGAGATGGGCTTCAACGTGGTGTATCTACCGCCGATTCATCCTATCGGGCGCTCATTTCGCAAGGGGCGCAACAACAATCCTGAGAGCCAGCCTGGCGACCATGGAAGCCCGTGGGCGATTGGCGCGGCGGAGGGCGGACACAAGGCTATCCTGCCGGAACTGGGCACGCTGGAGGACTTCCGGCGCTTTGTGAAAAAGGCCGGCGATCTTGGGATGCAGGTGGCGATGGATATTGCGTTTCAGGCGGCGCCGGATCACCCGTATGTGCGGGAACACGAAAACTGGTTCCGCAAGCGGCCGGATGGAACGATACAGTATGCGGAGAATCCGCCCAAGAAGTACCAGGACATTTATCCCTTCGACTTTGAGAGCGAAGATTGGGCAGGGATGTGGGAGGAACTGAAAAGTGTCTTCCTCTACTGGATTGAGCAGGGCGTGACGATTTTCCGCGTGGACAACCCGCATACGAAGGCGTTTCCCTTCTGGGAGTGGTGCATTGCAGGGATCAAGACCGATCATCCGGAGGTGATGTTCCTCTCAGAGGCGTTTACGCGGCCTAAGATTATGTACCGGCTGGCGAAGATAGGCTTCAGCCAGTCGTATACGTACTTCCCGTGGCGCAATGCGAAGTGGGAGCTTCAGACGTACCTTACTGAGCTGACGCAGACACCGGTGCGGGAGTTCTTCCGGCCGAACCAGTGGCCGAATACGCCGGACATTCTGACGGAGTTTCTGCAGATTGGCGGGCGAGCGGCGTTCTCGATTCGCCTGCTGCTGGCGGCCACGCTGGGCGCGAACTACGGAATCTATGGGCCTGCATTTGAGCTGATGGAGCACAGGCCGGTCCGGCATGGGAGCGAAGAGTATCTCGACTCTGAGAAGTATGAGATTCGCCACTGGAAGCTGGACAAGCCGGAGAGCCTGCGGCCGCTGATCGCGCGGGTGAATGCGATTCGCAGCAGTAACCCGGCGTTGCAGAGTGACTGGTCACTGAAGTTTCACCAGATTGAGAACGATCAGTTGATCTGCTACACGAAGGAGTCGGAGGACAGGTCGAATCTGCTGTTGGTGGTGGTGAATCTGGATCCGCATTACACGCAGTCGGGCTTTGTGACGCTGCCGCTGGACGATCTGAAGATACCGCACGACCGTGGGTATGAGGCAGAAGATTTGCTCAATGGCAATCGCTACATGTGGCACGGGCCGCGCAATTATGTGGAGTTGAATCCAGCGCAGCAGTCAGGGCACATCTTTAAGTTGCATCGGCATCTGAAGGTGGAGACGGACTTCGAATACTTCCTGTGATGCGCAATCGCAAGGCCGGACATGAGCAGGGCAGAGTAAAGGGCCAGCCTTCAAGTGGGCTGAGGGCTGGCCCTGCGTTTTTTGCGATGCAACAGGTAGGCTGACCTAGCTGATTTCGAGCACGTCAGAGGCCGCCGCTGCCGCGGCTTCGGCGCGTTCCATCAGCTTTTGCGCCACGGCATAGAACTCGGCCGCTTGCGGGCTTTTGGGACCGGCCAGCGTCACCGGCAGGCCGCGGTCGCCGCCCTCGCGAATGGCGGGAATGAGCTCGATGGAGCCGAGGAAGGGAATGTTGAACTGCTGCGCGGTGCGCTCGGCTCCGCCCTTGGAAAAGATGTCAATCTGCTGGTGGCAGTGCGGGCAGGTGAAGTGGCTCATGTTCTCGACGATGCCGAGAACCTCCACATTGACCTGCGCGAACATCTCGAGGGCCTTGCGCGCGTCCTGCAGGCTGACGTCGCTGGGCGTGGAGACGACGACGGCGCCGGTGAGAGGAACAGTCTGCACGAGTGAGATGACAACGTCGCCGGTGCCGGGCGGCAGATCGACGATGAGGTAGTCGAGCTGGCCCCAATCCACCTGCTGCAGGAACTGGCGAATGATTTGGTGGAGCATGGGTCCGCGCATGACCAGCGGCTTGTCACCGGGCGAGATGTAGCCGATGGAGATGGTCTTGATGCCGTGGGTGTCGTTGGGCTGGATCTGGTTCTCCGCGCTGATGCGGGGCTGCTGCGTTGAGCCCATCATGAGCGGCACGTTGGGGCCGTAGATGTCTGCGTCTATGAGGCCAACGCGCTGGCCGAGTCGCGAAAGTGCGATGGCGAGGTTGACGGCGACGGTGGTTTTGCCGACTCCGCCTTTGCCGGAGCCTACAGCGATGATTTTGGAAACGCCCGGCAGCGCTACGGGGGCGGGCATGGCAGGTGAATGACCCATTGTGTCTGCTTACTCCTTTTGCATCCTTCTCGTTCTGAATCCTGTATTGCCCGCCTATGGTGCGGCCGGCGCGGCCTTCTGGCTGGCGTGCTGGTGGCGCTCCTGTTTGCGGCGAGCGGCCTCAGCCTCGCGATGTTCGCGGCGGAGGAGCGCATCGTTGAAGCGGCGAATTTCGTCGGGCGTCTCGGGCACGAGAGCGGGAACCTTAAGGCGATTGCCCTGCTTGTCAACGGCGACAAAGACCAGGTAAGCACTGGCGACGTGGAGCAAGACGCCAGTGAGCGGGTGCTCCACCCAGACCTTGACGCCGACTTCAAGCGACGTGTTGAAGGCGCGGTTAACGCTGGACTTGAGGATGAGCAGATCGCCTACGTGTACCGGCTGGATAAAGTCGATGTGATCCATGGCGGCGGTGACGACGTGGGTGCGCGTGTGGCGATAGGCTGCAATAGCACCAGTGAGGTCAATGAAGTGCATGAGGCGGCCGCCGAGCAGGTTGCCGAGGGTGTTGGCGTCATTGGGGAGAATGACTTCAGTCATTTCTGACTGCGTGCTGGCGACGGTGCGTGCAACCGGGTTGGTCTCAGTGGAACTCATGTGGGGCTGCTCCAGTCATCGTGGTGCATTTGCTGTGCGTGGGTCCCCGCTAGAATGGGAATGGAGGACGCGCGAAAAGAAGCACAGTTCCAGTTTCGGCAATCACCGCCGATTTCGCAAATGCTTCCTGAAGAGATTCCGCACAGAGTGAGACAGATGGACAAAATTGCAGGACTGAGAGAGATTCTGGCGCTGGACCCGGAGAACAGCTTTGCACGCTATGGAGTTGCGATGGAGCTGGTGGGGCGCGGTGAGACGGCGGAGGCGATGCAGGAGTTTGACGCGCTGCTGGCGAATGACCCGGATTACACGGCGGCATATTTCATGGCTGCGCAGACGCTGGCGAAGACAGGGCAAACCCAGGAGGCCATTCAGCGACTGAAGGAGGGTATCGAGTGTGCCCGGCGCACTGGCAACCAGCATGCGCTCAGTGAGATGCAGCAGATGCTGGATGAATTGGACCGGTAGCTGGTCAGTGCTGCCTGCATCCTTTTGTTTCGCAACTCGCGTAACCGGCTGCATTCCAGCAGAATGTTTTGCTTCGGATGCAGCTTAAGCGCATCTATACTGATTGATATGCCAAAGTATTCGATCGTTGTTCCGTTTCACAACGAAGAGGAAAACGTAACGGTTCTCTACGCGCGCCTGAAGCAGGTGATGGAGCAGGTGGGCGACTCATTCGAGCTGGTACTGGTGGACGATGGCTCCAGTGACCGCACGTTCAAGCTGCTGGAGGAGATAGCCGCGGTGGACAGCCGCGTGCTGGTGGTGAAGCTGCGCCGCAACTTTGGGCAGACATCGGCGCTCGCGGCAGGGTTTGACCATACTTCAGGCGACTTTATTTTTGCGATGGATGGCGACCTGCAGCACGATCCGAATGAGATTCCAAATTTCATTGAGAAGCTCGAAGAGGGGTATGACGTCGTTTCGGGCTGGCGCAAGGAGCGCATTGATAACTTCGTGATGCGGCGCATCCCTTCGCGCTGTGCGAACTGGCTGATGGCGAAGCTTTCGGGTGTGGACATTCACGACTTTGGCACGACGTTCAAGGGCTATCGGCGCGAGGTGATCACGAACATTCCGTTGTATGGCGAGATGCATCGCTTCATCCCGGCGCTGGCGAGCTGGTATGGTGCGTCCATCTGCGAGATTCCCATCAAGAACGTTCACCGCGAGCGGGGCAAGAGCCACTACGGTATTGGTCGCACCTTCCGCGTGTTCTTTGATCTGCTGACAATTCGGTTTTTGCTGAAGTACATGAGCAGGCCGCTGCACTTCTTCGGGAGTTTTGGCGCGCTGAGCATTCTGCTGGGCACATTTTTTTCAGCAATGCTGCTGGGCATGAAGATCATGCATCCGGCGCAGAACGTGATGGACCAGCATGGGCCCATGTTTGTGATTGCAGGCGTGCTGATAGTGGCTGGCATCCAACTGCTGGCGATTGGACTGCTGGGCGAGCTGCAGGTGCGGCACTACCACACGAGCCAGCACCGCGCGCCGTATGCGATTGAGCGCATGCTGCGGTTGCGCGCTCCGGATGAGCCGAGCATTCTTTCAGACGGACGCGACGGCTACTGAGCCCAGCGAGACATGAAAAAGAGATAAGCCCCGCCGGGTGGATGCCCGCGCGGGGCTTGGTGCTTTCTGTGGGAGTGCGGAGCGCCCAGCGAGGCGGGCCCTTGCAGCGCACAGCCTTCTAGGTGCATTCTTGGCTGTTATGAAGGCTATACAGATTCAAGCCACGGGCGGAGCAGAGGTGCTGCAACTGGTCGAGCTGCCGATTCCCGAGCCAGGACCAGGTCAGGTACTCATCCGAGTGGAAACGGTGGGAGTGAACTTTATTGAGATTTACTTCCGCAAGGGCATTTACAAGGCGACGATGCCGCTGGTGCCGGGCAGCGAGGCCGCGGGCACAGTGGAGGAACTGGGCCCGGGCGTGACGGGATTCAAGCCGGGAGATGCAGTGGCCTCAGTCAGCGTGCTAGGAAGCTATGCGGAGTATGCGCTGGTGCCCGCTGCGCAACTGGTGAAGGTGCCGGAAGGGCTGAGCCCGGAGAAGGCTGCCGCGGCAATGCTGCAGGGGATGACTGCGCACTACCTGGCGTATTCGACATATCCGCTGAAGGCCGGGGACACCGCACTGGTGCATGCGGGTGCGGGCGGCGTGGGATTGCTGCTTACACAGATTGCGGCGAAGATTGGTGCGCGGGTGATCACGACGGTTTCGACAAAGGAGAAGGCGGAGCTGTCGCGCGAGGCCGGCGCGGCAGAAGTGATTCTGTATACAGAGAAGGATTTTGAAGCGGAAGTGAAGCGAATCACCGGGGGCAAAGGCGTGGACGTGGTGTATGACTCGGTGGGCAGGACAACGTTTGACAAGAGCCTGAATTGCCTGCGTCCGCGCGGGCTGTTGGCTCTGTTTGGCGCGTCGAGCGGGCCAGTGCCGCCGTTTGACCTGATCCAGCTGAGCAGCAAGGGATCGCTGTATATTACGCGGCCCACGCTGTGGCACTATGTGGCCACACGCGCAGAGCTGGAGAAACGCGCGGGCGACGTGCTGGGCTGGGCCGCGAACGGTGAGCTGAAGCTGCGCACGGAATTCATCTATCCGTTGGCCGATGCGGCGCAGGCGCAGACCGACATGGAGAACCGGCGGACGACGGGCAAGATTCTGCTGGAGCCGTGAAGGTCGAGCGACGATTTTGGTTTCCCGCAATAAGGGATAGAACAAAGGGAGTAAGGGGAATGTGTTGGAGACGATAGCCATCGGCTCAAAGGACCGGGTGTTTGTGCTGACGGGCGCGGGCATCAGCGCGGAGAGCGGGCTGCCGACGTTTCGCGCAGAGGACGGGCTGTGGGCCGGATACAACGTAGAAGATGTGTGCACGCCGGAGGCCTGGCAGCGCAATCCGGCAGGGGTGTGGGCGTTCTATTCCGCGCGGCGCGAGGCGGGCTTCAAGGCGGAGCCGAATACGGGGCATGTGGCTCTGGCGGAGTTGGAGCAGCGGTTGGGCGATCGTTTCTTCTTGTGCACACAGAACGTGGATGACCTGCACGAGCGAGCGGGATCGGTGCGTCTGGTGCATATGCATGGGGAACTGGCGAAGTCGCGCTGCGAAAGGCAGTGCGGACGGCCGCCGGTGGAGGATCGGCACCTGTATAGCAGCCTGGAAGAGGTGGGCCGGTGTGCCTGCGGAGGAAGACTGCGGCCGCACATTGTGTTTTTTGGTGAGATACCGCTGGAGTTGGGACGCATTGAGCGCGAGATTGCAAAGGCCACGCTGATGCTGGTGATCGGCACTTCAGGATCGGTGTACCCGGCGGCGAGCTTTGTGCGCTGGGCGCGGCAGGGCGGCGCGCGCACGGTGTACGTGGGGCTGGAGGAGCCGCTGAACGCGACGGCATTTACACAGATTGTGACGGGCAAGGCCGGAGAGACACTCCCCGGCCTGTTTCAGGTGGAATAAAGCAAGCTAAAAGCGGAAGCGATAGCGAAGCTGTGCCTGGAACATGCGCGGATCGTTGTAGTGGAAGCCGCCTACGGTAATCGAGTTATCCAGCAAGACACGGTGGTTGGTGACGTTGAGAACTCCGCCGGAGAGCTTCCAATTTTCGCCGAGGCTGCGGCCGGCTGATACATCAAATGTGGTGTGAACGGGCAGGTAGGGCCCATTGTAGGGGCCAACGCCAGCGCCCTCCAGCCCATTTGTAAATCCTGAGCCGTAGTAGACGTTTGTGGCGAACCATGTGCGCAGAGGCAGGTGCGTGGTGAAGCCTGCGTTGAGGGTGTGGCGCTGGTCGTGGTCTACGGGCACGTAGTCAGGGCCAAGGCTGCAAGCGGGATCCGCGAGATTGCTGCAAGCGAAGCCGCCAATCACGTCACCGCGTTGCTCAGCTATCTGGTTGGAGTATGCGAGGTGGAACTGGCCGAGGCGTGCCAGTTCCGGCGATCGGATGGTCAGCTCCCATGCGCGGATGAGCGCGCCATCGACGGCGATGGGGAAGTAGATGTTGGACTCGCCGACGTTGGCGTGGTCAAGGAAGTTGTTGACGCGGGTCTTGAAGTTGTCCACGCCGATTGCCCAGCCTTTCCAAGGAATCTGCACACCGAACTGATGTTCTTCATCGCGCTCGGAGGGCAGGGGAACGAAGGCGTTCTGGCCGGGCTGACTGGAGACGTAGTTGAGGAAAGCACTGGAGACCGTCTGCACGGGAGCGGGCTGGAAGAAGTGGCCGTAGAAGCCGCGGAAGACCCAATGGAGGCGGGGCAACTCCAGCGTTGCGCCGATGCGCGGATAGGCTGCGTTCTCGGTGTATCCGCCGTGATAGTTGGAGATGCGCATGCCGCCGAGTAGGGTGAAGTAGCGATTGACGCGCAGATGATCAGAAAAGTGGAATTCAAGCAGGCCGGCATTGGCGCCGGCTGTGGTGTTGGGAATGCTTTTTGCGGCGTAGCTTTGATCGTTGATGATGAGGCCGAATAGATCGCTTTCTCTTTGATAGAAGGAGTAGACGCCGGCGGAAAAGCTGTTGGGACCGATGTCTGCGCGTACATCAGCCTGCGTGCCGAAATAGTTCGAAGTCTGGTGCCATGTGGTGGCGACGGGGATATCGGAGGCAGGGGAGTCGTAGCTGGCCTGGTTGAAGTGATAGAAGGGCGCAACCTCAAACAGCACCTTCTCTGAGAGGGTGTGCACCCAATTCGCGATGAGGAAAGAGTCGCGTTCGGTCTGGTCATCACGCAGGCCGGAGGAGTTGTAGTAGTCCGAGGCCTGCTCCCAGTCATTGGGGTTAGGGTCGTAGGGAATCTGGAAAAAGTCCTGGCGATATTGCGCGTCGAAGCGAAGTTGATCCTTCTCTGTCTGGTTACGGAGCAGAGAAATGAAGGCGCTTTGCGAGTTGGTGGCGTCGTGATGGATGGCAGGAATGGGTGTGGCGAGGCCGTAGTTGGCACGTGATCCTGTGACGCTGGCGTACCAGGCGTTCCTGGCGGAGTGGTCGCCGAAGGAGAGCTGCGACTCGGCGGTGTAGAGGTTGCCCAGCATGAGCAGCAGATCGGCGTCGCGGTTGCGCTCGAAGCCATTGCGAGGGAGGACGTTGAAGGCGCCGTAGGTGCGGTCACCAATGTCTGCGGAATAACTTCCGCGCTGCACTTCGATCTGGTCGATGTCCTTGGGATCAATCTGCGGACCGATGTTGGCTCCAATTTTGGTATTGGGAATGGCGATGCCGTCGATGAGCCAGGTGGTTTGATGTCCACCGCGTATGTGCAGCTGGTCATGGGTCATGTATGCGCCGGGGACGTAGTCGGTAATCATCTCCATGCCGATGGTGCGGCTGGCGCCGGGGGTCTGGTCAATCTGCTGGCGCGTGATGAGCGTGGTGGGCGTGACAGTGTCAGTGGCGATGGCGGTGTCTGCGGTGCCTTGTACGACGACGGACTGCTGGGCCGTATCCAGCGCGAGGGGGATGTGCAGAACGGGATTGGTGCCTGAGGCAATGGTGAGCGGCTGGGTGACAGAGGCAAAGCCGGGCGCTGCAACACTGAGGCGATAAACGCCGATAGGTGCCGGGGGCAGTTCGAACTCGCCTTCCGCGTCAGTGACGGCGTGGAGGACGAAGGCGGAGTCGGCGGCCTGAAGCGTAATTTGCGCGCCGGCGATGGGACGATGGTCGGGGTCGTGCACGACGCCGCGGAGCGTAGCAAAGACCGTTGCCCAGGCTGGGAAGGACATGACCACCAGCAGGGCGAGAATCCATGAATATGAGGAACGCATATGCAGTACACAATCTCCAGAAATGGCGCGCGGATGCGCAGCCGGTCACCGCGCACTGTATGTGCGCACGATGACAACCCCGCGAGCAGGGGAACAAGCCGAAGCCGATGGAGACCGGAGTCAGCCGGGGTATGGACTTCGTTAATCGAAGGCGGGAGATGGGGGACTGCGGCCAGCATGGGCCTGCAGCATATGCAGTTGCACAGATTGTGAGCCGCTGATGAGGATGCGTGTTCGGGCAGGCCCGCAGAGCGCGTAAGAACCGGATGCGACCATTGCCTGATCAAGTCGCACGGCTGCGTGCAAGGAGCCGGGATAGTAAGGACAATGTGACGGGGTAGTGAATGCAGGCCGGGGATCGCCCGTGGCATGCGCCATGCGTGCCATGAGGGCATCGGACATGGCGCAGTGATGTGCGCCGTTCCGTCGGCAGCAGGGTGGCAGACGCACTTCATCGCTGGCCTGGAGCGTGGACGTAAGCGGTCCAAGCACAAAGAACAGGACTAGAAGGATGGAAAGCCAGCGGCGCATCTGCTTTCCATGCTACATGAGTAGCCGCTGGGGCATGCGGCGCGGCGGCTCAGGTATCATCGAACTGTCACACTTCCCACGATTTCACGCAAGGAATTGTCCGTGTCACAAGAGAACGCATCGTTGTCATCTACGCCGTTTTCCACGCAGGCTACAGGTACACGCCCATTACGCATTGCCCTGTTCGGCTTTGGAACGGTGGGCAGTTCGGTTGCCCGCATTTTGGTGGAGTCCAGGCCGGAGGGTCTGGAACTTACGCATGTGTTCAATCGCAATGTGGACCGCAAGCGTGTGGAGTGGACTCCGACGGGCGTGGTGTGGAGTGAGGACGCGGATGCGGTGCTGGCGTCAGACGTGGACGTGATTGTGGAACTGGCCGGCGGGTTGGACCCCGCGGGCACATGGGTGCGCCACGCACTGGAAGCCGGCAAAAGCGTGGTGACGGCGAACAAGAAGCTGATTGCCTATCACGGCGTGGAACTAGAGCGACTGGCTGCGGCGAAGGGCGGACATCTGAAGTATGGCGCAGCGGTTGCAGGCGGCATCCCGGTGATTCCCGGTATTGAACAGGGGCTGGCGGGCGACCGCATCGAGCGCATGCAGGGCATTTTGAACGGCACGTGCAACTTCATCCTGAGCAAGATGGAGACTGGAGCTGAGTATGCCAACGTTCTGGCGACGGCGCAGGCAAAGGGGTACGCGGAAGCCGATCCGACGGAGGACGTGGGCGGGTTTGACGCGCGGGCAAAGCTGGCAATTCTGATGCGGCTGGCCCTGCGCGTGATTGTGGATCCAGAAGAGATTGTGCCGCAGCCCATTACGGCCGTGACGGCGGTGGACTTCAGCTATGCGCACGACTTGGGCTGCACAATTCGCCAGGTGGCTCGCGCTGAGGATGTGCGCGGCACGGTGGCGGCGACGGTTGGGCCCATGCTGGTGGACAAGAATTCGCCGCTGGCGTGGTCGCGCGGCACGGAGAACATGGTGATCCTGACGGGACGCTATGGTGGCGACGTGGTATTCTCCGGTCACGGCGCGGGCGGACATCCGACGGCGGTGGCTGTGGTGAGCGATCTGTTGGCGCTTGCGCATGGCTCGCGGCGGGTGGCGATTCCGTCGCTTCCGGCCAAGATTGGTGCGGAGTTTGAGGTGCCGCACTATATTCGTTTCTTTGTGAAGGACCGGCCGGGCATTGTGGCGGAGATAACCGGAGCATTGGCACGGGAGCAAATCAATATCCGCGCCATCGTGCAAAAACCCGGCTACCCCGCGGACCGGCTCCCGTTTGTGGTGACAGTAGAGCCGTGCAAGACCTCGGCACTGAAGCGCGCGCTGGCCAGCATCAGCCAGATGGATTGCCTGCTGGAGCACCCGTTGGACTTGCAGATGCTGGAGTAGGCAATAAACGGGCGGGACGGAGCCGCGACAGGTTCGGAGTGGCTGAGAGGCTGAGGATGATCGATACGGTTTATCGGTGTGAGATTTGCGGCGCAGAGAGTGACAATCCTGTGCGTTGGATTGTCATCCATTGCAGCGATACGCAGCTGACGGTCTACAAGTGGACACGTGAGGTCGCGGATGCCCCGCATGCTCGGCACTACTGCGGCGAGGCTCACGCGCAGGTTTACATCAGCCGGTGGTTTCGGTCCTACTGCGGCTAGGCGAGGCTCAGGCCGTGCGCGCCGGCGCGGGCCCAGTGGATTCGCGCACGAGGAACTCTGGCTCCATGACAATTTCGGACGGATATTCCTTGTCGCGATTTGCGATGCGGTCGAGCAGCACCTGCGCGCCTCGTTGGCCCATTTCAAAGAGGGGCTGGCGCACGGTGGTGAGCGAGGGCGAGTAGTAGGCCGCAGAGAGAATATCGTCGAAGCCCACTACGGAGACATCCTTGGGCACGGAGAGGCCAGCGTCCTTGAGCGCGCGGATGGCACCGATGGCTGCAATGTCGTTGAAGCAGAAGACGGCCGTGAAGTCGCGTGATTTTTCCAGCAATGCCTGCATGGGCTTGTAGCCGATTTCTGGCGCCATGGGATGATAGCCGGTCTTCATGGACCACCCGGAGGTGTCGATGCGCGTGATGTGCGCTGGGTCAATGCGCAGCCCCATCTCCTTCGCCACCTGTTGAATGCTTTCCCAGCGGTATTCGGAGTCGGGAATCACGCGCGGGCCGCGGATGAAGGCGATGCGGCGGTGGCCGAGTTCATAAAGATGCCTGAGGGCCTTTTCGACGGCGCTGTGGTGATCGAGGACAATGTTTGTGACGTTCTGTGCTGCGCTGTGGGATGAGATGGCAACGACGGGAACGGGCACGTCAATCTGGTCAGCCGGAGTGTTGAGCAGCAGAAAGCCATCCACTGCACGCTCGACCAGTAAGCGCGGATATTGCTCGATCATTTCCTTCTTCCAGTCGTGGCAGGCGGTGAAGTAGAAGTAGCGGGCGAGGGTTAGCTCCTGCACCACGCCGCTCATCACGCGGGTAAAATAACCTTCGCTGAGATCCGGGGCGAGCACGCCCACGCTCATGGAGCGGCTCTGGCGGAGGGAGCGGGCAAAGTAGTTGGGCCGATAATTGAGCCGTCGCGCCGCTTCAATGACGCGATCGCGCGTCTCCTGCGGAATGGAGCGTGCTGAGGGCGAATTGTTCAGGACAAGAGAAACGGTGGTCTGTGAGAGCTCAAGATGCTCGGCCAACATTCTCAGGTTGACGTGTCCTGAGGGTGTGGAAGGCTTTCCCTTTACCATGCTGGAGTTGTAACACGTTTGCCATGAATCGGGAAACGGTGTTTCTCTTGAAGTATAACGATTTGGCGCGGGTTACCTGCCGCGCCAATGTGGCTACCGGGCTGCAATGTGATTAGTTCCGGGCCTGAGGGACCAGGTTTTGTCGTGGAAGACGAAGTTGCCCGCGAGGTTGCCGGGCAGAGAGACAGTAGCATCCAAGCCCGCGGCCGTCCGCTCATAGTCTACGGTGATGGTTCCCTGCGGGTGCGGAAAGCTGGCCTTGACGGAGTGCAGCGAGCCAAGATGCGGGGCTATGCGGACCGTTGTAAAGCCCGGGCTGGCGGGCTCAATACCAGCCACGAGCGTGAGCATGTCATAGATAGGATGAGCAGACCATGCGTGTGAGTCAGAGCGCGTCTTGCCGGGCGTCTCAGGCCACGTGCTGAAGTGCAGCGGCAGAAGCTTGCGCCATGGATCGAGCGACTGCAGGTAGTCATCAGCCATGCCGGCGTGATCGAGGGCGCGGCCGAGGTAGAAGCGGAAGTAGTAGGAGGCGCTCATCACGCCATCGGGTGTGGTGCCGGGCTCTATGGCGAGCAACTTGCGCAGGACGGCCTGTTGCTGATCTTTGGGTACAACGTCATAGAGGACGGCCATGATGTTGGACTGCTGACTGAAGACCTTGCGCTCGGAGTTGTCTGCGAGCAGGCCACGCTCCGGGCTCCAGCACTTGCTGTAGATGGCGGAGCGGACGTGCGCAGCCCTGGACGCATAACCGTCGGCCCGCTGTTGGCTGCCGAGGATCTTCTCCATATCAGCGGCAGCGTCCAGCGCACCGAGGTACTGGAGGGTGGTGACGCAGGACTCACCCTGCGCGTCGTAGGTGGGGATTTCGCCCTTGGATACCCAGTCAATGAAGCTCCACCAGGGCAGCTTTTCCAGTAGGCCGTCAGCGCGTTCGTGCGTGCTGAACCAGTCCAGCACGCCGCGGGTGCCGGGCAACAGACTCCGGACAAAGCCGGCGTCGGGACGGTACATCCAGTAGTCATGCAGCATGCCCACGTAGAGCAGCGAGAAGGGCGGAATGGTCTGCGGCAGAGAACTGGGATAGCGGCTTCGGGTGAGGCCGTCGGGCGAGCGCGAATCGTCAAAGGCGGCGAGTGCCTGGCGGGCGAGTCGGTCGTCGCCTGCCACGGTGTAGGAGATGAGCGCCTGGATGCGGGTGTCGCCCACGTATTGAAGCTGCTCGTAGTAGGGCGTGTCCATGTACGTTTCATGGGCATCGAGGCGGGCGGTACGCCAGCTGATGTCCCAGATTTCGGCGAGGTCGGGGTCGCCGGACTTGAACGAGGCACGCTCCTCAAAGGGATATGCGGTGAAGTCGGCCGTAAGAGCGTCAAGCGTGAGGGGTTCGACGCTGGTTTGGATGTCGAGGTCGAGGTAGCGCCAGGTGCGCCACCAGAGAGGCTCGAAGATACGATGCTGGCTGCCATCGGGCAGGAAGCTATCCCTGAGACCACGGGCAACCCGGTCGCCAACATCGTCGCGGTCGCCTTTTTGTTCCTGCTGGTCATACAGCGCCTCAGAGTAGGTGAGCCAGATGTGCGTACCCTTGCCGCCAGAGACAGACAATTGCGGATAGGCCGTGGTCAGCGCCTTGCGGTCCAGCAGGATGTGGACGTGTGTGTTGGCTGGGACAGTGACAGCTGTGTCAGGAAAAGTCTTCAGGGAGGCGAGATCCGCCCGGACGGTTTTTCCTACACTTACGGATTTGAACTCCATGTGGGGCAGCATGTCTGGGACGAGGCCCCAGAAGTTGTCGCCGGTCGTGTCAAAGGAGTGGGCGTGGTTCACGCCGGGGAAGACACTGTCGCGCATGGGCGAGGCGGCGGCAACCCAATTCGTACTGGGGTCGGAGGGCGAGTTCCAGTTCCAGTCATAGTTGGCGGCATCGAGTTCTTCGCCGGGACCGGCGGCCATGTAGGTGCGCAAACTGACGGAGTGGCGATCAAGCGCTTTCTGGCCGGCCTCAATCTCAACCTGCCAGTCTTTGGGCGTGCTGATCGAGTCCGCGCCAGCGGCTTCGCTCTCCAGCAGGAAGGCTGTACGGTCGCTCATCTGGGCGACGGGGGCGTAGATGCCGAAGTTCCATACGGTGGCGGCGATGAGGTTCGAGCCGGACTTAAGGTACGGGGCAAGGTCAAAGCGCTCATAACGCCAGTGAGGCAGTTCTCCACGCGCCGGGCCTTCTCCCACGCGCTGGCCGTTAACGAACAGGACAAAGCGATTGTCTGCACTGACGCGCACGGGATAGCTGGCGGGTGCGGCGGCGAGTTCCAGCGTGCGGCGGAAGTGGAGGACCAGTGGTTCGCGCAGAGGAGCACTAGGATGCGTAATCCAGGCGGCATGCCAGTCCCGATGAATCGGTTCAGGCTGCGAGGGGCTTTGCGCGTGAAGGACGAGGGGAGCCAGGGCGAGAACGAGCAGAAGGGACGTTGGGCGCATGGGTGAGGACCTGAGATTTCTCGTTCCACAGCTTACCGGAAAGCGATGCCAATGGGGAAATAATTTCTATAACGATCATCGGCCGCTGAGTTTACGCACGGGTTGTCTTGCGTCGGGACTTAGGTGATGGCACGGATTGACGGGAATTTTGCACTGTATTCCCTTGTTCTTGCAACGTTGTAACCTTCTATTCACATTTCCCGGTTAGCCTGTGGAGGGTGAGTGTTCCCGTGCCGGAAATTCATATTTCTCAGCCGCAGGTTCAACACAATCCGGTCTCTGCAGAGAATCCGCCAGCATCCGCTGCGGAAGCGGCTCATATTTCAGAGGTAAGAAGGTTCCTTCTTTCACGTGGCAATTCAGTTATTGTGGATCGGATATTCCACTGGCTTATGGCGCTATGCGCGCTGAGCCTTTTTGGTATTGTTGCGCTGATTGCCTGGCGGCTTGTGGTGAGCTCGCATCTGACGTGGAGCAAGTTCGGGCTGGGCTTCTTCTACAGGAGCTTTACCGACCCTGACACGCAACAAACGATGTACTGGGATCCGGTCAACGGGCTCTTCAGCGCGCTGCCATTTTTGTATGGCACGCTGGTATCCTCGATTCTTGCCCTTCTGATGGCTGTGCCGCTGGCAATTGGCCTTGCAATTTTTCTGACAGAGATGTGCCCCCGAGCGCTGCGCGGCCCGCTAGCCTTCATCACGGAACTGCTGGCGGCGATTCCCAGTGTGATTTATGGGCTTTGGGCTGTGTTTGTGCTGGTGCCCATCATGCGTGCGCATGTGAATCCGCTGCTCATTCATGCTCTTGGCTGGACAGGGCTGTTGAATGACCAGAATCCAACGGGACTGGGCTTTCTGACGGCAGGCGTAATTCTGGCCATTATGATTCTGCCCATCATTTCATCGCTGACGCGCGAAGTGATGACGGCGGTGCCGCAATCGCAGCGTGAGGCGGTGCTTGCGCTGGGAGCTACGCGGTGGGAGATGGTTCGCATGGGCGTGCTGCGCAATGCCCGCATTGGTATTGTGGGCAGCATCATGCTTGGCCTGGGGCGAGCTCTGGGCGAAACCATGGCCGTGACCATGGTGATTGGCAATACGCCGGAGATTACGCGTTCCTTGCTTGCGAATGGAAGCTCAATGGCGTCTGTAATTGCGAATGAGTTTACCGAGGCCGTGGGTGACCTGCACGTGAGCGCACTAATCGAAATAGCTCTGGCGCTTTTTGTCGTGACGATTATCGTAAATGCGCTGGCCCGTTTGCTGGTGTGGGTGGTTACGCGGGGAGAGCCGTCGCAGGCGCATTGAGGAGACACGTGTGAGCGGGGATGCCTTCAAATTCCGGTTCCGAATGCGGGTGATTACCGATGGCGCAGTGACAATACTGGCCTTGCTGGCGACCTTGCTGGTGGTAGCGCCGCTGGTGGCCATCTTCAGCTACCTGGTGTTCAAGGGCGCAAGCTCGCTGAATCTCGCATTTTTCACGCAGATGCCGAAGCCGCCGGGTGAAGTCGGCGGAGGCATGGCAAACGCTATTCTTGGCTCCGCCATTCTGCTAGCTGTGGCAAGCGTGATTGGCGTGCCGCTTGGCATAGGCGGCGGAATATATCTTGCAGAGTTTGGACGCGGGACGAAGCTGGCGAATGCGGTGCGTTTTACTGCAGACGTGCTGAACGGCGTTCCGTCGATTGTAATGGGATTGGCAATCTACTCACTGATTGTGGTTCCGCAGAAGCACTTTTCGGCACTTTCGGGCGGTGTGGCGCTGGGCATCATGATGATTCCCACGGTGTGCCGTACCTCGGAGGAGATGCTGCTGATGGTGCCGTATGCAGTGCGGGAAGCCGCGATGGGAATTGGCGTGCCGAACTGGCGTTCGGTGCTTTCGATTACGGTACGGACAGCATCGCCGGGTATCATTACCGGGTGCATGCTGGCATTTGCACGCGTGGCGGGTGAAACCGCTCCACTGATCTTTACTGCCTTGGGCAATCAGTTCTGGAGCGCAAGCCTGAATCAGCCGATTGCTGCGCTTCCGCTGCAGATTTATGTGTATGCGATTTCACCGTATGACGACTGGCACAGGCTGGCCTGGGGCGGAGCTCTGGTATTGATTGCGCTGATTGTACTGGCGGTATCGCTGGTTCGCTACGTGACGAGTCGCGGCGTGTTGAAAGGGGCAAGCTAAAGTGGGTGTAGGTATCGAGGTAATCAGCCTGAATGCGTGGTACGGTGCTAATCACACGCTGCAGGACATCAACTTGCATATTCCCGCTAATCATGCCACAGCGCTCATTGGCCCCTCCGGCTGCGGCAAAAGCACATTTGTGCGCTGCCTGAACCGCATGCATGAAACCAACCCCGTTGCCCGCGTAACAGGCACGGTGCGCATTGGCGACCTTGACATTTACAACGATGCGAAGCCGGTGGAGATTCGCCGGCGCGTGGGCATGGTATTTCAGCGGCCTAACCCATTCCCCACCATGTCAATTTATGACAATGTAGCATCTGGACTGAAGCTGAATGGCTATACCAACAAGCGCGTGCTGGATGAAATTGTTGAGCGGTCACTGGTGAATTCCGCCTTGTGGGACGAGGTGAAGGACGATTTGAAGAAGAAGTCGGGAGCAAGCCTCTCTGGCGGGCAGCAGCAGCGACTATGCATCGCGCGGGCCCTTGCCGTGGACCCGGAAGTCCTGCTGATGGATGAGCCGGCCTCGGCGCTTGACCCCATCTCCACCGCGAAGATTGAGGACCTTATCTTTCAGCTGAAATCGCAGTACACAATCGTGATTGTGACGCATAACATGCAACAGGCGGCGCGTGTTGCGGAGACAACTGGGTTCTTCCTGAACGGGCGGCTGGTGGAATTTGACTCTACGCACAAGATCTTTACCAATCCCAGCGACAAGCGGACGGAAGACTACATCACTGGCAGGTTTGGATGACGCGGATTCGGTTTCAACAAAGTCTCGAAGAACTGAAGGAGAACCTGCTGGTGATGGCGGGCTTGGCCGAGCAGGCCATTCAACGCGCCATTGAGGCATACCGTGTGCGTGACCTCTCAATTTGCGACCTGGTGAACCGCAGCGAAAATGCAATCAATCGGATGGAGCGCGACATTGACCAGGCGGCGCTGGATATGCTGGCGATGGAGCAGCCCATGGCAAGCGACCTGCGCTTCATCCTAAGTGTCATCAAGATCAACGCCGACCTGGAGCGTGTGGGCGACGCAGCAAAGAGCATCAGTGACCGTGTGCGCAATATGCAGCAGATGGCAGTGGCGGAGTTGCCGGTGGATATTCCGCGTATGTCCACGATGGCCGCAGCAATGGTGCGCAGGAGCCTGCAGGCCTTTATTGAAGGCGATGCCGAGGTGGCCCGCTCGGTGCTCACCATGGACGATGCCGTGGATGCGATGAATCGCACAGCATACAAGGCGCTGACGAAGATGATGGAGAAACAGAGCCACCTTGCTCCGCAGGCACTGAATGCACTGATGATTAGCCGTTCGCTGGAGCGCGTCGCAGACCATGCAACCAACATCGCCGAGGATGTAATCTTCTGGGTGCAGGGCGCGGACGTGCGGCACTCAAAAGGCCTGAAGGCAAACAAGGAAACCAGCGATACGGACGAGGGCAGTTAATCCTCAACAGCCCACCAGTCCAGCAGCGCCATGCGTGGATAGTAGAGTCCCGCGTTTAGCCGAGCAACATCCCCATGCAGGCTGCGCAGAATGCCAGCATAGATGGCAAGCTGAGGTGCGAAGAGTTTTCGTAGAGTAAGCAGGGCTTCTGCGGTCGACATATTCTCGGCATA
Organism: Acidobacteriota bacterium; assembly: GCA_021818105.1. GTDB lineage: Bacteria > Acidobacteriota > Terriglobia > Terriglobales > Acidobacteriaceae > Telmatobacter. The sequence goes on from JAKAFB010000006.1 coordinate 36,210, forward strand.
TGCGGTCTTGTAGTCGATAATCCACCAGGTATTGTCCCCCTCAATCAGTGGCGCGGCTCCTGCGCGGAAGACGCGGTCGGCGCGCACCGAGTGCAAGGCGCCCGCAATGAGTCCAGTCCATGCCACTTCCTGCTCAGCGTAGATGTGCGGTGAAAGAATCCATTGGCCGAGCGCATCCTCAGTGGCGCTGAGCGCGCATGCAAACGCACTTTCCGCGATCTGCGCTGCCACTGAATGAGGAAAGCCTACAGCCCGTATATTTGCGATGGTGCGCGTCTTTATCAGTAGCAATGAGGCACGGGTTGCATCCCAGTCATGATGCTTCCGCAAACGCGCAGTTTCTTCAAGCAACTTGTGTGTGGCGCTACCTAGAACTCGTGAGATCAGGCCGCCGTGATGCCGCTCGTATAGCTGCATCGCCGCGCCGACATCGCGCGCGCGTGGTGCTTCATAGTGAAGCGAGGCAGGAGTAAAATCTGCCGGCAGACGATATACGATGTTGGGCCTTGCTGGAGCCGGCATGCTGATCAAGTTGTCTTCACTTGCTGCGAGTGTTTCGACCTCATATGCGGGAGCGTCTTTCCCATCGGACCTTGAGTTCTTCCAGTCTTCAAACTGCCTCTGCACCTCGCCTTGAAGAGCCGGCCATGCAGTTGCAAGAAGCGAGTTGCTCGGTTCAACAAGCTGAACCGAGCCATCAGCCTGCCGATATGAAGGACGCATGAAGAGGTGAAGCTCATCCCGCGCTCGTGTTGCTGCCACGTACAGGATACGTCGCATTTCCTGCCTTTCGCGCTCACGATAAACACGGTCGACCCACTTTTTTGCATTGCCTCGATCTTCGCGCTTGGGCTGGATTGGCGCGATGAGAAATTCGGTGATGTCGTGTGAATTCTCGGCTTTCTCCACCCCACGCTCTAGCCACGAAAGGAGTTTCATAGAATGTTGGTGGTTTTTTGCTTGCAAATCCGGCACGATCACGACTTCAAATTCAAGGCCCTTCGACTTGTGGATGGTCATCAGCTGCACGCCGCAGGCAGTGCTGGCAGCGGGGTCAGGCTGTGCCGTCAATTTCTCAAGAGCGAGGTCAAGCACCGGGCCAAGGAAGTCGGCCTCGCGCGCAGGTAGAGCATCAAGGCTTTGCCAAAGCAGTTCAAGATTGGCACGCCCTGTTGCATCAACGCAATGCGCGCCACCAAGTTGCATCCATGCCTGCTCGAGCCAGGTTCCAAGTGTGGCGGTGGGCAGAGAAGAATGCAGACGGGGTATGGAGTCGAGTGCGCTTAATAAGCGAGTAATGCTTGAACGGCCTTCGTCGCTAAGCAGTGGAACACGTTCACGCAGGAGATTCGTGATAGGAGTGAGGAGCATACGAGGATCGTCTGCACTCGTTAGCAGATGCAGATCCGCGAGACTAAGTCCGCACCATGGAGCGCGTAGTACACCGAGCCATGCAACACGATCATGTGCATTCAACAAGGCGCGGCCCAAAGCAAGGGCATCCTGGACTTCCATTCTGTCGCGTAGCTTTTCAAGCTCAACGGCGCGGAAAGGTATTGCTGCCTCGCGCAGTGCCTTGGCAATGGGCACTAGCGAGGCACGGGTGCGACCCAGCACGGCAATGCGATAAGTGCGCTGCTCTGCACTCGCTTGATCCACATTCTCCATGTGGCTCTGAATCAAGTCGACGATGCGGCATGTCTGTGCATGCAGTGACGACTCTCGCTCCCGTGCGGCTGATATTCGGTCTGCCGGTGAGGCTCCTCGACCGTTTGTAACAGGCATGAAATCTGCATGCACGGATAAGAATGGAGAAGCAGAGGGAGACTGCTTTCGAACTGCTTCCGCGCGTGTGAAAGTAAGACCGCTCCCATCATCTGATGCAAAGATGCGGGTAAAAAATTCGTTAAGTCTGTTGACAAGCGTGGGATCGCTGCGGAAGTTTGCTGTAAGTGAAATTGGAACAAAAGGGATAGCCGTGCCTTCAGGCAATTCGAGGCCAGCTTGTCGCACGCGTGGAAAGAGTTCGGCATCGGCGTCGCGAAAGAAGTAAATAGACTGCATAGGATCGCCGACAACGAAGAGAGTTCGGCCGACTGAATCAGGCCATGCAGAGGCCAGGCTTGCGAGCAACTGATGCTGGCGCCTGCTTGTGTCCTGAAATTCATCGACGAGCAAATGATGGATGCCGTCTGCAACATGGATCGCGGCGTCACTGGGCATGCCATCATCTCCACTAAGAATACGATTTGCGATTTGAGCCACCTCAATAAAATCAACAGCTCCAGCTTCAGCAAAGGCTATATGCAGCTCTGCAACAGCATGGCGCAGTAAGAGGAAGCAAGCCCGCACAATCTCCCATTCGTCATCTGTGTAGTGGGCAGACGGCAACTCACGAATAGAAGCAAGTTGGCTTTTGAACCCATCCAGGCGTGAAAGCTCGTCAATCAGGGCTATCAGGCGCGACTTCTGCTCTTTGTTTTCGGCGGGGAATCCCTGTGCTTTATTGACTTGCTTGCGAAATTCTCCTTCGCGGGTGAGCAGCATTTCGCTCAGGTCGCGCCATGCCTGAAGCTGGGCTTCGAGGTTTACGTTGTCAGTGAATTCTAGAGGGCCAAAGTCGTCGATTGTGGCAAGGGATGGGTAGAGCGCCCCATCGCTCTGCATGCAGGCAAACCGCGCCAGAGCCATTGCTTCGTGCTTAGCTTTGGGCACTTCATTCAATATGCGGCTTACCGTGCTAAGGCCCACGCGAATGGCTGTGGCAAACGGATGTTCCAGCTGTGAGCGCAACGAATGCCAATCGACGTCTCGCTGGAGTACGAAGTCCTGCATCCAGCGATCGCGAGTTTCCAGCATCTCCACAAGTTGTTCTTCGATTTCGTTCCAGCTGTTATCGCGCCACAGTAAGAGATGTTCAATAGCAGCACAGAGCGCTTCATCGTTGCCTTCCAGTTGTTCCAGTGTTCTTCGTGCCGCGACGCGATAGAGCTGTGCTGGCTGTTCTGCGATGTTGAGCTCTCCGCCGAACCGTGTGAGGAGCGGCTGTTGGAGTGCCAGCTCGCGGCAGAAGGAATCAATCGTTGTGATGCGGAGTTGCGCTGGCAGATCGATCAGTTGCCAGCCGCGCTTGCGGGAGCGCTCCAGAGCTTTCGCAGCCAGCGCTTGCACGGAAAAATCATCTTGTGTCAAGGATGCTGGTACGGCAGACTGCGCATTCTCAAGCTCAGATAGGATGCGATGACGCATCTCCGCTGCTGCAGCACGGGTGAATGTGATGGCCACAATCTGGGTGGGATCGTCGACCTCGCTCAGCAGCCGGAGGAATCGGCGCGTGAGTAGATCCGTCTTCCCCGATCCGGCTGGCGCCTGCACGAGAACGCTGCGCGAGGGATTGAGCGCACTCGTTCGCTGCGATTGGTCGGGAGGATCAGCTTGACTTCTACTCATCGTTTGAATCCTCAATTCCAGCATCACTGTAGTTATTTCTGGCCACGCGACTCAAGTTTTCTTCTTCGCGAATACGGCAGACTGTATGCAGTCTGCAGTTGTCGCAGGTGGACGGATACTCTCGCGGATCGACTTCCGCATGTCCATCGATAAAGTACTGGGCAAGTTGCTCGATGTACTTTCGCCATTCGCTCAAGTGCTCACTCGTGAGTGGCGTCCTTACCAGCGCATCCCGGCCGCTCAGGTGGCTGTTGAGCGTCAATTTTGCATGACGCATATAACCGCTGAAACAGACATCACGCGTTCGCACCTTGGCGAAGACAAGGCCGCCCACTTCGCCTTGCAGGGCAAAGCCTGCATAGAGAGGCAACTGCACGTCGTCGGGTCGCGGAAGGTCCCAGGCTCTCGGTGAGACCTCACCAGTCTTATAGTCGACGACGAGGAGCGTGCCATCAGCGAGTTGGTCAATTCGGTCCAGGCGCAGCTTCAGCGTGAGACCTCTGAGGGCTACAGTGTGCTTCGCCTCCGTTTCTGCCACGCTAAACTCTTCCCTAGCTATTTCATACTGGAGCCACTCTGTGACCAACTGAGTTAGGCGCGTCGATTCTAGCTCTAGGTAGCGTTGTGGCATACGCTCCAGAACACCGGCGGGCATTTTATCCCGGAGAACAATGCGGACGATGGTGGCGACAAATGAAGGGATATCGGGAAGCATCTTGAGTTCAGCTTGCGCGCGGATTCCGTGAGGTGCTCCACCCCAAATCATGTGAAGCACCTCGTGGAGCAGTTGTCCACGCTCTGCGGCTGAGAGCCCTGCTTGCGCAGCATCCCATGCCTGCGCACCGAGGCGCACAGTGGCAAAGGCTTTGAAGGGGCACTGAGACTGTGCTGTAAGCAGGCTCGATCCACCGTGCGCAAGATCGGGGGGGAACGGGATGAGGCCGGCATCCTCAAAGGGAACGGTGATCGGAGGCCGATGCACGGGAGAAGTAAAGTGATTGGGCAATGACTGAGGCGGTCCCGCGACTTGTGTGATCAGGCGTGAGGGTCTTGCTTCAAGATCACTTTTCTGCGCCGCATAGCTGAAATGAACCATTGGCGCAGAGGCTAGCAATCGCTTGGTGATGGCTTGTGCCACATCCCAATCGTGCTGCGGCGTTGCATGCGGCATGTCTGCCTCACATTGCACATGCAGTGGAAGCAGGGGATGTGCAGAGCCGGTGAGAGGCCACATATCCTCATCCGCGCCAAGAAACCAGGCCGCGTCAGCACTGAGGCCTGCAGACTCGGCAGGCCCCGTGATTTGGATGGGAGCGTCACTCGACTCAGGGGTAAAGAGCGTTTCATTCAAGACACGCTGCAGCGTAGAAAGAAAGCTGTCCCAAGGCACGCGACGGCCGTCGAAACCGAGTGCCGCGCACGTGCCCACGGCTTGCTCCCAGCGCTGGAGGGCTTGAAAGTCCGCGCTGGAGAACGATCGGTTGCCCGGTATTCCTAGCTGACGCAAGAGCTCTGGGACTAGACCAGCCCAGTCGATGGCGCTTTGGTGTCGTCCTTGTGCTTCGCGCAATCGCTTGCGAGCATTGAGCATCCGCTCGGCCCATGCAGAGGGCAACTCATGCCCCTTGGTTCGCTGGCGGACAAATGCCTCGAGTGTCCATTCTGTTCGTTGCAGCCCACTGCGGCGTAGAGCCAGCATGAACGCCTGTAAGCCAATTCTTTCTTCGGCGCTGCTGGAGGCAAGGTTTGTTGAGAAGAGCCAGTCAATTTCATTTTCAGCGAGTGCGCCTTCCAGCCAATGCAGCAACTGGAAAGCAGCCCGAGCAACCTCATTCTGGATTAGTGGAATACCCAGTGAGAATTCAAAGGGTGACGTTGCGCCTGTTGCACAATGCCGCAGGAATGCGCGCTCAATTTCACCACGGCGTGCACTGATCTCCTGTGTAATCACAAGAAGGCGGGCTTGCGGATTGGCGGCCAATTGTTGCGTGCACCATAAGGCACATGCATCCAGCTCTGTCACGCTGTCGCGCGCAGAGTAATAGTGGATCTCGGTGGCTGGCTCGCCCAACGCAAGCGCCTTCCATGGGCCCCACGCGTCGAAGAGCGCGCGCTGCGAAGGCAGGATATGGTCAAAGCCGGCAGCAAGCAGCAGCTGAGGGTTGGGACGTGTGGTGTGCAATTGTGCTGTGAGTTCGAGTAACGCCCGCGAGGGACTCACAACATTGTTTGCCTGGCATAACGCATCGAAGCCGGACAGCCACCCGCTGAAGGCGGCGGCATCCTGTGTCCAATCACGGCGCGCGGCCGGAACAAGATAATACGGCGCATAGGAGCAAAGGAGCTCATGGGCCCCCATGGCCATCTGGGCCAAGCGTTGACGTGGGCCATCGAGAAGCGTTGCAAGGTGCGAGTCGTTGCTAATGACATCGGCCCAAAGAGCCTGCTCCTGCACGCCATTCAACAACATGCGGCCGCCGGGAGAGCTCGACTCCCAAGTTGCAAGCGCAAAGCTCTGCCAGTCCTGGATTGCAGGGGCGGGCCAGGCGGTGAGTCCTTCGGCGCGACGGCGGCGATGGAACGCGGCTGTGAGCGCACGCGCGGCTCTTTCGCTAGCCGTGACTACGAGGCCACCATCGTGAAGCCAACTGTCAACTTGTGATCCCTGCTGAAGACCCATTTCTGCGTTATACCCTGTTGTGCCGGTCGGGCGCCACGGATGGGTGGATGCGTAGCGTACAGGCGGTTGTACACTGAGGATGTGATGCGCCGTTTGCTTGCCTGCTCGCTTCTCGCTGTAGTTGCGCTTGCCGGGTGCCGCTCTGGCCGGGAGACCCCGACACAGACCACCTCAAGCCCGAACTTCAAGGTCTATCATCTACGCGGCAAAGTCGTTGCAACCAATGCCGCTACAGGCGAGGTGACCGTGGACCATGAAGCCATTCCGGGCTTTATGGATGCGATGACCATGCCGTACAAGCTTAAAGACCCCGGCATCCTCAGTGAATTGCATCCCGGCGATGTAATTACAGCTGATGTACTCGTGTCGCAGGATGAGGATGCGAGTGTGCTGCTCGACCACATTGTAGTGGTGGCGCAGGGTAAGCCAGACTACAAGCCAACTTCCATCTACCATGTGCCTGCGGCGGGTGATGCGGTGCCGGACTTCAAACTGCGTAATCAGGATGGCCGCTCGATTCATCTGCGGCAGTTTCGCGGCAAAGAGCTGTTGATCACCTTTATCTACACGCGCTGCCCGCTGCCCAATTTCTGTCCGCTGGTGACGCACAACTTTGCCGTCATTGAAAAGCAATTGGCGGCGGATCCCGCGCTCTATGCCAGGACGCATCTGCTGTGTGTAAGTTTTGATCCCGAACACGACACCCCCGAACGCCTGCGCGCCTACGGAGCTCAATACATTGGGAGCGATGCAAAGAATGCCTTTGCCCACTGGGACTTTGCGGTGCCGGAAAAGCCGGCGTTGGTGGAGATGGCAAAGTGGTTTGATGTGGGCATTACCGTTGGAGCCGACAGATCAATCACTCATACCCTCTCCACAACTCTGGTGGGACGCGACGGCAAGGTGGTCAACTTTTATCACGGGAATGAGTGGACGCCGGATCAGGTGATGGCAGATGTAAAGCAGGCCGCGACTGGAGCCTGACCAAGAACCTTTGCGTCGCTGATTTGCCGAGATGCAGCGGGTTGTTTATCCGTCTGTACGCACAATGAGAATTTCAAAATCCTGCAACGGGTATTCTTTCCCTGCATCCAAGAGAGGTCGGTTATGGCGAAAATCACATTATTGTTTGCGATTCTCCTGATCGTGCTGGGTCTGGCCGGTTATTTTGGCACGGGCAGCCTGCACCCCACAGCGCTGATTCCTACATGGTTTGGCGTGGCACTGGGCCTCTTCGGCCTGCTGGCCATAAGTCCCAGTGAGGCGAGGCGCAAGCTGTTCATGCACATCAACGTGACCATCGGCTTGGTGGGCTTTCTGGGAGCCACCATTGAGGCTATTCGCGGCTACGGCGCGGCGCGCACGGCGGGCGTGGACCCGGACATGATTGCGCTGGGTTCCAAGCTGACAATGGCGGGGCTCCTGCTGTTCTATGTGCTGCTGTGCGTTCGCTCGTTTATTGATGCCCGGCGAACCAACAGGATCTAGCGCATGGGCGGCTTTCGCGGCGGCGGAATGGGAATGGGCCTGCGGGCTGAGCGGTCGCCACGTGGCGGCGCCCGCGGAGCGCAATCTGAACTATCCAGGCGTAAGCCCAATCTGAGGAAGCTATGGCCGCAGGTGTGGTCACTGGTGGCGCCGCGCAAATGGCTGCTTGTTTTGGGCCTGTGCCTTATGGTCGTCAACCGTGTTGCAGGGCTGGTGCTGCCCTACACGGCCAAGCCGCTGCTGGACACGGTGCTTTCGCCGCTGCATCCGCGGCCAGACCTGCTGCCAAAGATTATTGCGATTGTTTTTACCGCCACAGTGGTGCAGGCGCTCACGTCTTTTTCTCTCACGCAGTTGCTCTCCAAAGCTGGACAGCGCCTGATTGCAGAGATGCGCCGCCAGGTGCAGAAGCATGTGGGTCTGTTGTCAGTGGCCTACTACGACGAAAACCGTACGGGCACGCTGGTGGCGCGCATCATGTCAGACGTGGAGGGTGTGCGTAACCTGGTCGGCACCGGATTGGTGGAGTTCCTTGGTGGTTTACTGACGGCCGTACTTGCGTTTGTCTATCTACTGCATCGCAGCGTCACCGTTACTCTGACTGTCTTCTCGGTTGTAGGCGCGTTCGTGTTTGTGCTGCAGTACGGCTTCAAGGTCATCCGCCCCATCTTTCGGGAGCGGTCCAAAATCAACGCAGAGGTGACGGGCCGTCTCACCGAGTCGCTGGGTGGCGTGCGTGTCATCAAGGGCTATCACGCTGAGAGCCGGGAGCACGCAGTCTTTTCCTCCGGCGTAGAGCGTCTGCTGGCGAACGTGATGAAATCGCTGACCATGACCAGCCTGCTGGGCTCGGCCTCAACGACAGTTCTGGGACTGGTTTCAGCGCTAGTGATGTGGCTGGGGGGCCACCATGTGCTGGGCCGCACGTGGACCGTGGGCGACTACTTCAGCTACAACATGTTCCTCGCCTTCATGATTGCGCCGGTCTTTCAAATCGTGAATATCGGCACGCAACTGACCGAGGCCTTTGCGGGACTCGATCGGACAAGTGAAATCATGGCGGAGTTGGAGGAGAACCAGGCTCCGGGGCGCAGCATCAACATGCCGCCGATAGAGGGCAAAGTACGCTTTGAGGATGTTGAGTTTGCCTACGAAACGGACAAGCCCGTGCTGCATGGCGTGAGCTTTGAGGCAGTGCCGGGCATGGTGACGGCGCTCGTGGGATCGTCTGGTTCGGGCAAGTCAACGATCATCAGCCTGCTCTGCGCCTTTCACACACCCACCAGCGGCCGCGTGGTGGTGGACGGCGTGGATTTGGCAACAGTCAATCTGAATACCTTCCGCTCGCAACTGGGAGTGGTGCTGCAGGAGTCATTTTTGTTCGATGGCACCATTCGCGAAAACGTGATGTTTTCCCGGCCGGACGCGACTGACGAACAGTTTCTTGCTGCCTGCCACACCGCGCGCGTGGATGAATTTGCCGAGCGGTATCCGGATGGGTACGACACGATTGTGGGCGAGCGCGGCGTGAAGCTCTCGGGGGGGCAGCGCCAGCGCCTCTCCATCGCGCGGGCCCTGCTGGCCGAGCCGCGGATTCTTATCCTGGATGAGGCAACAAGTTCGCTCGACTCCGAATCAGAAGCGATGATTCAGTCAGGTCTTGCGCAACTGATGCAGGGCCGGACTACGTTTGTCATTGCGCATCGGCTCTCTACAATTCGCCGCGCCGACCAGATTCTCGTCGTTGAGGGAGGACGCATCGTGGAGCGGGGAAGTCACGCGGAGCTCTACGCTCTGGGCGGCCGCTATTACGACCTGTACACGCGCCAGCATGGTTTGGAAGCCAACCTATTCCTCGCGCCCGGCGAGGGAGATGCCATGCCTGTCTAAAGCAGCCTCGCAGTATTGCGGCTCGTTTGGTTCCTTACGGAGGCGCGAGCCTGGCTCTGCGCTGAGCCTCCATGCGCATCTTACTGAGAGAAATATGCGTATCACGCCTTGACGGACGTTTCATATCTTGAGAAACTTAACCGTGTTCAGACCGCGGAATCGAGGACCGCAATGCGAGACGGAGCGCCGCAAGGTATTTATAAGGTCCAAGCGTTAGACCGGGCCTTTGCTGTGTTGGATTTGCTGGGTGAAAGCGAAGCCCCACTGGGGTTGGCCCAGGTGGCGTCTTCACTGCAGTTGCACAAGAGCACTGCGCATCGCTTCCTGATGGTGCTGGAGCGGCATCGCATGGTGGAGCGAACGAGCAGCGGCAAGTTCCGGCTCGGCCTGCGGCTCTTCGATTTTGGCAATCGTGCGATAGAGCAGTATGACCTGCGCGAGCGCGCGCAGCCCCACCTGCGCCGGCTAGTGGCGGAGACGGAAGAGACGGCTCACTTGTGCATCCTTGAGGGCGCGCATGTGATTTACATCGACAAGATTGAGCCTGCGCGCTCAGTGCGCATGATTACGCGCATAGGAGCGAGCAACCCGGTGCACTGCACGTCAGTCGGCAAGGCGATTCTCGCATTTCTGCCGGAGGATCGCGTGGCAGACATCATCCGCCGCACGCGTTTTGAGCGCTTTACGCACCGCACGATTGCCACGCCGGAGGCTTTACGCGCGGAAATTGAAAAGACTCATCGCCGCGGATACGCCGTGGATGATGAGGAATTTGAAGAAGGCCTGCGCTGCATTGCCGTTCCGCTGCTGGACGCACAGCGCCAGCCAGTGGCGGCTATCAGCGTTTCGGGGCCGTCCTTCCGGGTGACGGCGCACAAGCTGCCTTCAATTGCCAACCACCTGCTGCATTGCGTGCGTGGCATCGCAATGGATATGGGCTTTACATCGGCAAGTCGAGGACATAGAGCCGCCTGGACGGCGTAGCCCAGCATTGGTTGGGAGCTAGTGTTCGTCGCGTCCTGGGCGGAGCATCAGATTCTTGATGGCTTCATGGGGATCTTTGCCCTCGTCGAGGATGCGCTCCATTTGCTCGGTGATGGGCATCTCAATGCCGTGCCTGCGTGCCAGCCCGAGCGCGGCACGGGTGGTGCGCACGCCCTCAGCAACCTTTCCACCTAAGCTCTCAAGAATATCGGGCAGCCTACGACCGTGACCCAACTCTTCACCGACGGTGCGGTTGCGGCTGAGCGAACCGGTGCAGGTGAGCACGAGGTCGCCCACGCCGGAGAGGCCGGCGAGCGTTTCGCGACGGCCTCCGCAGGCGACGGCGAGACGGGTGATTTCGGCAATGCCGCGAGTGATGAGCCCGGCGGCGGAGTTGTAACCGAGGCCAACGCCGGCAGCCACGCCGGCGGCAATGGCGATGACGTTTTTCAGCGCTCCGCCCAGTTCCACACCAATCACATCAGTGGATGTGTAGAGGCGCAGAGACTCGGAAGAGAACTCCTTTTGAATGCGGGCGGCGATGGCCGGGTCACTGAAGGCGACTGTGACGGCGGTGGGTTGGCCTTGAGCCACCTCAAGGGCAAAACTGGGGCCGCTGAGGGCACCGATGGGCAAGGCAAGGCCGGTGGGAGCGAGCGTCTGGGAGATAACCTCCGTCATGCGCAGGCTGGTCTGGTCCTCAATGCCTTTGGTGGCGCTGACGATAATCTGGCCGGGACGCAGATGCGGGGCCAGACGTGCAAATGTGGCGCGCAGAAATTCGGATGGGATGACGGACACGATGATTTCAGCGTTGCTGATGGTGGTGTCGTCGCCGGTGATGTGAATTTCAGGAGGCAGAGGGAAGCCGGGGAAGAACTGCTTATTTTCGCCGGCGGCAATGATGTCCTGGGCCATCTGTGGGCTATGTGCCCAGAGGGTGAGATCGTGACCGCCGCGGCGGTGAAGCGAGAGGGCAATTGCAGTTCCCCAGGCACCGCAACCAAGAATGACAATACGGCTCATGCAGTTTTCCTTTGGCCGAAGCGGCTCTCAGTGCCGCTGAAGAGGCGGCGAATGTTCTGGTGGTGTTTGAGTATGACGAGCAGGGCAACGATGATTTGCACGGCGATAAAAAAGGCGGGCCGGTCACCTTTGACGAGGAGCCAAGCAAAGAAGGGAAAGCTGGCTGAGCCGAGTATCGATGCGAGCGAAACATAGCGGCTTAGCGCAAGCACGATGAAGAAGACGGTGATGGCAGCCAGGGCCGCGGAAGGCGCGGCGACGAGGAAGACGCCGAAGCCTGTGGCAACGCCTTTGCCGCCGCGGAACCCGAGCCATACGGGCAGCATGTGTCCAAGAACGGCGAATAGGGCGGCGAGCGCCTCAAAGTTGCGCACATGTGCAGTTGGCGCCATCTGCGTGGCGAAGATTGCGCCGAGCCAGACGGCGGCGCAGCCCTTGAGCATGTCCAGGAAGAAGGTTGCGGCGCCGAGACCCTTGGAACCGGAGCGGAGGACGTTGGTGGCCCCGATGTTGCCACTGCCGATGGAGCGGATGTCCTGCTTGCGGAAGACGCGGATGAGCAGGTAGCCAAAGGGAATGGACCCGAGCAGATAGGAGACGGCCGCGACCAGGAGACTTGCAAGGACCATAACGAGTGAGAGTTTAGCAGGTGAGGCGGCGGGATGACGGTGCGCGAGGGTGGAGCGCGGCGGCTCAGTCGACCATGACTTCGCCGGGCAGGATGGGACGCGTGCGCGGGAGTGCGCCGGCGTAAGCGAAGAGGCTCATTCCGAGCAGGACACAACAGAAGATGGTGAGCTTGACGATGCTGGCGAGGCGAGTCTCCGGCAGTGTCTTCCAAAGGATGAGGAGAGTGGTTTGCGCGGCTGTGACGGCCCAGACAGCGCCGTAGAAGTAGCGGCGCTCAATGCCCTCGTTGCGCGTGGACCGGCCGACGCGGGGGAGGTTTTCGAGCAGGCCGCACATGAGGATGGCAACAAGGATGGGGAAGTAGCCGTAATGATAGATCTGCTTGAGCTTCCAGACGCCCGAGTACGTGGCGTAGACGAGGCCGGCGAGGTTGAGCAGGGCGAAGTTGATGATGGCGTTCCAAGCGAAGGTGTAGCAGACCTTGCGGTAGAGCGGATTTGGGCGGTCCTCATCAAAGCGAAGGATGTAGGGGCGCGGCTCGACGCCGGGCAACTGGGCGAAGAGGCCGGCGATGCCGGTGCCAATGAGCACGATGCAGAGCCATGCGAAGTTGGCGCGGCTGAAGCCGTGTGCAAAGAGGCTGAAGGTGAGCGGGCCGGGCGCGAGGAAGAAGACCCAGATCCAGATGGGCCAGTGAGCCAGGCGATAGAGACGCGTGTTACTCTGGCGAATTTTACGCTCGTGCGCGTACTCGACCCTGCCACTGTAAGCCATCGGCGCAAGTGTTGCAGATGACGGAGAGCGGCGTCAAATGGCACGCACGGTGCGATGGGTGTTTCGCAGAGGCGCGAAATTTTCGGCAAGCGCTCTGTGGAAAACTGCAAATAAAAAAGGGGGGGTGGGGGTACCTACCCTATACCCTCAGCCCTCAACTTTGCGGTGCAGACGCAGGCTGGATTGGAACTATGTCCATTGTGCGATCAACGGGGGAAATAATCGGCAAAGCTGAAGGGAGAATTTTTTTGCGGCTTGAGCGGAGTGGGTTCCCATCCATGCGTATCGCTGCGCGGCCGCCCTGGATGGGTCACCATTTGGGTAGATGATTGGGACTTACCAGTCAACGCTTTTGACTGGGGAAAGAAGGCTGGGACGGAAGTCCACCCAAGTCTTGCTGGATGTAACTCATGTACCACAATCGTGTAGCAGCAGACTCTGTACATTGCGCGCGGTGCTGAGACTTACACTCTTCGTGCCCTGTGCACTGCGGCCCAGAACAGAGAGGCCAGACAGGAAAAGAGGGCGGCGTTGAGGACTCCACCAATGGGCGACAGAGCCAGCCAGACGATGAGGAACACCATCAAGGCCCAACCGATTGTGTGCTCGCGGTTCGCATAGCTTTCACTGATTGCCTTGCGAAACGCACGTCTCTGTGCTTCACGGACTTCAATCACTCTGGGGTCAAGGTGCTGCGTATCGGCCATAGGAATCATGGTCCTCCAACTTCTGTTTTTTGTGGGTTGCCCAGAAACTGGATCAACTGTTTATTACTGTTAACGAAACTATGGTTCATACTCAATCCGTCCTTCAGGGGATAGCTATGGCGGAAATGTAATTAAGAGAAACTAATCCATAAGTCTTCTTACTTAGAGCTATCTTGTGCATTGCGCAGGATGCAGTGATGCCTGGATGTGGCCGCACAAAAAGCTATTGCAAACATCGTAAGCAGGCGTAGAATGTGCCGCATGCTTTTGACCACAAACATTGAGAAGCTAAAGGCAGAGACAGCGGTGGTGACCTTTGCGGGCGCTATGACTCTGGGGACCTCGCTGAAGATGGCCGACGCGCAGGTGCAGTCCGCCATAGCAGAAGGAGTAACTAGCCTGGTGTTTGACCTGTCTGACGTGGATTATGTGGACAGCGCCGGTTTGGGGATGATTGTGTACACATACGGGACACTCAGCGAGAAGAAGGGCAATCTTCGGCTGTGCGGAGTTAGCGCACGTGTCATGGATTTGCTGAAGATGACAAAGACTGACACGTTCATGACCATCGACGGTAGCCGTGCAGACAGTCTGACCGCGCTGATGAAGGGCACGGCGGAGGCGTAGGTTGCACTTTGGAATTAGCACCTTGCGCCCATGCGATAGGCAGGACACGGACACAGAAATCCTGAAAAAATTTCATCTCTGGGATGACAGGGAAGAGCTTAGCGGCGGCTAGATGCCTTTAGGTTTGGCGGCGCGGATGCGGCGGATTTCTTCCATGCGCTGGGCGAGTTGTTTTTCGCGGCCTTCCTGTGTGGGGTGATAGTACGTGCGGCCCATGAGGGAATCGGGGAGGCAGTTCATGTCTGCAACGCGGCCTTCTTCGTCGTGGGCGTAGCGGTAGCCTTTGCCGTAGTCCAACTCCTTCATGAGGCGCGTGGGTGCGTTGCGGAGATGGAGAGGGACGGGCTCCTGGCGGGTGTGCTCGACCTCGTCGAGGACGGCGCCGTAGGCGGTGTAGACGGAGTTGGACTTGGGTGCGAGGCAAAGGTAGACGACGGCTTCGGCGAGGGCGAGGTCGCCTTCGGGTGAGCCGAGGAACTCTATCGCTTGCTTGGCGGAGAGGCAGAGGTTGAGCGCCTCGGGAGCGGCGAGGCCGATGTCTTCAACGGCCATGCGGACGACGCGGCGGGCGAGGTAGAGCGGGTCTTCTCCGGCGGCGAACATGCGGGCGAGCCAGTAGAGCGCGGCGTCGGGGTCGCTGTTGCGCACGCTTTTGTGGAGCGCGGAGATGAGGTTGTAGTGCTCCTCGCCGGACTTGTCATACATCAGGACGCGCTGCTGAACCGCATCCGCCGCAGTGGATTTGGAGATGTGATCGCCGTTGTTGAGAGCGAGCTGGGCGGCGACTTCTAGGGTGTTGTAGGCGTTGCGGCAGTCGCCGGAGGAGTAGGCGGCGATGAGGGCGAGGGCATCGTCGTCGGCGGTGAGGTTGAGGGCGCCGAGGCCGCGGTCTTTGTCTTCGACGGCGCGGCGCAGGAGGGCGACGATGCGGTCTTCACTGAGAGGCTGGAGGACGTAGACGCGGCAGCGAGAGAGCAGCGAGGAGATGATCTCGAAGGATGGATTCTCTGTGGTGGCTCCGATGAGGCAGATGGTGCCGCGTTCAACGTAGGGGAGGAATGCATCCTGCTGGGCCTTGTTGAAGCGATGGATTTCATCGACAAAGAGGATGGTGCGGGCGTGCATTTCCGCAGCGCGCTCGGCGGCGGCCATGACCTGCTTGATCTCCTTGATGCCGCTGGTGACGGCTGAGAACTCAATGAAGTTGGCGTGGGTGGCCTCAGCAATGATTTTGGCGAGGGTGGTTTTGCCGACGCCGGGCGGGCCCCAGAAGATCATGGAACCGGGGTCATTGCGCTCGATCTGGACACGGAGTGGCTTGCCGGGCCCGAGGAGATGATCCTGGCCGGAGTATTCGCTGAGGGTGCGGGGGCGCATGCGCTCGGCCAGCGGCGCCCCTGCTGCTGCCACTGCGTGGGGCAGGGTTTTGGAGGGGCTTGATTGGCCCGAAGGCATGTTGTCAAAGAGGCTCATAGGCGGGCCTTTCGCTGGCAGGAGGCCTCGTAGAGAAGGATGGAGGCGGCGACGGAGGCGTTGAGGCTCTCAACGGGGCCTGGGCAAGGGATGGTGATGGCGGAGTCGGCGAGGGTGGCTATCTCAGAGGGTACACCGTTGCCTTCGTTGCCGATGATGATGGCGACGGGGGCGTGGAGGTGCGCGAGATTGGCGAACTGGGCGCCGTGGACGGCGGTAGTGAGGACGCGGATGCCTGCCTGACGAAGACGGAGGAAGCACTCGTCGGCGGAGGCGGTAAGGAGCGGCAGGCGGAAGAGGCTGCCGGCGGAGGCGCGGACGGCCTTAGGGTTCCAGGGGCTGACGGTGCCGGGGAGGCAGACGACGCCGTGGGCGGCGAAGGCCTCAGCGGAGCGCAAGATGGTGCCGAGATTGCCGGGGTCCTGCAGGCCGGCAAGGATAACGAGAAGGGTGGGGGTGGCGCGAGACGTGTCGAGGAGAAGGGGCCAGTCCCAGTGGGGAGGCTGGAGGAGGGCGGCGATGGGCTGAGGTGCCTCCGTGGTGAGGGCGGAGGCGAGAAGCGTGCGGGGCATGAGGAGGATTTCGGTCTCGGGCGGTAGCTGGAAATCGTCGAGGAGATGCCGGGCGTCGTCGGCGGCGAAGACGCAGTGGATGAGCAGGCCCGCGCGGAGGGCTTCATGGAGCAGGTTTGGGCCCTCGATGCCGGCGAGACCGCGAGGATCACGGCCGGGCATGGAAAGGGCGCGTCGCAACTGCTTGAGGCGCTCGTTGTGCTTACTCTGTACAATGTGAACAGGCATCTGATTGAGTTGTTTGCATCTCCAAGGCGATTCTAAGCCGTTTTGCAGCCGTGAGCTGTGAACTTGCAGCGCTGCGGGTGCTGTGGTAACGTCCGGCTTTGTGGCGTTTGCTCCATGCGGTGTGCCAGCAGCGGCTTGCGGATAAGGGAGACGCCGAGGAAGTTGCAAACGCTCGAGGGAACCGAGGTAGACCTGCTTGTCGGCGGAAATTTTGCGCGTTCATCCCGACGAACCACAACCTGACCGGATTGATTACATTGTGTCCTGTCTGCAGAAGGGGGATGTTGTTGCCCTACCTACGGACACGTTTTATGGGCTTGCAGTGGACCCGGTGAACCTGCAAGCGGTGGAGCGGATTTACCAGATCAAGAGCCGGCAGAAGCACAAGCCATTGTCGCTGTTGATTGCCTCATTGGCTCAGGTG
This sequence comes from Acidobacteriota bacterium, assembly GCA_021818105.1. Classification (GTDB taxonomy): domain Bacteria; phylum Acidobacteriota; class Terriglobia; order Terriglobales; family Acidobacteriaceae; genus Telmatobacter. Next base: position 53,163 of record JAKAFB010000006.1, read on the forward strand.
TATGAGCTGGCGCGGGATACGGACTCGATGCTGGACCGGCTGGCGGACAAGTTCTGGCCGGGGCCTCTGACGCTAATTGTGCGGGCGGGGACAAAGCTGCCGCTGCGCTCGACGGCGAATACGGGAAACGTTGCTCTGCGCGTGCCGGATGCGGCGATTCCGCGGGCGGTGGTGGAGAAGCTGGGGCTGCCGATTACGGCGACGTCGGCAAATCTGCAGGGGGCCTCGGAGTGTACGCATGCCGCGTGCGTGCGTGACCAGATTGGCGACCGGATTCCGCTGATCGTGGACGGCGGGCCGACGGGTCGGTCGCTGCCGACGACGATTGTGGACCTATCTCTGGGTCCGGGGCGATGGGAGATTCTTCGCGAGGGCGCGATCCCAACGCACGAAATCGTGATGGTGCTGCAGCGCTGAGATGTGCGCATGAACAAGAAATTCAGCCCGGAACCAGGGAGGGGGAAGCTGCGCTTTTTCCTCGCAGTGGTGTTTCTGCTTTTGGCGGGAACATTGGGCTGGTCATGCTGGGTGTATGTGCAGATTGAGCACTATGCGAAGCAGGACCAGGCAGCTCCGGCGGACGCGATCGCTGTGTTTGGTGCGGCGGAGTATGCAGGGCATCCCTCGCCGGTGTACAGGGCACGGCTGGACCATGCGGAGATGCTCTATGAGCATGGGATTGCACCGCTGATGATTACGCTGGGAGGGGATGGCGGCGACCATTACTCCGAGGGCGGGGTGGGGCGGCAGTATCTGATGGGCGAGGGCGTGCCGGAGCAAGCGATTATTGCCGAGACACACAGCGAGGATACGGTGGAGTCAGCACGGCGGGTTGCAGCGATTGCGCGGGCGAACGGGCTGCGGCGCATTGTGGTGGTGAGCGATGGGACGCACATGTTTCGCATCCACGAGATTTGCGCGGCGAACGGGCTGAACGTGCTGACGTCACCACGGCCGCGAGTGCCCGTGGAGAGCAATCCATCTGCGCTGGGGCCTATTCTGCACGAGATCCTAAGCTACACGGCGTGGAGGCTGCACCTGGAATAGCTGGAGCGGTCTCAGGCGTTACGTGTGTACGCGAGGAGCGCGAGCAGGACAAGCGCAAAGGCGGAAGCAGCGACGGTGGAGAGGAAGTTGACTGCGTCGTTGTTGAGCCAGCCGGGACGCTCGAGGGTTGCGCCGAGCAGACTATCGAAGAACAATCCAAAAATTGCGCCGGACCAACTGACGGCGAACATGATGAGCCCGCCATGGAGCGTGGCGGCTCCTGTGGCGGCGATGAGGGCGGCAGCGCAGATGCCGGCGGTGGTGCCGCCGAGGCTGATGGCTCCGTCGGTGCCGGGTGCGACGGGGCGGAGGGTGGTGAGCAGGCGGGGCTGGGCGCTGAGCAACTGACCGAGTTCGGAGGAGACGGTGTCAGCGGCAGCCTCAGCGAGCGCGGCGAGGCCGACTGTGAGGGGGAGCATGGGCGCTTGGGCCGCGTCCGGAAGCCAGCCTGAAGTGGAGAGCAGGGACTGTGCGGCCTCACTGGAGGCCAGGGCGGCGAAGCCGAGATTGGAAGCGACCTGTGCGGCGGTGCGGCCGCTGCGGTCTTCCGCAGTACCGAGTTGCTGCTTGCGCTGACGGCCTGCGCTTGTGGATAGGGCAGTGAGGACCATGAGCACAAGTACAGGGATGAGGGCGGTTCGCCAAGGCAGGTAGGGGAGGGTTGCTGTGGAGAACATGAGGCTGGCGGTGATGACGGCGCCGGTGGCGGCCGCGGCGAGCGTGGCGGAGCGCAGCTTGAAGGCGACGAGGCCGAGAACGGCGCTGATGCCGAGGGTCCAGAGCGCGACGGGCGCGTCGGCGTAGGCCCACCAGTGGGTTTGCAGGACGACGCCTGCGGCCACGTAGGGGACGACGAGCAGAAGCACGAGCTTGGACTGCCAGAAGAGCTGATTGCGGGCCACGCATTCATCGTACAGTGCCTGCGGGTGGTGCGGCTGTTCCTGCTCTAGTGAATCGGTTTACACTCAAGTGCGCGACGCTTTGCCGCGTGGGCAAGGGGTGAACGATGAAGAGATGGGCTGCGGTTGCAGGACTGGTGAGTGCGGTGGTTCTTTCAGCGGGTGTGTGCGGGGCGCAAGGCGCGGGGCACGGGCTGGAACTGGATCGCAAGGGCGAGACGATTGTGCTGGAGCCGTATGCGCCGAATATTGTGCGCGTGACGCTGAGCCTGAAGCGTGAGCCGGCCGTGGCTGCGCCGGGATATGGCTTTGTGGCGTCGCCGAATGCCCTCGGCTGGACGGCGACGCAGACAGAGCAGACGGATGTCTACCAGTCGTCGCGGATGATGGTGACGGTGGACCGGCCGCGACCTGCAGGGCCTCCGCCGCTGAAGACGATGAGCGACATTGGCAAGTACTTTGGCGGATCGACGCCGGGCGCTCACATTGTCTTCAAGTCGCCGGACGGAAAGAAGCTGCTGGAGATGACGGGCTGGGCGCAGGCGGTGCCGAATCACAAGGATGGCACGGCGAATCTGGCGTATGACCGGCGGCCGACGGACGATGAGTTTTACACGGTGGGCGCGTGGTTTGCGTCGCCGGACGATGAGCATTATTACGGGCTGGGACAGAATCAGGAGGGATTCCTGGACCACCGCGGGCATACGGTGCGCTGCTGGAACGATTACAACGCGCCGGCGGGACAGAGCACGTGCGTGCCGTTCCTGGTGACGAACAAGGGCTACGGGCTGGTGTGGGACAACCCGTCGAAGACGACGATTGAGCCGGGCTTCAACGAGCAAACCCGGTGGTCGAGCGATGTGGGGAGCCGGGTTTCATTCTTTGTGATTGCGGGCGCGACGGCGGATGAGATCTATGCCGGGTACAAGCTGCTGACGGGGCCGACGCCGATGTTGCCGAAGGCGGCGTATGGGTACATCCAGTGCAAGCAGCGCTACGCGAGCCAGGATGAGCTGCTTGGGGTGGCGAAGGGCTATCGCGACCGGCATTTGCCGGCGGATGTGCTGGTGGTGGACTGGTTCTACTACACGAAGATGGGGCAGATGGACTTTGACCCGCAACACTGGCCTGACCCGGCGGCGATGAACAAGCAGCTCCACGACATGGGATTTGAAACCATGATCAGCGTGTGGCCGCGGTTTGTGCCGGAGAGCCGCTACTACGGCGAGCTGCGGAAGAACGGGTGGCTGATTCACCTGGCGGACGGGACACCGATTGACGGGCTGCCATATGACCGGGCGGGATCGGATATAGACACGACGAATCCCGAGGCGGCGTCGTGGTACTGGAAGACGATTCGCGTGAACATTCTGAGCAAGGGTTTCGATTCGCTCTGGGCGGATGAGACGGAGCCGGATTTGCCGCCGAACGGGGCGTATCTTCACGCCGGGCCGGGGACGCAGTACTTCAACATCTATCCGCTGTTGCATACGGGGGCGTTGTACGACGGCTTTCGCAAGGACGAGCCGGGGCGTCGGGCGCTGATTCTGTCTCGCGATGCGTACCTGGGGGTGCAGCGGAACGGGACGATTGTGTGGTCGTCGGATATTGCGCCGACCTGGGATACGTTCCGGCGGCAGATCCCGACGGGGCTGGACTTTGCGGCTTCGGGAATCACGTACTGGTCGAACGACACGGGCGGGTGGCAGTATCTGCCCGGCGTACACCATCCGGCGCATGCGCCGCTGCTGGACCCCTCGGACGCGCGGGATAATGTGGGCGGCTATGACGACTACCCGGAGCTCTATACGCGGTGGTTTGAGTATGCGACCTTCCTGCCTATCTTCAGGACGCACGGGAGTCGACGGTACAACGAGGTGTGGTCGTATGGGAGGCAGGCGGAGCCGATTCTGGAAAAGTATCTGCGGCTGCGGTATGCGCTGATGCCATATATCTACTCGCTGGGCTATCACACGTGGATGACGGGGGCGCCTTTCCTGCGGGCGCTGCCGCTGGACTTCCCGAACGACCCGAAGGTGGCGGACCTGCGCGACGAGTACATGTTCGGGCCGGCGTTTCTGGTGGCTCCGGTGACGGAGCAGGGAGCGACGAGCCGGAAGGTGTATCTGCCTGCAGGGACGGACTGGTACAACTACTGGACGAACGAGCGCGTGAAGGGCGGGCAGACGATTACGGTGGCGGCGCCAATCGACGCGATTCCGGTGTTTGTGCGAGCGGGGTCGATTGTGCCGTTGGGCACGCCGGTGGAAAGCACGCATGAGCACCAGATGATTGCGAAGGTGCGGGTGTTTCCGGGGGCGGACGGGGACTTTACGCTGTTTTCAGATGACGGGACGAGCTATGGGTATGAGAAGGGGGCTGGCGCGGTGACGAAGCTGCGCTGGGACGATGCGAAGCGGCAATTTACGCATGAAGGCGCAGCGGCATGGAGCGGGCCGGATGGCGCGATTGTGGAGGTGGTGGGGCGCGCGCGCTGATGCGTGCCTGTTTGCAGACGTGGTTTGCAAGGCGCACACGCGTGGAGCTTTAGACGCGGGATGGAGTGTGCGCAGCGGGGGTGTTCCCATGGGGATTCCTGCAGCGCCGGCGGTGTCCGATGGCATGCCGGAGAACCGGCTCGCTGATTTACAATCACGAGGTAAGCAGGACAGAACTGAATGAGTCTTTTTCCCATGATTTCAGGCCAGGCGCGTCCGCGGTTGGTACAGGCGGGTGCGGCCTTTGCGGCTGTGGCCCTGATTGCCGGTTGTGGCAACAACTACAGGCCGGTTGTAACGCCCATTAACCCCAGCGGTCCGCCGGCGCAGCCGACGTCGCTGGCGGTGGTTGTGTCGTCTCCGTCGCCCACGTCGCCGGGCATTGCGACGGTGATCGATTACTCGGGCGACACGGTGATGGCGACGGCGCCGATTGGCCCGAACCCGCAGGCGTTCTCAGTGGACGAGAGCGGCAGCACGGGCTACACGGTGAACAGCGACGGGACTCTGACGAACTTTCCTGTTTCGACGCAGTTGCAGCAGAAGTTTGTGAACTACAGCACGCTTCCAACAACTTCCGTTCCGACGAACATTTACTCGCCGTCGGCGGGATTATGGATTCCGGACCAGGACGGGGACATTGTGGATGTGCTGACAGGCAGCCCGGCGACCTTCAAGCTGGCGGTGCCGGTGGCGCCGACACCAATCTTTACGGTGGGTCCGATGCTGATTGGCCAGCGCAACTACACGATTAGCTCGAACAGCACGAACACCGCGACCGCAAACGTGATTCCGTATGGTGTGGCCTGCAATATTTCTCCCACGACGGTGACGGAGAACGGCGAAGCGGACGCGATTGAGGTGGCGAGCTACACGGTATCCGCGCGCATCCCGGTGGGTAAGTGTCCGGTGTACGCGGTGGAGAGCCAGGACAACCAGCGGGTGTTTGTGTTGAATCGCGGAAGCGACACGATTACGGTAATCAACAGCCAGAACAACACGCTGGACGCCTGCACTCCGTTCCTCAACCAGAACGGGCAGCTGGTGACGTGCCATCCTACTCTGCCGCTTTCGACGACGGCCGTGGCAGCAACGGGCATTACGCCTCCGAATGGGACGGCGGGCATGCCGGCGGTGGCAGGGCCAGTGCATGCAGAGTACAATGCGGCAACGCAGCAACTGATTGTGGCGGACTATGACGGCGGTACGATCAGCGTGATCGACGTGAGCCTGGACATCTACGGCAACGACAGCCCGACGTTTGGAACGACGTTCACGATTCCGGTGGGGAAGTATCCGGCAAGCGTGACTGCGCTGTACGACGGGAGCCGGGCCTACACGGCAAACCAGGGAGACGAGACGGTAACCATCGTGAATCTAGGCAGCCACACGGTGGAAAAGACGCTGGCAGTGGTGGGGCATCCACGCACGGTGGTTTCAACAATGAACTCGCTTTACGGCAAGGTGTATGTCGCTTCGCCGGACAGCCCGTACCTGACCATCATCCGCACAGATCAGGACGTGGTGGGTACTACAGTGCTGGTGCAGGGCAACATTGTGGACGTGCGGGTGAGCACACAGAATGCGAGTAGCGGCAACAGCAATATTACGAGCCGGAGACCGGGAGGTGGGCAGCCTTGCTATCTATCGCCGGATCTGATGGCGTCAACGTACGGCGCGAACTATACGCTGGCGCAATGCCAGACACTGCCGTAACGAACGTCCGACTGGATGTAGACAAAGGGTCATTCCTCTGGTGGGGAGTGGCCCTTTGCTTGTTAGAGCAGGAAAAGGGCGGCTGATGGAGAAACCGGCGGGCAAGGGGAAAGTACGCGTGGATGTGCTGCTGGTGGAGCGCGGACTTGTGCCGAGCCGTGAGCGTGCGCAGGCGCTGATACTGGCGGGCCGGGTGTTGGTGAGCGAACAGAAGGTGGACAAGCCGGGGGCGACGGTGGTGGCAGATGCGCCGGTGAGGTTGCTGGGCGAGGACCTGCGCTATGTGAGCCGGGGTGGCCTGAAGCTGGAAGGCGCACTGGAGCAGTGGAAGATCGACGTAGCGGGCCGGGCGTGCGTGGATGTGGGCACGTCGACGGGAGGATTCACGGACTGCCTGTTGCAACACGGCGCGGCGCACGTGACGGCGGTGGATACAGGCTTTGGGCAGATTGCGATAAAGCTGCGAAACGACCCGCGGGTGCGGTTGCTGGAGCGGACGAATGCACGGCTTCTGGAGCCGGACGAGTTGGTGGAGAAAGGCGCGCCGGAGTTGACGCTGCTGGTGATGGATGTGTCGTTTATCTCAGCGACGCTGGTACTGGGGCCGGTGCTAAGCGCGGCTCCCGCGCTGCGCGAGATGGTGATCCTGGTGAAGCCGCAGTTTGAAGCGGGGCGCGGGCATGTGGGCAAGGGAGGGATTGTGCGCGATACGGAGGCGCACAGGCAGGCGATTGAACGAGTGGCCGCGTGCGTGGAGTCACTGGGGTGGCGTGTGGTGGAGACGATCCCCTCGCCGCTCAAGGGCGCAGAGGGGAATGTGGAGTTTTTGCTGTATGCGCGGAAGGGCGAGGCGCGGTGATGATATGAGGAAATGGCGGCGGTACACGGGAGCATCGGGTGCGCGCATCCGGTACACTGAGACGGCATGATTCGCGTTGCGATTGTCTGCAAGCCGCAAAAGGAAGAGCTGGCCCGCATTCTGCCGGAGCTGATTGACTGGCTGCGGAAGCGGGGTTACGAGCCGCTGCTGGATTGTGAGGGCGGGGCGTACTGCTCTGACGCGCCGATTGTGGAGCGCGCGGAGATGCCGGCGTATGGGCCAGGACTGGTGATTGTGCTGGGCGGCGACGGGACGCTGCTCTCAGTGGCGCGGATTTTTGCGTCGACGGGTACCCCCATCCTGAGCGTCAACCTGGGCTTTCTGGGGTTCCTGACGGAGATCAGGCTGGCGGATCTTTATACAACGCTGGAGGGGTGGTGCGCGAACTGCCACTCACTGGACGCGCGCGCGATGCTGCAGGCTGGGCTGTGGCGCGATGGGGTGCTGATTTCCACGCATGAGGCGCTGAACGAAGTTGTGGTGTCAAAGGGTGACATTGCGCGCATGGGCGACTTTGCAGTGGAACTGGACGGCAAGAGCGTGGCGCGGTTCCGAGCGGATGGCGTGATTGTGTCAACGCCGACGGGATCAACGGCGTATACGCTGGCGGCGAACGGACCTATTCTCACGCCGGATGTGGACGCAATGGTGGTGACGCCGATTTGTCCGCATCTGCTGACGCTGCGGCCGATTGTGGTGCGCGGAGATTCGGAGCTGATGGTGCGCGTGGAGGGAGTGCCGTATCACGCGCTGTTGACGGTGGATGGGCAGAAGGCCGTGGAACTGCAGGTTGGCGATGAGGTGCACTGCCAGCGGTCCACGCACACGGTGAACCTGGTGCGGCTGAGCGAGAGCGGATTTTTTGAAGCGCTGCGCAGCAAGCTGAGCTGGGGCGAGCGGTAGAGCCGCGCGCAAGCGTCAATGAACGAGTTCGCTGAGGAGCACCTTGGCCTTGAGGGCGAGGGTGTGGGCGCCGTCGATGTCTCCGGAGCCCAAGGCTGAGCGGGCTTGCTTGAGAAACTCGGTAATCTGCAGGGCGGTTTTCCGCTCTTGAGCGCTGAGGGCGCGATTGATGCTCTTGAGGCCGCGATCCGTGGAGTTGATCAGGTCCTCTGTATCCTGACGCGAGGTGGAGGAGTCGCCAGCGGAGAGATTGCCGATGGCGCTGACACCGCTTGCAGGTTGCTCTGGCGCCGCAGCTTCCTGCTGCTGTGGCGGTTCAGCGGGCTTGGCAGCGCGCTTCTTGTGATGCTCGGGTGTCTTGGTTTGCTCTTCCGACGGCTTGGCCTCAGTGGCAGGGGGTGTTGACGGCTCGGGCGTGGTCTGCGCGGGAGGCGTGGTCTGTGCTGGAGGCGGCTGGGGCGTGGTCACAGGCTTTGTGGGCAACTCGATGGGCGGCGCAGTGGGGGGATTCTGGGCCGGACGGGAACGGTGAAAGCATGCTGACAGCATGAGCGGCAGCAAACATGCCAAGGCCCTAGCAAACATCTTCATTCTGCAAACCCTTCCGTTCTTTCAATCCCCGCCTGCTGCGGATGCCGGCGTCCCCATTCAGTGGCGGTGAGAGGAATGCGCAACTGGAATTCCGTGCCACGTCCTAATTCTGATTGTACTTCCACACTGCCGTGGTGCATCTGAAGGATGCGGTAAGTCATGGCGAGGCCGATTCCGCTGCCCTCGCTTTTGGTGGTGAAGTAGAGGTCAAAGATCTTCTCGCGGATGTCGTCGGGGATGCCGGGGCCCTGGTCGGCGATGCGCAGGACGGCGGACTTGCGATCTTCTTCGAGGACAACACGCAGTTTGCCGCCTTCCGGCATGGCCTGTGCGCCGTTCTGGATGATGTTGATGACGGCCTGTTTGATGAGATCGGCGTCAATGTTGACGAGGAGGGGATTGGGCGGCAGGGAACTCTCCAACTGGACGTTGCGGGTGGAGAGCTCTTCAGAGGAGAGGGTGAGGACGTCGGCGATGACCTGGCGGAGGTCCTGCTCGCGGAGCTGGAGTTCGACGGGGCGGGAGAAATCGACGAGGGTCTGCACGACGCGATCGAGGCGGTGGATTTCAGCGTCGATGACTTCTAGGTGGCGGAGAGCGGGCGCATTGTCTTCGCCGAGCTTGTTTTTGAGGAGCTCGAGGTGGACGACGATGGCGTTGATGGGGTTCTTGACCTCATGGCCGACGCCGGAGGTGAGGCGGCCGATGGCGGCCATTCGGCGGGAGACTTCGAGTTCGGATTCGATTTCTTCGACGGACTCGAGGTCATGGAGTGTGACGAGGGCACCGAGGCCGTGCGGCGAACGCTCGTCGCGGATGAAGTTGACAGAGGCCTGGATGCGGCGGCCGGACTCAGTGAACACGACTTCGTTTTCGAGATCAGAGCCGTCTTCAAAGGCTTGGGCAAGTGCGCGGCCGAGCACAGTGGCGGAATCAAAGATCTCGAGCGCATGGAGGCCAAGGATGCGGTCACGGTCAATCTGGAGGAAGCGGCGGGCGGCCTCGGAGACGAGCACGGCGCGGCCTTCGCCGGTGAAGAGCAGGATGCCGTCCTGGAGGTTGCTGAGGATCTGGTCGAGATTCTCCTTGAGCGCGGAGAAGACCTCCTCGACGTTGCGCATGCGCTGGCCGATCTTCTCGATTTTGGTGGAGACGCGCTCTGGGGTGTCCTGTGTAGGCGCGGGGTCACTATCAGAAGGCTGTTCGCCGGTAGCTAGGGTGAGGCGGTCGAGCTGGAGGCTGATCTGCTCCATGGGCTGCAAGGCGAGATTGCTGAGCAGGAAGGCAGCCAGGAGCGCCGCGCCAAAGGCAAAGCCCATAAGGGTGATGGCCTCCGCGAGCCATGGCGCGTAGAAGGCCTGGAGGAGCGTGGTGCGCGTACCAACGTGGACGCTGGCGAAGAGCTCGCCGTTGCGCTCGATGGGGAGAGCGATGTCGTAGACGCGCGGCGGGCCGAAGACCTCGCGCATGAGGCGTAGCGGGTTGGCCTTGAGGAACTGGCCGTAGTCGGGCCGGATGGGGAGCGGCTTGTCCTGGTTGTTGGGGTTGGTGCTGACCAGGGTGAGGGATTGGCTGTCACCGATATTGATGTCGTAAACGGTGAGGGAATAGCGGTTGACGGAGTCCATAACCACCTTGAGGGCGGCGCCATCGCGGATAGCGGAGGCCTCAAGTGCACGCAGCTCAGCAGGGTTGTTGGGGTCAACCTGACGACCTTGCAGGCCGGTTTCCAGCGCCTGAATGAGAGCGAGGCGGACCTGGTTGGCGACCATCTTGTTGGTGTCATAGGACTGCTGGACCGCAGCGTGGAGCAACTGGGTTACATAGACAAGCGAGAGCGCACCGGCGATGAGAAAGACGAGGCCGGTAATAGCCAGAACGAGTTTGGTTTTCAGGCGCATGTGTCAGGCTGGCAGGTCATCGCGGGTCTGGCTGTACTCCTTGAGCTTGTTGTGCAGAGTTTTGAGGCTGACGCCGAGAATCTCAGCTGCGCGGGTCTTGTTCTGGCCGGTGGACTCGAGAGTGTGGAGGATGAGCTGCTTTTCGGCTTCATCGACGGTGGTGCCCACGGGTATGGAGATGGAGCCGGCGTCGGCGACGGGGTGCAAGGTGGCGTGGTCCTTGCCGAAGGCCGGCGGCAGGTGGCCTGCGTCGAGAGGCGCGCCGTCCGGGCATAGGATGACAGCACGCTCGACGGTGTTGCGGAGCTCGCGGGCGTTGCCGGGCCAGCTGTAGGCCATCATGCGATCGAGGATGGACTGGCTGACGCCGGAGACGTGGCGGCCGTGCTTCTGGTTCATTTCGCTGACCATGGCTTCCACCATGGCAGGCAAGTCCTCCATGTGCTCGCGCAGCGGGGGCATGTTGATGTGGAAGACGTTGAGGCGATAGTAAAGGTCACTACGAATCTCGCCGCGGGCGACGGCGGCGTTGGGGTCGCGATTGGTGGCGGCGAGGACGCGGACGTCAACCTCCTGCTCAGTGCGGGCACCGAGGCGGCGAAGCTTGCGCTCCTCCAAGACGCGGAGGAGCTTGGCCTGTGTGCCAATGGGCATTTCGCCGAGCTCATCGAGGAGGAGGGTACCGCCGGACGCGAGCTCGAAGCAGCCGGCACGGCGCTCGAGAGCACCGGTGAAGGCACCTTTTTCATGGCCGAAGATTTCGCTTTCGATGAGCGACTCCGGGATGGCGGCGCAATTGACGGCGACGAAGGGCCGGGACTTGCGCGGGCTGAGATCGTGGAGGGTGCGGGCGACGAGCTCTTTTCCGGTGCCACTTTCACCGGTGATGAGAACGGAGACGTTGGAAGGGGCAATCTGCTCGATGAGGGTGAAGATGTCGCGCATGGCCTTGGAGCTGCCGACCATGGAGCCGAGTACGCCGGACTCGCGGAGGCGTCGGCGGGCGACTTCGAGCTCGATGGTGGTTTCACGCTGGCGGACGGCATTGGCGAGGATAGCGCGGAGGCGTGTAGCATCGACGGGCTTCTGGAGAAAGTCGTAGGCGCCGAGCTTCATGGCGTCCACGGCAACCTGAATGGAACCCTGTGCAGTGAGGAGGACGACGGCGACGTTGGAGTTGATGCCTGAGCCGGGCTCGGCGAGTTTGGCGAGGAGGCCGAGGCCATCGAGGCGGGGCATCTTGAGATCGGTAACGACGACGGCGGGGTCCCAGGCCAGGGCTTTCTCCCAGCCTTCGATGCCGTCGCGCGCGGTTTCAGTGCGATATCCCCAGCCGGAGATAAGTTCGGCAAGCCCCATGAGGGCATGAGGTTCGTCTTCAACGATGAGGACTTTGACCGCGTTCTGCATACTGACCTAATTCCGATGGTGGCGTTGCCTGTAGTGTAACGTTCCAGCAAGCTGCGAGCGAAGGTCAGCCTGCCTTTTCAGTGAGTTCGGCCCAGCGGGCGTAGAGGGCGTCGTTTTCCTGCTTTGCCATCTCGAGTTCGGTGAGAGCCTGCTGAAGAGCGGCTGCATTTGTGGCGATTTCAGGACTATCCATCGTTTGGCGCGCGGCAGCGAGACGGGCGTCGGAGGCTTCGACGCGCTGCTCGATGGCGGCGAACTCGCGGGCTTCAAGGTAAGAGAGCTTTTTCTTCGGCGCGGGAGAGTTGGAAGGATCGGGAGCGGATTTGGGTGCGGGGCGGCTGGGCGCTGCGGCCTGTTCCTGCTCCGCGAGCCATGCTTCCCACTGTGCGTAGTCACCAAACAAGCCGGTGTGACCTTTGCCGTCGAGGCCAAGGACGGTTGTAGCTACGCGGTTGAGCAGATAGCGGTCGTGGGTGACGAGGACGAGGGCTCCGGGAAAGTCGATGAGGTTGTCCTCGAGGATTTCGAGGGTGGGAATGTCGAGGTCATTGGTGGGCTCGTCGAGGAGCAGGACATCAGCGGGCTCAAGCATGAGCTTGGCGATGAGGACGCGTGCTCGCTCGCCGCCGCTGAGATTGCGCACGGGCTGGTTGAGCTGTTCGCCGGTGAAGAGGAAGCGCGCGGCCCAACTGGCGACGTGTACGGGCCGGTCCTGGTAGTGGACGGTATCGCCTTCAGGAGCGAGTGCGCGGCGGAGGGTGAGGTTCTCGTCCAGATCGCGTATTTGGCTGAAGTAGACGAGGCGGAGGGCTTCGGCGCGGCGGATGGAGCCAGCGGCGGGATCGATCTCACCGAGGAGGAGGCGGAGGAGGGTGGTTTTTCCGCTGCCATTTGGGCCGACGAGGCCGATTTTCATGCCGGCGGTGAGGATAAAGCTAAGTCCGCTGAAGAGGCGCTGTCCGGCCATATCGCAGGCGACGTTGTCGCATTCGAGGAGACGCCTGGTCTTGCGCTGGGTTGCGGCGAAGTCGATGCCGGCGGTGGTAGTGGCGGAGCGAGCGTCGATTTCGGCGAGCTGGCCGATCAAGGCGTGGGCAGCGTCGATGCGGGCCTTGGACTTGGTGGCGCGGGCCTTGGGGCCGCGGCGGAGCCACTCAATTTCAGTACGGACGCGGTTGCGGAGGCTCTCCTGTAGCCGGCTTTGGGACTCGAGCCAGGCCTCGCGTTCCTCGAGAAAGCGGCTGAAGTTGCCTTTGATGCGCAGGATGCCGTCGGGATAAATGCGGTTGAGTTCAATGATCTGGGTGGAGGTGGTTTCAAGGAAGTAGCGGTCGTGGCTTACGGTGACGATGGCGAAGGGCGATGCGGTGAGCAGTTCTTCGAGCCACTCGATGCCGGCGAGGTCGAGGTGATTAGTGGGTTCGTCGAGGAGGAGGACATCGGGCTGGCTGGCGAGCGCTTCGACGATCGCGAGGCGCTTGCTCCAGCCGCCGGAGAGGGAATCGGCTTCGACGTCGAGGGTGGCGAAGCCTGAGCGGCCAGCAATCTCGCGGAGACGGCCTTCGCGCTCGGATTCGAGGACGTGGCCGTCGGCGAGGGAGGCTTGGAGGATTTCCCGCACGGTGAGGCCAGGGTTGAAACGTGAATCCTGTGGCACATAGGCGACACGAGCAAGTTTGCGCACGGCCAGTTCGCCGGAGTCAGGCGCGACCTGGCCGGCGAGGATGGCGAGGAGTGTGGACTTGCCAGCGCCGTTGGGACCGATGAGACCAATGCGGGCTCCGTCCTCGACTGTAAGCGAGATATTGCGGAACAGTGGGGTGGCGCCAAACTGCTTGCTGATTGATCGTGTATTGAGGATGGGGGGCATCTCTTCTAGATTACCGGTTTGTGGGCTTTTTATCGATGCGGGGACGGGGACGGGACGGGCGAGGAACGATAAAATGGAGGCATGCTGGACTATGAGATTTCCCCTGCCGAAGCAGCGGCCCTGCTGCGCGAAAACAAGGTGAAATTGGTGGATGTTCGCGAGCCGTGGGAGATGGCGCGGGTGAGGATTGACGGCAGTGTTGCGATGCCGATGGGCGAGGTTCCGGCGCGTGCACACCAGGAACTGGACCCGGATGAGCACCTGGTGATTCTGTGCCACCACGGGATGCGGTCGATGAGCGTGACGGCGTGGCTTCGAAACCAGGGGTTCGAGACGGTGCAGTCGCTGCGCGGCGGCATTGATGCCTGGGCGATGCAGGTGGACCCGGAACTGGGCCGGTACTGAACAGCTTTTGCATGAACTGAAACACGGGCACAGCCACCAAGCGGGTCGACGGCCTATACTCTCCTCTGTTGATTTTTGGAGGAGCGATTGCCATGTCTTCATCAGCACTGAGTTTTGCGCATCAAAATTACAACCGATTTCTGGATGAATTGAAGGATTTTCTTCGGATTCCATCGATTTCAACCACGCCCGAGCATAAGGAAGATTGCCGCCACACGGCGGAGGTGCTGGCGAAGGAACTGAGCCGCATTGGCATGGAGAATGCTCGACTGATTGAAACCGAGGGCCATCCACTCGTGTATGCAGACTGGTTGCATGCCAAGGGCAAGCCGACGGTGCTGTTCTATGCGCACTATGACGTACAGCCGCCGGACCCGCTGGAGGAATGGGTTTCGCCACCATTTGAGCCGACAGAGCGCAATGGGAACCTGTATGCCCGCGGCGCAGTAGACGACAAGGGGCAGGCGTGGTTGGAAGTGAAGGCACTGGAGAGCCTGCTGGCGGCGGATGGCAAGTTGCCGGTGAATGTGCGCGTGCTGCTGGAAGGGGAAGAGGAAGTCGGTGGTGAGGGGATTGCGAACTTCGTTGCGTCTCGGCCGCCGGAGCTGAAGTCGGATTGTGCGCTGGTGTGTGACACGGAGATGTTTGCGCCGGATCTGCCGACGCTGTGCATTGGTCTGCGCGGGATGATCTATACGGAGGTCGAGGCGAGGGGCGCCAGGACCGACCTGCACTCCGGGATGTATGGCGGCGCGGCACCGAATCCTTTCGTGGCGCTGGCTCAGATCATTGCGCAGCTGAAGGATGAAAATGGCCATATTCTGATTCCCGGGTTTTATGACGGGATGATTCCGCCGAGCGCGGAGGAGCTTGCGACGTGGAAGCGCCTGCCGTTTGACGAGGAGAAGTATCGCAAGACGGAGGTGGGATCAAAGGAACTGGTAGGTGAGGCGGGCTACAGTGTTCTGGAGCGGACCTGGGCAAGGCCGACATTAGACGTGCATGGCATGCCGGGCGGATTTACAGGAGCGGGCGCGAAGACGGTGATTCCTGCAAAGGCAACGGCGAAGATTTCCATGCGGCTAGCCCCGGGAATGGACCCCGCGCGGGCATTTGAGCAATACAAGCATTATGTGGAGAAGATTGCACCGGCAGGCGTGGAAGTGGACGTACGGCTGATTCATGCCGGAGATCCGTGCGTGGTGTCGGTGGACAATCGCTATGTTCAGGCGGCGACGAGGGCTCTGCATGAGGTGTGGGGCAAGGATACTGTGTTCATCCGGTCGGGCGGCTCGATTCCGATTGTTGGGGCATTTGAGCGGTATTTGGGAGCACCGAGCGTGGTGATGGGCTTTGGTCTGCCAGACGACAATCTGCACGCGCCGAATGAGAAATTCAACCTGAAGAACTTTGCACTGGGAATTGACTCGGTGATTCGCTTTCTGGAGGAGGCGGGGCGTTGAGTGAAGCCCTTGGCGGCGCGGAACTGGTAGCTGCGGGGTTTGTGCTGGCCGGAGGGAACTCCAGCCGCATGGGGCAGGACAAGGCGCTGACAATGCTGGGCGGGCAGATGCTGATCGAGCGCGCACTGGAAACGCTGCGCAAGGCGAAGCTGCCGGTCGCAATAGCGGGGGCGCGCTCGCCCCTGGGGAGATTTGCCCCGGTGATTGAGGATTCGGCGGTGGGGATGGGCCCACTGGGTGGGGTGTACGCGGCCTTGGCTTCAATGCGGGCCCACCATGCCGTGTTTCTGCCGGTGGATATGCCGCTGCTGCCTGCATCGCTGCTTGCGTACTTGTTATGGCATGCGCGGGTGACGGGAGCTGTGGTGACGGTGCCTGCTGTGAATGGATATGCGCAGACGTTTCCGGCAGTGGTGGAGCGAAGCGCGCTGTCTACGCTGGAGAACAGCCTGCGGACAGGCAATGGAGGATGCTTTGCGGCGTTCGAGGCTGCGGCGAAGAGCCGTGGCGGGGAGCTGCGCGCACTGCCGGTAGAAATGCTGGTGCAACCTAGGCATGTGGAACATCCGGATGGGCTGCCGGCGGCGCTTTGGTTTCTGAATGTCAATGATCCGGCTGAGTTGGCGTGTGCGGAGGCGTTGCTGGAGGGCGTTCATCGCGTAAGCTGATGGCATACCATGCCGGACTTCCCTGACCAACCCGATAATGCCCGGGCGCAGAATGACGCGTACGGTGTTGAGCCTCCGGTAGGGCCTGTGGCCGAGGAGGCTGCGGAGCCGATCATCGTTTTTGAGAATGTATCGATTTCGTTTGACGGACGGCCTGTGCTGCAGGATGTGAGCTTTGTGGTGGAGCGTGGACACACGCTGTGCATTCTGGGGCGAAGTGGTGTGGGGAAGTCAGTAGCGTTGCGCGTTCTGATGGGCTTCCTCAAGCCGGATTCCGGCTCAGTCCGTTTGGCGGGGCAGGAGATTACGAATCTGGATGAGGAAGGCCTGCAGGAGGTACGCAAGCGGATCACTATGGTCTTCCAGAACGGGGCGCTGTTTGACTCACTGACAGTGCGGGAGAATGTGGCTTTTCCTCTGCGGGAACGTGGCGGGCTGGACGAAGAGCAAGTGCAGCAGATTGTGGACCGGTTGATTGGGATGGTGGGCGCGGAAGATGTGAAGGATGACTTGCCGGCAAGCCTATCGACCGGGCGGAGGCGCGCGGTGGCGATTGCGCGGGCGCTGGCGGCACAGCCGGAGGTGGTGCTGTACGACGAGCCGACGACGATGGTGGATCCGTTGATTGCACGACGCCTTGGAGACCTGATTCAACGGCTAAAACACCAGATGGGCTTTACGAGCATCGTGGTAACGCATGACACGCGATTTGCCGAGCGGCTGGCGGATACAGTCCTGTTTCTGCATGAGGGCCGGGCGGCGTATTTTGGGTCTCTGCCGGGGTTCCTGGCGACGCAAGACCCAAACATTCAGCTCTTTCTGGCGCTGGATGAGTATGCACCACCTGCAAGTTAAGAAGTGATTCGTCCTGGTTTTCATCAGGGTAAGAGCACTTTTTTTGTGGCAACTCGTGGGTGAGTCCTGCATAGTAGACATTAGAATTTCCTATCTTCTAATTTGCTGGAGATTCCATCACGGTCGAGTGGTGGGAACGAATGGCTTGAATTTTTTGTTTTGTACGGTTGCCTTCGGTGGGGCTCCCTCCGATCGCGGAAGTAGAGGCTGAGGCGTGCCCGCTCTGACCAGCAGAGCGGTTCTGATTTTCTGGGATATGGAATCAGAGAGGGTGTACTGACGGGAAACGACGGCCTTCGGTTGTTCCGACAGGGAAACAGCAGTTTGAAACATAAGTAACGCAAGTGTAGACGTGGATCGCTGCATGGGTCTGTTCTCCATGAAGAGGCGGCTTTGAGGCTGCTATGAATCCGGACGAAAGCGATGGCGAGCAGGCCTGTGTGTCACGTCTGCGTTGAGAATTGGCAAACCGTGTAAGTTGAGGTTGTTTTGTTCGCGATGTTGATGTGAGGTATTTTCCTCTCTCGTAAAAGTCGTGGGGTTTTCGGGTTCTGTGTATGGCCACATTGGGTTCCTTACAACGGGTGTCCTCGAGAGCCGACTCGGCAACGAGGTTGCTGGATGATACGGGGTTGACTCCATCCCGGGCTTCGCAGAGCGCGGTGGCCCGCTGGATGTTCGTGGACGCGATTACGGTGGCTGTGTCCGCAGTAGTTGCGGTGCTGCTGGTGTTGTACCTTGGGCCGGTACTGGGGGCGCGTGATTTTTATCATGGGACGTTGTTTCGGGGGAATTCCCTGGCGTGGCACCTTGCGATTCTGGCCGGATTCATTGTGGCCTTGCTGGCGGCCAGCCAGAGCCTAAAGCTGTATAAACCGCCGTATCTGAGCGGATTTTTGCATGAGCAGCGATTGAGCATGCAGGCATGCCTGCTCGCGGGCCTGTTGCTGATGGGGTCGCTCTACCTGATTCATAGCGTAAGGGTGCCGCGCATTGTGGTGCTGGTGACGCTGTTGCTGGCCACTGTGAGCCTGAGCCTGCGGAGGTTGGTGTATCGCATTCTGCTGCATCGCAGATTCGAACGCGGAATTGATACGCGGAACGTACTGATTGTGGGGACGGGACCTGTGGCGCATGCGCTGCGCCGGCAATTGGAGCGCACACGGCATCTGGGCTACAGCTTCAAGGGATTCGTTGCCATACGGAGCGGAGAAGACGGGAAGGGCCTAGGCGTCGAGGATGTGGCGGGGGATCTGAAGGCTTTGTTTCCGCTGGTGCGGCAGCACTTTGTGGATGAGATCCTTGTGGCCGCACGCTGCGATGGCGCGGCATTGCGGGAGATGGTGGAGGAGGCGCGCGCATGCGATGTGGATCTTCGCGTGGTCCCGGACAACTACGACGGGGTGACGAGCTGGAGCAAATCGATCGAGTACATTGGGCAGTTTCCAACCATTCCGCTGCATCAGGGACGTGTTTCAGAACTGGGGTTGCTCTTGAAACGGATGTTTGACGTGGTGTTTTGCGCACTGGGCGTGGTGGCGCTGGCCCCGTTGTATCTGGTGATTGCGCTCCTCATCAAGCTGGATTCACCAGGGCCGGTGTTTTATGCATCAGACAGGATCGGCAAGAAAGGGCGCGCTTTTCGATGCTTCAAGTTCCGGACGATGGTGCGGGATGCGGAACAGCGCCAGGCGGATTTGATGTACATGAACGAACGGGACGGAGTCCTGTTCAAGGTGAGCAATGATCCGCGCGTGACGAGGGTGGGGCGCCTGCTGCGCAAGTATTCGCTGGA
The DNA here is from genome assembly GCA_021818105.1 of Acidobacteriota bacterium. Classification (GTDB taxonomy): domain Bacteria; phylum Acidobacteriota; class Terriglobia; order Terriglobales; family Acidobacteriaceae; genus Telmatobacter. The sequence continues at coordinate 72,064 of JAKAFB010000006.1, forward strand.
TGAACTGCCGCAGTTTTTCAATGTCTTGCGGGGCGAGATGAGCCTGGTGGGTCCGCGGCCGCCTCTGGCAAGCGAAGTGAAGCAATACAAACTGGGGCATCTGCGAAGGCTGAATGTGCTGCCTGGAATTACGGGCCTGTGGCAGGTGGAGGCCCGGCACGATCCTTCATTTGACAGCTACGTCTCATGGGACATGGCGTATATCGAGGACTGGAGCATCTGGCTGGACATGAAGATCATGGTGCGCACGGTGGGCGTGGTGTTGTCGGGCACAGGCACGTAGGGCGCATGGGGTCGTGAGCACATCACTCGGGGGTGGGATTACACTGAAGGAGTGAAGATCGCACTGGCCCAGATCAATCCCACTGTTGGGGATTTCACCGGAAACCTGGAAAAAATATTGGCGATGAGCCGTAGAGCTTCCAAGATGGGAGCGCGGCTGGTTGTGTTTCCTGAGCTGGCGATTTGTGGGTACCCGCCGGCGGATTTTCTGGAGAAGCCCTCGTTTCTGACGCGTTGCGCGACCGCGGTGGAGGAACTGGCGGAGGCGACGCGGGGACTGCCGACAGCGGTGCTGGTGGGCGTGGCGCTGCCCGCGCCGCCGGATGCGGGCAAACCCGCGGTGAATGCAGCGGTGCTGCTGGACCATGGCGCGGTGCTGCTGGAACAGCACAAGAGGCTACTACCGTTCTATGACGTGTTTGATGAGCAGCGCTACTTTTCACCTTTGAGGCCGCAGCAAGTGGTGGAACTGGACAGTGTGCGGCTGGCAGTTTCCATCTGCGAGGATGCGTGGAACGACAAAGGTTTCTGGCAGCGACGGCTCTACGCAGTGGACCCGATGGAAGAGCTGATGCGCCAGAAGCCAGCGGTACACATCAATCTTTCTGCGTCGCCGTTCTGGCACTCAAAGCCGGAGACCCGGCGGAGGATGCTGGCGGCGATTGCGAAGCGCGATGGGATTCCTGTGTTCATGTGCAACCAGGTGGGCGGCAATGACAGCCTGGTGTTTGACGGTTCGTCACTGGCGCTGAACGCACGCGGCGAGCTAATTGCGCAGGCAGGTGCTTTTGAAGAAGATCTGGTGATGGCGGACGCTTTGGGGGCGCCGTCAGTACCTGAGCCACAGGCAGATGAGACAGAGGCGGCGTATCGGGCGCTAGTGCTGGGCACGCGGGACTACGTGCGGAAATGCGGCTTCAGCAAGGCGCTGGTGGGGTTAAGCGGCGGTATCGACTCGGCCCTGGTGGCAGCGATTGCGACCGAAGCGCTGGGCGCGGAGAACGTGATGGGTGTGGGGATGCCCAGCCCATATTCCTCAGCAGGGTCGATCGAGGACAGCCGCAAGCTGGCGGCGAACCTTGGGATTCGCTTTGAGGTGATTGGCATCAGTGATCTGTTTCGCGAGTATACGCGCGCACTGGAGCCGCTGTTTGCGGGTCTGAAGGCAGATACGACGGAGGAGAATATCCAGTCACGTATTCGGGGTACTCTGCTGATGGCACTCTCGAATAAATTTTCCGCGCTGGTATTGACTACGGGGAATAAGTCAGAGATGGCGGTGGGGTATTGCACGCTGCACGGTGACATGGTGGGAGCGTTGGCGGTGATTGGCGACCTAGTGAAGACGCGGGTGTACTCGGTGTGCCATTGGTTAAACCGTGATCAGGGAGTGATTCCAGCTGCGATTCTGGAAAAGCCGCCCTCGGCGGAGTTGCGTCCGGGGCAAAAGGATACGGATTCGCTGCCGCCGTACGAGACTCTGGACCCGATCATAGAGGCATATGTGGAGCGCTACGAGACGCCGGAGCAGATTGCGGAGGAGCACGGGATACCCATAGACCTGGTGCGGCAGGTGGTGCGGCTGGTAGAGCGCGCGGAGTATAAGCGGCAGCAAGCTGCCCCGGTACTGAAGGTTACGTCGAAGGCATTTGGGATGGGGCGCAGATTTCCCATTGCCGTGAAGGTTCAGGTATAAGCTTAAAGGGGGCGAATTCCGGCCCCTTGGAGGAGATTCAGCTTGATTCGTGTGTATACCCGCCTTGCCAGCGCAGTCGCGTTGGTTGCAATGTTCCTGCCCATCGCCAAGGCCACCGCGCAACAACAGGTGCCGGCTGTGCCAGCGGCGCCTTCAGCCATGGCGCCTGCGCCACCAGCTGCTGCACCCGCACCGGAAGTGGTGTTTCCCAAGACAAGTCCGGAGTTCTTTACGGCTGCCTCTCCGACGCGGGACGTCATCGACGAGTTTTTCAAGACCAGTTGGGGCTATGACCCGAATCGTGTGTGGCAGATCCAGGCCATTATGAAGACGCCTGTGGAAGGCGTGAGCAAGGTGGTCGTGCTTGTGGGCGACAAGAGCGGCAAACAGAAGATCGCCGCCGTACAGTTCTTCGTGATGCCGGACGGGAAGCACATTGTTGCGGGAGATGAGATTCTGCCTTTTGGAGCGCATCCATACGCGGACAGCCGTGCCGAATTGCAGCAGAAGGCTGATGGCCCGTATCGGGGACAGACGGCAAAGGACCTGGAACTGGTCGAGTTTGCCGACTTCCAATGTCCGCATTGCAAGGATGCACAGGCGAACATGGACAAGTTGCTTGTGGACTTCCCGAAGGCGCGTGTTGTTTTCCAGAACTATCCACTGGCGCGTATTCACCCGGAGGCTGTGACCGCGGCGGAGTATGGTGTGTGTGTGAATAAGCTGGGCGGAAGCGATGCCTTCTTCCGGTATGCGCAGGCGGTGTTTGATGGGCAGGAGGGCCTGGCAACCAAGGACGGAGCGACATTGACGCTGAACAGCGCGGTGACCAAGGCGGGACTGGACCCGGTGAAGGTTGCGGCCTGCTCGTCTACCCCGGAGACCGCGACCACAGTGGAGAACTCAGTGAAACTGGCACAGGATTTGAACGTGCTGGAAACGCCGACCCTGATGGTGAACGGGCGGCAGGTGCCGATAGGCGGACTGCCGTATGAGACGCTGAAGAAAATTATCGAATACCAGGCACAACTGGACGGTGTGGCAGCGCAGTAAGGCCAGGCAAAATCCAGCGAATCGAGTCCCCGCTTCGACGAGCAACCCGCAAATGGGATGCGCAGTTGAAGCGGGGATTCTAATTTGGGTGCCGCTGCGACAGCTAGAAGGCTATGGCGCAGCCTGGGTGCCGCGCGCGATGCGCAGCATGGGAGAATGGCCTGCCATCTGCGGTCCGCTCACGACGTGCGGTGTCACGATGATGACAAGCGTGGCGTAGTTCAGCTGAAGGTCCTTGTTGCTCAGGTTGTTGAGTCCGGGGATTTCAGAGAGGCCGGGTGTGCCGCTGAGGGCCTGGCTTTCCTGTTTGTCGAGTTCGCTGACGAGGACAACGCCGGCACCCTCGCGCAGCGTGACTACACCGGAGAAGTTGCGGTTGCTGAGAACGGGAATACCGTTGATGGCAGGGCCTGCAAGCGCGGAAATCTTTAGGTCGAGGGAAAGAGCGACGTCGCCGTTTCGCATCACGGAAGGGGTGGCTTTGAGGGTCATGCCGAGGTCCTGATATTGGATCTGCGGCACGGTGGTCCCGGCGCCGGCATAGGATGCAAGGAGCGAGTTCAGGCTGGCGGAGGTGCCGGCGCTGGTCAATCCAGGAATGTTGATGCCGTTTGTAAACACGCCGGAGAAGGTCGAGGTCGTGATGGGATAGCGGAGGCCATCGCGCAGGGTACCTTCCTGACCGTCGCTGAGACGCACCTGCATCTGATCGAGGATGCGGGTGGCAGAGGAGTTTAGATTCAGGCTCAGCGTGGTGGGGCCGATGACCACGCCGGAGAGAGTGAGGCCGCCGCCAAAGAGAGCAATGCCATTGGAGAAGATGGAGCTTGGTATCTGACCAGCGGCGAGGAGGATGCCTAGGATGGCCAGCGTATCACCGGGAGATGCCAGGCCCGAAGAGATGATCTGCTGTACGAGAGCCTGATTTGCGTTGAGGATGGACTGTTCTTCGGCGTAGACGTTGAAGGCGGTGATCTGCTGCGGGAACTGAAGGCCGGTGATGCGCGTGTTGGTGTTGGCCAGCTGAATTAAGCGTACATCAAGAAGGACCTGGCTGTGGCCGTCAAGCAAGTCGCGCAGCATGGTGTTGAAGGCATCCAGCGAACTGGCCGGGGCACGAACCGTGAGAGTGCCAAGACTGGGAGTGATTACGGCCTGCTGTGCATTGAAGGCGCCCTTGGCGATGTTGGCCACCGCGGTCATTTGATCGGCGCTCATGCCGGAGAGATAGACCGTTTCCACCTCGAGTCGCTCGAACTGCTGCCGGTTGAGATGTGTGTCGGTTGCGACGAGGGCGCGGTGAGCGTCAAGCGGAACCCAGAAGGAGTTGGTGGCCATGCCGAGGATGCGCGTGGCCTGTTGAAAGTCCACCTTGTCGAGATCGAAACGCACAGGCACAGCGGGAACGCTGGAGTCCAGTGTGGCCTCGACACCGTAGGCGCGGAAGACCTGCTGGATAAGCTGACGACGGTCGGTCCTGAGATGAAAGCTTTGCAGGCCGGACGCGAACTCGACTTCTGGCACGGAATCGGCGGTGTCTGCGGCTTGATCATAGAGTGGCTGGGCAAGGTCTGCGGTGGCTTTGGCAGCAAGCCCCCTTAGATGTTCGGCGACCTGTGGATTGCCGGGATCGAGCTGTTCCGCCTGCTGCAATGCTGCAAGAGCGGCAGTGGAATCATTATGAACCTGCGCCTTGGCGGCCTGCTGGATGAGCGAAACGACAAGATGGCTACGGGCGAGCCTGGCCGAGGCAGCGTAGTTTGCGTTGCCGGGATCAAGTTGGGCAGCCTGTTCGAAGTTCTGCATGGCCTCGGCGAACTGCTCGTTCTGGAACTGCTTACTGGCGAGAAGGAAGAGCCTTGTAGCGCGACGGCGGTCTTTCGCGCTGGCGGGCCTCTTTTGCGCAGGGGAAGGAGTTGAACCATGGCTAGCAGTGGCTGTCGTGGGCGCGGATTCTGCGGGCTGCGGGGGCTGCTGCGCCGCAGCCAGGCACACGGATGGGATGGAGCACGCCAGCAAAGCGGCGGCGATGCGCGGGGCGGCAGTGCGCTGCGCGATCATGCTGTGCCTCGAGTGGCGTCAAGCAGGTGCGCCAAAGAGGAGACGCAGACTTCTGGCCGTGACTCGAGGAGCTCATCAAAGCTATAGTGGCCGGTGGCTACAGCAATCACGGGAAGATGGTTGGCATGCGCGGCGGTAATGTCGCGCGGCGTGTCTCCGACGACGCAGACGGTGGCGTGAGGACCTGCAATAGTGCGTGCCTTGTGTGCCGCGTGGCCAATCAGTTCCGAGCGAATGGGAAACTTGTCACTGAAACCGCCGAAGCGGAACCACTCACGCAGGCCGGCCTTCTCAATCTTGATCCAGCCAATCATCTCGAGATTGCCAGTGGCGACGCCGAGAATAGCGCGGCGCTGGGCGAGATGGCGCAAGGTGTCTTCGACGCCGGGCATGAGCACGGGCTGCAACTCATGGCGACGTTCGGCGACGTGGTTGCACATGGCGTCGAGAATGGCTTCGATCTGTGGTTCGAGAACCTTGGTGGGGATGCCGGCGCGGTTGCAGGCGTCGCGCAGGATGGCAGTGTCTGTGCTGCCGTGGATGACAACGCCGTCGAGGGAGATCTCAATGCCGGTGACGCGGCGGACGCTGCTGGCGACGGAGTCGAAGTGGACACGGTCACGGCTACGCAGCAGGGTGCCATCAATGTCAAAGAGATATGCGTTTTGCGCGTCCCAGGTAAAACCGGGCTGGATGGCAATGCGCGATGGATTGTCAATTTGCGAAGTGTGCATGCTTCAGGGAGCAGTATCAGCCCTGGCGAAAGCCCTGGCGTATGGCTCCAAATACAGGACGTTCGCTGCGGGGCGGACGCTTGAGGCCGGTGCGCACTTCGGCGAGGCTGAGGCCCAGCTCAGCCATGGTACGGCTAAGGGTGTTGCGGTGGATGCCTAATTCTTCTGCGGCCTTGCACTGGTTACCCCGGTTGGCCACCAACACTTCGCGCAGATATTGTTTTTTGAACTCGCGTACGGCCTCGTCATAGCGAATGCCGCTGGAATGCATCTGAGTTACCAGGCTGTCCAGTTCTCGTTTCACGTCCCTGTCCCCTTGCTCTATTAGCTTGCCACATTGGACCACAATCCTGCCCGAGAAAATTCAGAGGCCGCCGTTTCTTGGATGCATCCAGTTGGGGGATGCTTCCTCGAGAGTCTTGAGATCCTTGCGGACGCGCTCGGCGAGCATGCGCGGGCTGAGGTGAGTGCTGAGGTGGCAGGCACCAAAGAAATACTTTGGGAGGCGCGACTCCGTCAACCATTGCGCATCAGGATAGAACGCGACGGTTACCAGGATGCAGAGGGTAATGATGACCGCACCTTGAACCAGACCAAAGAGGGCGCCTGCGATACGGTCCAGGCAGCCGAGGCCAATGGTATGGACGGCTTTGGACAGCGCAGATCCGATGATGCCGGCGACGGCCGCGACGAGGACCGCGATGAGCAGAAAGGCAACTACATTGGAAGTCTGGCCACTGTGGATGACACGCTTGAGCATGGCTCCGAGGGACTGGTAATTCCAGGCAGCCAGCACGAGACCGAGAACCAGGCCGCCCAAGGAGAAGACAGTGCGCAGAAAGCCCTGAGCGAAGCCGCCAATCAGAGCACCCACGAGGAGGGCCAATATAATCCAGTCGACAATGGTCATGTTGGAAGTTGCCTACTGCGCAAGGTGAAGTTCGCGGCCGGTGAGGCGGCGGAAGGCTTCGAGGTACTTGGCGAGTGTGCGCTCGACGACGTCATCGGGGAGTGCCGGTGCGGGCGCCTGCTTGTTCCAGTGGATGCTTTCCAGGTAGTCACGGACGAACTGCTTGTCAAAGGAAGGCTGTGGTCCACCGGGCTTCCATTCGGAGGACTCCCAGAAACGGGAAGAATCGGGCGTGATCACTTCGTCGGCGAGCACGATGGTGTTGTTGACAAGGCCGAACTCGAACTTGGTGTCTGCGAGGATGAGTCCGCAGGATTCTGCGTGTGCCGAGGCCTTGCGATAGATGGCCAGAGTGAGGCGACGCAGTTCATCGGCAACGTCAGGGCCAGCGATCTTTTGCGTTGCTTCGAAGGAGATGTTTTCGTCGTGGGAGCCGTCCTGGCTTTTGGTGGCGGGCGTGAAGACCGGCTCGGGAAGGCGGGAGCCATCCTTGAGGCCAGGGGGCAGTGGGATGCCACATACGGAGTGGCTGATTTGATACTCCTTCCAGCCGGAGCCGGCGAGAAAGCCGCGAGCAACGCACTCGAGGGGAAACATCTTTGCGCGTTTTACGAGCATTGAGCGGCCCTCGAGCTGGTCTGCGTAAGGATGCAGCGCGGGAGGGAACTCAGCGACGTTGGCTGTGATGAGGTGATTGGGGACGATGTCCGCGAGGAAATCAAACCAGAAGAGGGAGATCTGCGTGAGGATCTTGCCCTTGCCAGGGATGCCGGTGGCGAGGACATGGTCGAATGCAGAAATGCGATCAGTGGCGACGAGGAGAAGGTTATCGCCGATGGCGTAGAGATCGCGCACTTTGCCCCGTCCCAACAGCGGAGTGGAGCCCAGATTGGTGGTGAGAAGAGCAGTCATGGAAGGGACTTACCTCGGCTGTAACTGAATCTCCGATTTTCCGGCGTCCAGGGTTGTTTGTCAATGTGATGTGTGCGCGTGTGAGTGAGCAAATTACGCAGGAAATACGGTGGTGAAAGCAGATTAAAGCGGTGTGATGACCGTCACAGCAATCCAGGATGAGATGCGCGACACTTTCCTTGTCAACATGGTTCGGAGGACACGTAAGAAAGTTCTCTTTGAGCCGGGCGACACGAGGCAGCAGTGGAAAGGGGAAGCCGCGGCTAGTCTCGTTCTATAGGGATCACCAGTAGCCGCGCGCTACCGACCTCCAGCGCCGGCTACTGGTCCCCGTCTTCATCTTGTGAAAGACAAGCGCCTCCGAAGCGAAGATATCCTTCGGAGGCGAATTTTTGTTTAGGAGGGTGGGCGATCACACAGGAGTGCTGCCGGCGATCCTGACGATAATCAGGCAGTAGCTCTTTGCTGCTCCTGCCCGCCGAGCTTGACGCTGACAATTTTGGAGACACCGGGCTCCTGCATGGTGACACCGTAAATCATGTCCGCTGAGTGCATCATGCGCTTGGAGTGAGTAACGACGAGGAACTGAGTTTCCGCGCTGAGCGCATTGAGCAATTCGGTGAGCCTGCCGACGTTGGTTTCATCCAGCGGAGCATCCACTTCGTCGAGGATGCAGAAGGGGCTTGGCCGGTACTGGAAGATGCCCATGAGGAGGGCAAGGGCAGTGAGCGCCTTTTCACCACCGGAAAGCAGAAGCACATTCTGGAGTTTCTTGCCGGGCGGCGAGGCTACGATGTCGAGGCCGCTTTCCGCCTGATTTTCAGCGTCGATGATGCGCAGGAATGCCTGACCGCCCTGGAAGAGTCGGGCGAAGACGCGGCTAAAGTTTTCGTTGATTTGCGCGAAGGCCTCATCGAACTTGGTGCGGGAGATCTGGTCGATTTCCCGGATGGTTTCTTGCGTATTCTCAATGGACTCGAGCAGGTCACGGCGCTGGGACTCAAGGAATCCATGGCGTTCTGCTGTTTCCTTGTACTCTTCGAGGGCCATCATGTTGACGGGTCCCATCTGCTCGATACGCTGCCGGAGCTGACGGCAGGTCTCCTCCTCGACAGTGAGCGCCTCATCGATGAGGTGGGTGATTTCGGTGTCTGCGCGGAGCGCGGCAGCTTCAACGTTGACCTCAGCGAGGCTGCTGGCTTCGAGGTGTTCAAGGTCGGAGCGAAGTTTGGCGATTTCGCTGGAGCGGTTGGCTCGGTCCTCGCGGATCTGGTCGAGAGAGGCGCGAGCGGCCTTTAGTTGCGCTTCAAGTGTGGCGAGCTGCTGGCGGAGTGCCTGTGCCTCAGCGGACATGGTGTGCGCCTGCGCGAGGGCCTCATCTTTTTGCGCGGCTAAAGTCTGCGCACGCTGTGCGAGCTCGGTGCTCTCACGGATGCGCTGTTCGCGCTCTGCTTCAGCGGCGGCGCGCTGCTGCTCAACGGTGAGCACGCGGCGCTCAAGATCGGCGTGGAGGCGGTCAATGCGCTGGAAGGCGGCCTCTGCACCGCGACGGCGCTCCTCAAGGCCAGCGAGCTCGGCTGTGACCTGCGCAGCTTCTTGCTGCAGGGCTTCGCGCTTCTGGCGGAGGGAGGCGAGCTGCGCCTGCTGTTCTTCTAGCGCAGCTTCGGCGGTGGCATGTTCGGCCTCAAGGCGCACGGCCTCTTCGCGTTTCTGTTCGATGATGGCGTGCTTGGCGTCGCGCGCATCCTTGTTGCGCGCGGCTTGTAGCATGTAGTCCTGCAAGCGGCGCTCGATGCGCTGCGTCTCCGCCTCCATCTGCTGGAGTGCTGCGCCCTGATTGGCGGCTTCACGCTCGGCGATGTGGCGGTCTTCGCTGCGAGCTTCAAGCTGGGCTGCGAGTTCCGCAATGGTGCGTGTGAGGGTGGCGGCTTCAGCCTCGGCCTGCGCCAGATCCTTTTCCAACCGGGCAAGGCGGGCGTCGAGTTCGCGCAGTTCACGCTTGAGAGCGAGCGGGCCTTCGCTGGCGGGTTTGCCGCCGGTTACAGTGGCGTTGTGGAAGCACTCACCCTCAGGCGTGAGGAAGAAGGCATGCCTGTGCTCAGCGGCCAGGCGCTGCGCCTCTGCAGCATTGGGCGCGAGGTAACCGTCACGCAGCTTGGGAAGGATAGTTTCAAGCGAGCGACCAAAGCCATTGAGAACGCGGATGGTATCTTTGAGCGGCGTAAGGCCGGGAAGATGGATGGGGTCAGAGTGGCCATTGCCTGCTCCGTTGTGCGCGGAATCCTCAGGATGGATGAGGAAGGTGGCGCGGCCTTCGACACCGGACTTGAGCAGACGAACGCCCTCCTCGGCAGCGCTCCAGCTCTTGACGACGACGTAATTGAGCTCATCGCGGAGAAACTCATCGACGACGCCCTCGTGGGAGTCGCTGACTTCTAAGAAGTCAGCGAGGGTACCGGCGGCGCCCTGCGCGAGCCCGCCAGGCTTGAGCAGGCGGCGAACCGTATCCGTGGCGTAGCTGTGGTCGCGGATGAGCGCGTCGAGCGAGTTACGTCGGCCAGTGGCAGTAGCATGCGCGCTGCGAAGCTCGTTTGATCGGATCCGGAGAGCCTCTTCTTCGGACCGGCGGGCCTGGAGACTTTCGCGCAGCGCAATGATCTCACCTTCGAGCTGCTTGAGTGATTCGCCGGCAGACTGAAAACGGAGCCTGGCTTGGCCGCTTTGCACGCCCATGTGTTCAAGTTCGTTGCGGGCCTGGCCCATTTCAGCATCGAGCCGCTCGGCCTCACGCTCCAATACGGCGAGGCTTTCTTCGGCCTGTGCGGTGCTGTTGCGCGCATTGCCTGCCTGGGTGAGCAGGTGCATGGCATGGCGGCGGGCGGACTCCAACTGACGCTCAGCGCTGAAGACTTCTTCAGCGGCGGCGCGAGCCTCCTGCTGGCGGGCCTCCACGCGCTGATGGAAGGCACGCGCCTCACTAGCGGCGGTTTCCAGGAAGCTCTGCTGCTGGGCGCGCTCTTCGGCGATGCCGGATAGCTGGGAGCGAGTCTGCTCAAGCTCGGCCGCGGCGGCAGCAAGGCGGGCCTCCAACTCGTGAATGCGCTCGCCGTTGCTGCGTTCGCGGGAGGTGGCGCGCTCGAGCTCGACGGCAGCGGTGTTGGCACGGCTCTGTGCCTCCTGGCTCTCGCGATCCAGCTCATAGCCGCGCTCAGTGAGAGAGTGCTGGCTGGCCTCCTGTGACTCAATCTCAGCGGCCGAGATGTTGATGCGCTCCGTAAGGGCGGCCATCTCCTGCTCCAGGCGGGCCTGTTCGGAATCCATGGCGGCCATGCGGCTGGCCAGGACGACACGCAGACGGCTGCGGAGTTCATCGCGCACGGCGGCAAAGCGCTCGGCTTTGGCGGCCTGGCGCTTGAGGCTGTTCATCTGCCGCGTGACTTCTTCAAAGATGTCATCGATGCGGGCAAGGTTTTGCTTGGAGCTTTCGAGACGAAGTTCAGCGAGGCGTTTCTTGGTCTTGAATCGGGTGATGCCGGCAGCCTCTTCAATGATTGCGCGACGGTCATGGGGCTTGGAGCTGAGCAACTGGCCGATCTGCTCCTGGGCAATGATGGCGTAGCTGTCAGGGCCAAGGCCGGTGCCCATGAAGATGTCCTGAATGTCGCGCAGGCGGCAGAGCTTTCCGTTGAGCAGGTATTCGCTGTCTCCGGTGCGGAAGAGTCGGCGGGTGATGACGACTTCACCCTTTTGCGGCGTGCGGTGGAACTTGCGGCGTCGGATCTTTAGGACGACAGCCTGGGCCCCGTCGACTTTCTCGGTGGGCTGTGGGTCGTTGGCTTCATCATCCTCGATGGCCTGGCCGGGTTGCTCGGAGGCGGCGATTTCCTCGGCTTCGGCGGCCCTCTGACGGCGTAGTTCCTCCTCATCCCAATCGGCGGGGCCTTCTTCGTCGGCGACGATCTCGGGCTCGATGGGGATGGGCCCCTCATAGGCATCTGGGTCAACCATGGTGAGAGTGACTTCGGCCATGCCGAGCGGCTTGCGCTGGCGGGTTCCGGCAAAGATGACGTCCTGCATCTGCGTGCCGCGGAGAGTCTTGGCGCTCTGCTCGCCGAGCACCCAACTGAGGGCATCGAGAATATTGGACTTGCCGCAACCGTTTGGTCCCACAACCGCGGCGACGCCCTCACCGGGCACGGTGAGCTCCGTGCGATCACAAAAGCTCTTGAAGCCGAGGATGTGGATTTTTTTCAGTTTCAGCATGCTATCTCCGGTCACTAGGGGCTGTGCACCGCGGTGCGGTTGGTGGCCAATGCATCCTGCCGTCGCAAGCCGGACGGCCTGTGGATGACCCATTGACTACAGACTGTAAGGAGCTGGAAGGGCAGGGTCAACGGCGGCAGAACCGGTTTTTGTGGATAAGGCGGGCCGGAATTCATCTTTGGCGACATTCTTGGGTATTTGACGGGGATTTTCCGGTTTTGGTGGAGTTTTTGGCCGTGATTTCCACAGATGGAATTGAGCGGATTTCAGGATTGAAAGCGGGCGAGATCGACAGCGGAACGGATAATCTTTTCAAGCGCGCGTAGAGCCTGGGGGCGCGGGAAGCCGGGCCGACTGGCGAGGCGGATGGTGCGGCAGGAACGGCCGGCAAGTGGGCGCAGGACAATGCCGCGCTGGCGGAGCGAGTCAGCGGCCAGGGCTGGGATGAGAGTGACGCCATAGCCGGCGGCAACGAGGTTTACGAGGGTCTCCAGCGTTGCGGCCTGCATGGAGCCGTGTAAGCCGCTGTGGGCACCCTGCCGGGAGCCGCAGGCGGCCAGAGCCTGGTTGGCGAGGCAGTGGCCCTCGGCCAGGACAAGGAGTTCGTCGGTCAAGGCTTCTTCGCAGACTGTTGCTCCTGCGAGGAGGCGGTGATGGACAGGCAGAGCCGCGAGGAGTGGTTCGTCAAATAGGGCGATTTCGGTGATTTCGGGTGCGTCAGTGGCAGTGGCGAGCAGGGCAGCATCGAGACGGTGGTTGCGCAGGGAATCGACGAGAGTGCGGGTCTGGTCCTCCCAAAGCTCAATGGTCAGGCCGGGATAGCCAAGGCGCAGCGGTTCCAAGATGAGGGGCATGAGGTAGGGAGCGAGGGTGGGAATGACGCCGAGTTTGAGTGGACCGACGAGCGGATTGCGAGAGGCCTGGGCGACTTCCTCCATCTGGCGGGTTTCTTCGAGGGCGCGCTGGGCATGGGCGAGTATGCGACTGCCTACGGGGGTGAGCACAACGCGCTTGTTGGTGCGCTCGAGCAGGGTGACACCCAGTTCCTCCTCAAGTTTGCGCAACTGGTTGCTGAGGGTGGGCTGGCTGACATTGCACGCTTCGGCCGCGCGGCCGAAGTGGCGATGTTCAGAGAGTGCGACGAGATAGCGTAGATCTTGGAGATTCATGGGGAGTGCAGGAAGCTACGCTCTGTACCATGGATTATAGCAATCGTAAGCGTGAAGATGATTGTTGTGGTGTATCGATAATTGAATGCTGGGTGATTTCATTGTTCAGCGAAACAGCGGCTGCGCGAAGCAGCCGCTGTTGTTGCGTCTAGTTTGATTTAGTAAGTCGGGGCCGGTCAATCTGTAATTTATGGTCCAGCTATTGGCAGACTAGTCATCGAACCCGCGGTGGTGGGATCCGCCAATGTAGTGCTGAACGCTCAAGGCCAAGCTGTTGTACGCATGGTCGATGCCGAGGGCCAGGGTCTTCATTCCCATGGTTACACTGCAGGCAATCAGCATCAGGAGGAGTGCGTACTCAACAATGTCCTGCGCTTCTTCACAGAAGGTGAGGGTTCGCATCCAGAAGTAGAGTTTCAGCGTCAGGTCATTCATGGTTCCCCCTGCTTGATTGGCCGGAAAACCAGCCGTTCGGTATTGCAGCGATTGCGGGCGTACTGGTCCGCGGAGCATGTATGCATTAAGAGACAATTTAGGAGTAGAGCATATCCCACGGGGGTTGCAAGTGAATGCAAAGAAAGGGTTAGGAACTGGTTTTCGAACGTGACTTATGTAACGGGTGGCAGGCTGTCTGCTGTAGAGTGAGTTGAGCGACTGGGCCGATGGATGCCAGACGCAAGATCGGACTCCGCGAACCTTTTCAATGAGCGTCTGCACAGCACAGAATTTGCCGGCAATTCTTCAAGCGACATTTGGCTTTGAACGGTTTAGAGCGAATCAAGAGGCGGTGTGCCGCACGGCCATCGAAGGCAGGGACCTGCTGCTGGTGATGCCAACGGGTTCGGGGAAGTCCCTGTGCTATCAGTTGCCAGCGGTGGCGCTGGGGGGGACTGCACTGGTGGTTTCTCCGCTGATTGCGTTGATGGAAGACCAGGTTGCGAAGCTGGCGGGGTTGGGGCTGCGGGCGGAGCGGATTCACTCTGGGCTGGACCGAGGAGCCTCGCGGCAGGTATGCGTGGATTACCTGGCGGGGAAGCTACAGTTCTTGTTTATCGCACCGGAGCGGCTACGCGTGCCGGGCTTTGGCGCGATGCTGGCCAGGCGGAGGCCGGCGTTGATCGCGGTGGACGAAGCACACTGCATTTCGCAATGGGGGCACGACTTCAGGCCTGACTATCGGATGCTGGGGCAGTATTTGCCTGCGCTGCGTCCCGCACCGGTGGTAGCGCTGACGGCTACGGCGACGCCTGCGGTGCAGGAAGACATTGTGATGCAGCTGGGCATGGTGAATCCGAAACGCTTCATCCACGGCTTTCGACGAGAGAATCTGGCGGTTGAAGTGGTGGATCTGCCTGTGCCGCAGCGAGGGACGGCTGTGTGCGGGCTGCTGAAGGAGAAGGCGCGGCGGCCGGCGATAGTCTATGCGTCCTCGCGGAAGCTAGCGGAGCAATTGGCAGAGGAGATCACGGCCGTAGCGCGGACCGCGGCGTACCATGCGGGACTGGATACTGAAACACGGGAGCGCGTGCAGACGGCGTTCCAGACAGGGAAGCTGGAGGTGGTGGTGGCAACCATCGCGTTTGGCATGGGCGTGGACAAGGCGGACATCCGGACGGTGATTCATGTGGGCTTGCCGTCAACGCTCGAGGGGTACTACCAGGAGATTGGACGGGCGGGACGGGACGGGAAGCCAAGCCGGACGTTCCTGATGCACTCATATGCCGACCGGAGGACGCAGGATTTCTTTCTGAACAGGGATTATCCACCGGTGGCGCACCTGGAGCAGGTATACCGTGCATTGACGGATGATCTGCAGGCGGTGGAGGATCTGCGGGGTGCGTGCGAGCTGAGCGATGAGGAATTTGATAAGGCGCTGGAGAAGCTGGAGATCCACGGCGGCGCACGGGTGGACTATGGCGGGCACGTGACGGCGGGCGGACCGGGGTGGAAGAAAACGTACGCGGTGCAGGCGCAACACAGGGCAGAACAGCTGAGCAAGGTGCTGCGGTTTACCGAGGCCACGGATTGCAGGATGGCAGCGCTGGTGCGGCATTTTGGCGACGTTGAGGATGCTCAGCCGTGCGGGGTGTGCGATGTGTGCAACCCGGCGGGGGCAGTGCTGAAACTGTTTCGCCGTGCCACGACGGTTGAACGGAAGATGGCGCAGGCAATTTTGGAGGCGTTGCGTCCGGTGGAGTACAAGGCGGCAGGGACACTGCACAAGACGGTGGACCCGGCCGGACACATGAGCCGGGATGAGTTCGAATCCGTGCTGGATGCACTGATGCGCAGCGGGCTTGTGCAGGTGGAGGACGCCGAGTACGAGAAGGACGGCGAGGTGCGGCGGTTCCGCAAGGTGCGGCTGACAGCAGCGGGGCTGGGTACGAGGACTTTGACGCATGTGGATCTACTGCTGGCCGACGGAGTAGTGGAGGAGTTTAGCGGGAAGGCTGAGGCAACGAATTCTGTGAGGAAGATGAGGAAAGGACAGACAGGGAGGGTCGAAAAGGCATTGAGCGATCCGGTACGACTTTCCACGGCTGATGAGGCGCTGGCGGGGAGGCTGCGGGAGTGGCGCGCGGCGGAGGCGAAACGACGGCGGGTGCCAGCCTATGTGGTGATGCATGACCGTACCCTGTACGCGGTGGCGCAGGCCCGACCACAGAATCCGAGGCAGTTGCTGGAGGTGGACGGCATGGGAACTGCGAAAGTGGAGAAGTTTGGGAAGGCGATTCTGGAATTGTGCGAAAAGTGCGACTGAAAAAGTTATACAGTGTGCAGAAATAGCAAAGCCCCTCGGGTGGATGCCGGGGGCTTTGCTGTGATGGATGAGTTGCTAGGCGATGCGCTCGATGACGAGGGAATCGAGGACTACGGGTTTGTGGGGCTTGTCCTGTGAGTTGCGGGGGACGCGGGAGATCTTGTCTGCGATGTCCTGGCCCTCAACAACTTCGCCGAAGATGGTGTGGTTGCCGGTGAGCCACGGGGTGGGGGCGACGGTGATGAAGAACTGGCAGCCGTTGGTGTTGGGTCCGGAGTTGGCCATGGCGAGCTTGCCGGGCTTGTCGAACTTGTGCGGCGAGCCCTTGGTTTCATCCTGGAAGCGGTAACCGGGGCCACCCATGCCGGTGCCGGTGGGGTCGCCGCCCTGAATCATGAAATCGGGGATGATGCGATGGAAGATGGTACCGTCATAGAGCTTGCTGGTGGACTTGGCGCGGGTGGAGGGGTGGACCCACTCTTTGGCGCCCTCGGCGAGATCAATGAAGTTCTTGACGGTGATGGGCGCGTCGGATTCGAAGAGGCGGACGGTGATCTTGCCTTCAGTGGTGTTGAAGACGGCGTATGTTCCTGCTGCGAGTGCCATGGGAGCTCCTGGTTTTTTGTCGTTTCCCGGGTCCTAAAAAACGAGACCTGGGGCACCCGGATCCGGTGGGATCAGGGGGTGCGGATTACGGTTTGGGCGCGGCGGCCGGGGCAGGCGATGGTGCGGGCGCTGGCGCGGCGGCTGGCGAAGGCGGCAGCGGCTGGCCCTCGGGAATGATGGTCACCTTGTTGAGCACGACGGGCGTGATGGGCTTGTCGTTCTCATCGCGTTGCACACGCGCAATGCTCTTGACGACGAGGATGCTGGGCTCATCGCACTGGCCGAAGAGGGTGTAGTGCTGGTTGAGCGTGTCGTATGCCTGCTCGGTGATGAAGAACTGGCTGCCGTTGGTGTTGGGGCCGGAGTTGGCCATGGCGAGGCGTCCGGGCACGTCGAAGTTGAGGTTGGGATCGAACTCGTCCTCGAAGGTGTAGCCGGGGTCGCCCATGCCGGTGCCGGTGGGGTCGCCGCCCTGAATCATGAATTCAGGGATGACGCGGTGGAAGGTGGTGCCGTCATAGAGGGGCTTGTTGTGCTGGACCTTTTTGGTGGCGGGGTCGGTCCAGTCCTTTGTGCCCTGGGCGAGTCCGATGAAGTTGGCGACGGCTTTGGGCGCCTGCTTTTGGAAAAACTGGCAGGTAATGCGGCCCATAGAGGTGTCAAAGATGACGTGGGGACCGTTGGGCTGAATGAGAGCTGCAGCGGTGGCGGTGGGTGCGTCTGGTACTTCCTGCTCGGTGGGCTTGGTGGTGTCCTGTGCGAAGGCGGAGGCCACTAGTGCTGCGGCTGCAGCTGGAATGAGAAGCGCGTGCTGAAGTTTCATGCCATTTCTAAGAGTAAATCATGGGGGTTTAGACCTGCCAGCACTGGCGCCGGAGATGTATTGTATTGCCATGATGAAACTGCGTTTAGGAATTCACACATGGCGCATCGCGGTGGTGGCGTGTACTGTCTGCTGCCTGAGTGTCGCGGCTGCGCAGGTTTGGGCACAAGAGGACAAAGCTGCAACCACCCCTGAGAAGACGAGCGAAAAGCCCAAGGACAAGCTGGACCTGCCGCCACTGCCGGCGGATGCGCACACGGACCAGACGATGCAGCTGAACGGCAAGACTCTGCATTACACGGTGACGGTGGGCGCGCTGCCGGTGCGCAACACGGATGGCAAGGAAGTGGGCCAAGTGGTGGCGACGGCCTACACGATGGAAGGTAAGGACCGGCCAGTCACCTTTGCGCTAAACGGTGGGCCGGGTGCAGCGAGCGTGTACCTGAACCTAGGCGCAATTGGGCCGAAGCACCTGCAAGCGGGGAATGAGGGAGACAGCCCGTCTGACCCTGCAGTGCTGAAGGACAACCCGGGGACGTGGCTGGATTTTACCGACCTCGTGTTTATCGACCCGGTCGGCACGGGATTCAGCCGGTCGCTGGTGCCTGAGGCAGAGGCGAAGAAGCTGTTCTACAGTACGGAGCCGGACATCGAGTACCTGTCACGAGTGATCTACGACTGGCTGGTGAAGAACGGGCGACTAGAGTCGCGGAAGTACCTAGTGGGCGAGAGCTATGGGGGCTTCCGTGGACCGCGCGTCGCGTACTTTCTGCAATCGCAACTGGGCGTGGCGATGAATGGCGTTGTGCTTGTGTCGCCGTACCTGAACCCGACGATCGAGCGGGATGGCGACCTGAGCCCCCTGCCGTGGATGGTGACGTTACCTTCGATTACGGCGGCGAACCTGGAGCGACAGAAGAAGCTGACGCCGCAGGCAATGCAGGATGTCATCAGTTACACGATGGGCGAGTATGCAACGACGCTGATCAAGGGCCGTTCGGACCAGGCCGCGACGGACAGGATGATCCAGAAGGTTACGGAGATGACGGGGCTGGACCCGACGTTTGTGAAGTACTCGGGAGGCCGACTGGAGACAGACGCGTATCTGCGCGAGGTGTATAGGGAGCAAGGTAAGCTGGGTTCGGTATACGACTCAAACGTGACCTCGTTCGATCCATTTCCATTTGCGCCGGAGCAAAGGGCAAATGATCCGATTCTTGCTGCAATGATTGCTCCGATGACGACGGCGATGGTGAACTTTGTGACCGAGACGGTGGGCTGGAAGGTGGATGCGCGCTATAACGCGCTCTCCTATGAAGTGAACCGGCTATGGGACCGGGACGCCGCGCTGCGGACGGGCTCTGTGCCGCAACTGCGGCAGGCTGTGGCAGCAGACCCAAAGCTGCGTGTGATGATTGTGCACGGATGGAATGATCTGTCGTGTCCGTTCATGGGATCGATTCTGACGGTGGACCAGATGCCGGTGATGGGAGATCCGACGCGTGTTTCAGTGCATGAGTATCCGGGCGGGCATATGTTCTATACGCGCGAATCGAGCCGAGCGGAACTGCGCAAGGATGTGATGGAGATGTACAGTAAACACTAAGAAACCGGGGCGAAAGGGCTGCCTTCAGCAGCCCTTTTTGCAGCGGGCCATGATGGCAGAGTGGAGACGCTCACGGAGGCCAGCGGGCAACTCGTAAATCTCGTGCGAGCGATAGATTTCAATGGTCTTGCGCGTGGTGTTGAACGTGACCTCGCAGTGTTCGCAGCCCTTGAGGTGCTTCTCGAGTTCCGTGCGGGTATCGGTGCTTACCGAGTCGTCAATCAGATCGTCGAGCAAAGCCAGAAATTCAGAGCAGGTCACTTCTCACCACCCTTTTTCCTGCGGAAGTAGCGGCTCAGGCGCTCGCGCAACTGAAGCCGTGCGCGCAAGAGGCGCGACTTGACGGCTGGAACGCTCAAGCCGAGCGTTTCTGCCGTTTCTTCTGTGGAAAGCCCTTCCACGTCGCGCAAGACAAAGACAATGCGGAAACCCTGCGGCAATCCCTGGATGGTCTTGCGCAGAATTTCTGCCAGTTCGGCCTGCGTGTAGTTCTGCTCGGGATCTGGAGCCCAATCGGCCAGGTCGCGGGGGACATTGCCCTCGTCTGTCTCTACATCCTCGTCGATGGAGACCATTTTGCCGGTACGCCGCTTGCGCAGCCGCATCAGGCTTTCGTTGACTGCAATTCTGACCAACCATGTGTAAAACTTCGAATTTCCCTGGAACTGGTCGAGCTTCTCATAGGCTTTGAGAAACGCGTCCTGCATAACGTCCTCAGCGTCTTCGCGGTTTTGCGTGATGTGCTGTGCAATCCGGAAGACCTGCCGCTCGTACTTGCGGACCAGCGTATCGTAGGCCGAAACATCTCCGTTGCGGACCCGTTCGACGAGGGCCACATCGGGATGCTGCTCGTTTTCTCCTGCAATAGGTTGGATGGTCGCCATGGCCTTTGGTTGCGGGAATTCCATCGAAGATTCGAGAGGGTCCGTTGCATTGAGTTTACCGGACGGCGGTGCAGGGGACCAAACGGGGCATCAGGCTAACGGACACGAAGGCGCGACGGTCTGACTAGTGACGACAGATTTAGCCGGTAACACTGGTGGTACGGGGGAACTCCGGCGGGATGAAAGCGGCTTAGAGTGAAAGTATGAAAGGCGGAATTCATTCCACTCCGGCGCGATGGCTGGAGCGATGTGTGGCGATGCTGCTGGCCGCGCTGATGGTTGTGATGCCGGTGGCTGTGCGTAGTGCGGAAGTCGACACGCCGGATGCCACAAAGCCGGCGGCTAAGGCGACGAAGAAGGCGAAGGCCAGGAAATCGACGAGCTATACGAAAACGAAGGCGGCAAACGCGACGAAAAAGCCGAGCCGCCACGTGCGGCATCGCAGGCCTTCGGCACAGACTCGGCGCATTCGGCAGGCATTTGTGGCATCGAGCGAGCTGCGACCGATGGCCCAGCAACTGGCAACGATGCGCACGCCGGCAGCCTATGAGGGTGTAACGAACTATGCGCGGAAGCACACGGGCGATGCTGCAGCGGCGGCGTATCTGGCGCTGGGGCACGCCTACATGCTGGATAAGCGGTATGCCGAGGCCGTGACTAACCTGCGGGAGGCGCGGCAGGCCAGTGACGTGCTGGGGGACTACGCGGACTTTCTGGCGGCGCAGGCCGAGCATGCGCGCGGCAACGAACATGCCGCTGAGTTACTGCTGCATGGATTCACACAGCGATACCCTGATAGTGTTTTTGCGGTCCAGTTGCCTGAGCTGGAGGCGAACGTTCTGCTGGCCATGAAAGATGCGCGAGGAGCACAGAAGGTGCTGGCAGCGGTGGCTAACGGGCCGGCGGCAAATCGCCCGGGTTATGGATTGGCGCAGGGCCAGGTGGCGCTGGCGCTGGGGCAAAATGATGACGCCGTGCGGATGTTCAAACAGGTTCTGCTGACGCGCCCGCTGAGCCAGGAGGCTGGCGCGGCACGGACGCAGATTGCGTTGCTCGGTGCGGATTCGACGCTGACCGTGGCGGAGATGCGCAGCCTGGCAGACGCGTACTACAAGGCGCACAGGTACAGCGAGGCGGGAGATGAGTATCAAGCACTGACGCGACGGCCGGATCTATCACAGGACAGCCGCAATGGATTTGCCGTGGCAGCGGCAGCCTGCGACCTGAACCTGAAGCGGCTGAGCAAGGCAGCAGCAGAGGCGCTGCCCGACACGCAGGACGACAATGGCGCGCGGAGGATGTATCTGCTGATGGAGCTGGCGCGCGGGCGTGGCGACCAAAGTGGGCAGCAGCAGATTGTTGCGCAGATGGAGACGCGCTTCCCAAAGAGCACATGGCTGGCGGAGGCGCTGTTTTCAAGCGGCAATATGTATCTGCTGAGCCGAGACTATCCGCATGCGGTGGAGTATTACGGCGAACTGGCCAAGCGGTTTCCTGAGAGCCGCTATGCTCCGGCAGCTCATTGGAGGGCGGGCTGGCTGAGCTATCGACAGAGGCTTTACAGCGATGCGGCGCGGCTGTTTGACGAGCAGATTGAGCGGTATCCGGCAGCGAGCGAGACGGTGGCCGCGCTCTACTGGCGTGCGCGTCTTTATGAGACGCAGGACCACAAGCCGTCGATGGCCGCGGCGAACTATCGCGCCATTGTGCGCGCCTACCAGCACTACTTCTATGCGCAGATGGCTCGCAAGCGGCTGGCCGCAATGGGCAATGTGCAGCCGGCCAACGAGCCGCTGCTGGAGAGATTCAAGGCGAAACCGGTGCCGCAGCTGGATGATGGCTTTCCAGATGATAACGAGCATCTTGCAAAGGCGCGTGTACTGGCAAATGCGGGCATGAATGACTATGTGCCGCTGGAGATTGCCGCGGACCCGGATTCCGCATCGTGGAGCGCACTGGCAGAAGCGGAGATTTTTGCTTCGTACGGTGAGACATTCAGAGCCATGCGTGCGCTGAAGCGGGCACTGCCTTACGCGGCTACTGCATCCATCGACGCCATTCCGCTGGCATATTGGCGGATTCTTTTCCCGGAGCCCTATTGGGACACGATCAAGGAGGAGTCAGAGAAGAATCACCTTGATCCCTACCTGGTGGCATCGCTCATCCGGCAGGAGTCAGAGTTCAATCCGGCGGTGATTTCGTATGCGAACGCCTACGGATTGATGCAATTACTGCCCTCGGTGGGCAGGGCCATGGCGCGGGAAGAGGGCATGACGCATTTTCAGACATTTCAACTGCTGAACCCGGAGACAAACATACGCCTCGGGACGCGGTACCTAAGGAAGATGCTGGATCACTTTGGCGGCGTGGAGGAGTACGCTCTGGCGGCCTACAACGCGGGAGACAATCGCGTGGAGGACTGGAAGGACGCAGGGCCGTATGACGGGATGGATGAATTTGTGGAGTCGATCCCGTTTACGCAGACGCGTGAGTACGTGCAGGCCATTTTGCGGAACATCGAGACGTATCGGGCGATTGATGGGGCAGAGCGCGCCGGTACAAAGGCTGCATCTGGCGGTGGTGCATCTGGCGGACAATGACATTCGACGAGGCGCGTGGGAATCCGAGTTGATACTCCCTACCACCGATATGTGATTGACGTTGAAGAGCAACGGAAGCAAGACTACTCAGCAAAAGGAGACGGTGACGTCTCTGCCGAGCGGCACGCAGTGGGAGGAGCAGGAGACTGCGTGAATGAGGAATCGCTGCAACGCAACCCGAACCCCAAGGAGGGAAGCATGCCAGCCGATCTGCAGTTTCTGGAAGAATGGATTCCCGAAAGAATGGCGCCTGGAACAGTTTTCGTGTTGGAAAGTGAGTCCAAGCTGGGAAACACGCAGAACCCGTACGTGGCTGTGATGTCATGCCCGCGCTGCGGCACGCTGGGGCTGATTACGCGGCGACAGCTGTGTGAGGGAGAGACGATGATTTGCGGCGGGGATACGTGCTCTGCTGAGTACAGGCTGGATGGTGAGGCGATTTGCTTTCGGGTTCCGCAATAGATGTGGAGCTTCCAGGGTTAGTCATCGAGGCTTGGAACGAAGAATTTCGTGCAGGTTATTGCCGGGGAGAAGCGGCGTGCCTACATTGGGTGTGTTGGCTCGGCTAACATGGAACATGTACCCAATGGCTTTGAGCCCGGATGGCGAAACTGGCAGACGCAGCGGACTTAAAATCCGCAGACCTTAACCGGTCGTGGGGGTTCGATTCCCCCTCCGGGCACCAGCGGAAACAGCATGACGGCCTACGCTGAGTGCTTTCTTACGAGAACACAGGAACGAATGCTAACGCGGAGGAGATTCCTGCACGCGGATACCGCTATCGGTCTCAGCACTGGGATGGACGATGACATGTTCGCCGGGCTGAAGACCGCTGAGGACCTCCCAATAGACCTCTCCGCGATGGCCAATTTGCACGACGGTTTTGCGAGCCCGCGCATCCTTCACGGTGAAAACGGCCCAGTCTGATCCGCTGCGGAAGACAGCACTGGAAGGGACGAGCAAGACATCCTGACCCTGCCAAACGATGACACGCGTTTCAACGTGATAGCCGTCTTCCATGCCATGTGAGTCACCGGCAAAGTCGCAGATGACATTCACGCGCTGTTCCTCGACGCCCAGAGCGGAGATCTTAGTAAAGGCGCCGGGCTCGATCATGCGGACGACGGCGGGG
Source organism: Acidobacteriota bacterium (assembly GCA_021818105.1). Lineage (GTDB taxonomy): Bacteria > Acidobacteriota > Terriglobia > Terriglobales > Acidobacteriaceae > Telmatobacter. Next base: position 95,556 of record JAKAFB010000006.1, read on the forward strand.
ATTGGCGTGTCGCCGCCCCAGTCTGTGATGACTGCGGACATGCCGGGGCGAATGCGCACGGCGTCGCGCGTGAGAAAGTCCGTGACGATTTCGAGGCGCGGTGTGTAGCCGATCTCGAGGATGGGCATGCCGGGAGCCACAACTTTCTCACTCTTCTCGATAAGCCGCAGCACGCGTCCATCAACAGGCGAGATGAGGGCGGTGGGCAGGTGCGAACTTCCATCCTGTTGAACGAGCAGTGCCGCCCTGGCTTCTTCGACCTGATAGGAGGCGGATTCCGCGGCGGAGAGCGCAGCCTGAAGCTGCTTGCGAGCAAGCTGGTCAATGGTTGCAGCCTTGTCTAGCGCTTCCTTTGAGATGATGCCGTGCTGCTGAAGCTCTCGGCTTCTGGCCAGGTCCTGGGCCGCTTGTGCAGCGTCCGCGCGGGCACGGTCGGCGAGTGCATTGGCCTGGTCCTGCGCGGACTTTGCTGCCTTGAGACGCGCCTCAAGAACGGCAGTCTGACGCGGGTCTATGGGCGCCGGATCAATCCATGCGACTGCGTCTCCGGCGTGGACGTGATCGCCTGCGTCGAGGGTGACGCGACGGAGGATGCCGGAGACCGTAGCGGCGACGACGAAGTGATCGTGCATGCGCGTCTTGCCTTCTTCTTCGACGAACTCCTGCAACTCTCCGCGGCGCACTTCGACGGTTTGCACCGGCACGGGAGCGGGCCGGAAGAGGAATGCGATGCCGGCGGCCAGCAGCAGCGCGCCAAAGATGAGCGCGATTTGTGTTCGTCGTTTCATCTCACTCCCTGGCCTTCAACACGGAGACGATGTCGAGCTTTGAGATGCGTCGGCTCACGAGTATACCCGAGAGAACCGCTGAGAAAAGAACAATCAAGAATGCCCAGGCGTAGCTGGCAGGCAGGACGACGAGAGGCATGCGATAGAGCTCAGTCCGCATGGCCGCCGCCAAAACAGCGCAGAGTGCGTAGCCGGCCAGAAAGCCGAAGGGCAGGGCAAAGAGGGTGATCAGTGCCTGTTCACCAAGGAGAATGAAGGTGATTTCGTGGCGCGTAAAGCCCAGCACGCGCATTGTTGACAGCTCGCGTGCGCGCTCTGAGAGGGCGATCCGCGCGCCGTTGTAAATCATGCCTACAGCAATGATGATGGCGAAGACCATCAACGTTCCAATCGAGATGGTCATGCTGCGATCGATGGTTTCTTTGAAGCTGTCGACCTGGGCCTGCTTGACGGAGACGGCGGCGACCGCAGGCAGGCTTTTAAGAGTTGAATAGAGCAATTGCTGATGGCTGGCATCGACCTGCAAAAAGGCTCCCGAGATGGAGTGATCCTCCAGGAGGAGACGGTTGAGGGCGTGCAGTTCGATGTAGGCATTGGTGCCAAGCAGCTCATCCACGGTGCCGGCGACAATCACATCATGCACGGAGCGCCGTCCTTCGAGGACTTCCACGCGCAGGTGCTTGCCGGGCGAGATATGAAGGATGTCGGCAAGGGCGGCACTGATGATAATTCCGTCGCCTAGCAAGGGCTGCCTGTGGCCGTGCTGATCCATGAGTGTGCGCATTTCACCATTACTGCTAAGGCCAAGCAGAGCTGTCTTGCGCCAGCGATGCCCATGACGAAGTCGAACAGGGACGGCTCGGAATGGCTCAGCACGGATGACACCGGGCAGGCGAGCGAGTTCTAGGCTCGCGGATGCGGAATGAGCTTCGTTGAGGGCGACGGCGATATCCTCGCGCTGCGCATCGCGGAACTGCAAGGTCATCATGCGATCAACTGAGTTGAACATGCCGAACTCAACGACGACGATCATGATGGAGGAACAGATGGCGAAGGCCGAGGCCAGCGCGCGCCATGGGCGGCGCTCGATGTTGCGCAGGGTCATGCGCACGGCGGGGTGTATCCGACGCAGGTTGAAGCGGTCGATGATGCGAGGGCGAAATTCTGGGGGCTTTTCAGGGCGCATGGCTTCAGCCGGGGGAAGCGAAGCGGCGCTTCGAACGGCGCCGGCAGCGCCAGCGACCGCAGTGATGAGGCTGATGACTCCGGCCCAGATGAAGATGCGCGGCTCGGGCTGATAGACAAGAATGGGGAACCGATAAAACTCAGCGTAGAGTGAGGCCAGCCGAATGCCGTAGTACCAGCCAACGGCGCAGCCGAGGAGGTAGCCCGCGAGGGCAACGAGCAGACTGAACTGGACGTAATGCATGATGACCTGCATGTTGGTGTAGCCGAAGGCCTTGACGACGGCAATTTCAGTGCGTTGTATGCTCACGAGGCGGCTGAATGACAGGTGCACGAGGAGCGCGGCCACGACGAGAAAGATGGCGGGAATGATGTTGGCGCTGATGCGGTTCTGCGAGATTTCATCGGAGACGAAACGGTGCGAGGTTTGATCAGCGCGTCCGTATGCCCCCAGGCAGCCATATGGGTCCAGGAGGTGATCGATACGCGCGATGACGTCAGCCTCGTCCGCGCGCGGCTGGAGAGCGATGGCTACAGAATTGAAGGCACCGTCCATGTCGAGGGCGGCTTCCAGGGCATGGGCAGGCATCCAGAGGACGCCGAAGCGTTTATTGTCTGGGAAGAGAGACGCGCCGCCGCGAATTTCGTAGATGTATTCCGGCGAGAGCGCGATGCCGACGATGGTGAGTCGCTGCCAGCGGCCTTGAATGACAGCCTCAAGGCTGTCGCCGAGCACGAGGTGATTGGCGATGGCAAAGGCCTCGCTGGCGACGATTTCGCGGTCGGATGCGGGGTCAGCGAAGCGGCCCTGACGGAGAAAGAGAGCATTCAGGCTGCCTGCCTGCTTAGGTTCAAGAGAGAGCAGACGACCAACGGCGGGCTCATAGAGGCCCGGAACGTTGAGTGTCACGTCCATGACGACGCGTGTCTGGACCTGTTGGACGCCGGGAATTTCGCGGATGCGAGCCGCAACCCAGTAAGGGGCACGCTTGACCTCGGCGAACACATCGGCGAAACGGTACTCGGCATAGTAGCTTTGCTGCGAGCGCAACAGAGAGCGATACATGGCCCGCATGGTGACGAAAGACGCCACACCGCAGGCTATGACGAGCGCAATGGCTGTAACCTGGCCCTTCATGTGAAACAGATCGCGGTACAGCTTGCGATGGAGTGCTGTCATGGCTCACCACATCAAGTCCTCGGGTCGTGCCCGCTCAGCATTGCGAGTAACATCGACGATTTCACCGCTGCGCAGGCGGATGACGCGGTCTGCCATGGCTGCGATGGCGGCGTTGTGGGTGATGACAGCGACAAGGGTATGCAAAGTGGCATTGATGTTGGCAAGGACATCGAGCACGAGCTTTGCTGTGGGGAAATCAAGAGCGCCGGTAGGCTCGTCGCAGAGGAGTATGTCAGGATTTTTGGCGATGGCACGGGCAATGGCGACCCGTTGTTGCTCTCCGCCGGAGAGCTGGGAAGGAAAGTGGCTTTCGCGATCTGCCAGGCCTACAAGGCGTAGTGCTTCGTGGGGATCCATGGGGTGTTCGGCAATCTCTGTGACCAAGGCGACATTTTCGAAAGCGGTGAGGCTGGGGATGAGGTTGTAGAACTGGAAGACGAAGCCGACGTGTTCACGACGGAAGCGCGTGAGTCCGGCGTCGCCTGCTTCAGAGAGCCAGTGATCGCGGAAGCGCACATCGCCGCTGGTGGGCTTGTCGAGGCCGCCGAGGATATTGAGCAAGGTGGATTTGCCGCTGCCGGAAGGACCTAGGAAGACGACAAATTCGCCTGCGTTCAGATCAAGCTCAATGGAACGGAGCGCGACGATGGGGATGCCACCGGTCTGATAGGTCTTTGAGACGGAGTGGACGTGGAAAACGACTTCACCCGACCCGCCTGCGTGGCTGTTCACTGCATTCGCCATACAGCCCCCGCCATCAACGCACTCAAAAGCCACGTCTATTGTGCAGTATGCATGAAAGCGCTGCGGTGATCCAGGTCACCCGCTGCAGTACAGACTGCTCACGCATACGGCGCGAACAGGCTGTACTTACAGTAGTTCAGCGTGATTTGGATTGGGGGCAGAAGCTAGTCGCGGCTGCGCATTTTGGCAAGCAAGCGCAGCATCTCAAGGTAGAGCCAGATGAGGGTGACCATGATGCCAAAGGCACCGTACCACTCCATGTATTTGGGCGCGCCGTAGTTCACGCCCTGCTCGATGAAGTCGAAGTCGAGGACGAGGTTCAGGGCGGCGATGCAGACGACGATGAGACTGAAGCCAATGCCGATGGGGCCGGATCCATTGACAGTGAGGAAGTGAACGCCAAAGAATCCGAGGATCATCTCGGCGAGGTAGAAGAGCATGATGCCGCCGGTGGCAGCAATGACGCCGAGGCGGAACTTCTGGGTGACCTTGATGACACCGGAACTGTAAGCCATGAGGAGCACAAAGAGTGTGCCGAAGGTAAGGCCAACGGCCTGGATGGCAATGCCGGGATAACGGAGGTCAAAGACCGCCGACACGCCCCCGAGTACTAGACCCTCAAGCAGCGCATAGATGGGCGCAGTAACAGGCGACCACTCCTTCATAAAGACGGTGACCATGGCGCAGATGAAGCCCCCAAAGGCACCGATGAGCAGTTGTGGAGCGACGTCAGCAGGATTGCGGGACTGGAGGAAAAGGTGCCAGGTCCAGGCTGCTGTGGCCAAGGTGCAGATGAGCAAGATGCCGGTCTTGTTCACGGTGCCGCTGAGGGTCATGCGGTCAGTGGCATCGAGGGCGCCCCCGAAGGAGCCACGCGCAACGTCGCGAAAGGTTTTGTCGCTTAGGGCAGGATTGGAGGTCTTCATCAGGGGCATGGACATAATCTCCGTAGCAAATAGAAGAGGATGGGTTTCGCCAGGGCGTGCGCAAGAAGCCTGAACCGCTAGGTTCATCTTACCAATAAGAGGATGAGGGAAGGGCGGATCCGCAGAGGCGAATTTGGGCGAAGCCAAGCGGTGAGATTGTACAGGCTGGTCAAGACACCGGCCGGATGGAAGCACGTACCGGCGTCCATGAGCGCGAGAGGGCGTGTGTGGCATGGCTATGCGATCGAGAATGGCGAGGGAAAGGAGTACCCGGCAGGGCATACGAATGCCCCGACAACTGTGGATCAGTAAGTTTTCAGAGGCTACTTAAGAACCGGTAGAATTTTACCCGGCTTACTCTCGCCAACAGACGGTTACTCAGATAGACCTCCATTGCGCGGATCAGGTCAGGAAGTTCGCGCGCATCCACGCGGGCATAGTTCACCTTGCGCGTGGACTTCAGAAATTCGCTGGGACGAATCTCGCTGGCTGGGTTGCGCGTGGCGTATCCGTGGGCGATGGCGAAGCGGAAGACTTGTCCGGTCGTCTCCAGGGCGCGCTTGGCAATGTCGCGCGCTCCGCGCTGCTCAATGGCTTTGGTCATGGCCACCAGTTCCGGCGCTGCAATCAATGCGATGGGCCGCGTGCCCAAGCAGGGCAGAATGTCGGCCTCCATGCGCAGCTTCACCTAGTCCACATGGCGCGGGCTATTGCCATCCTGCCAGTGAGCCAGCCAAATGCGGGCAACACACTGGAAGGAATTCTCCACCGCCGCCTTTCCGCCTTGCGCTCGGCCATAAGGCCTGTACCGGTGGCCAGCAGCTTGCGCGCCGCAGCATGGCGCTCTCTGGCTAGAGACAGAGACACATCGGGATAGCTTCCGAAGGTCGTGAGCTTTTCGCGGCCTTCATGGCGATAAGTCCAGCGCCAAATCTTTCCACCCGGAGGCGTGACCCACAGAAACAGTCTTGCGCCATCGCTCACCTTATATGGTCCTGTGCTCGGCTTAACAAGCTTGATCTGGACGTCTGTCAGCCTCATGAAGTCGCCTCCGGGCGATGTACCCACACCTTGAAGTGTGATGTGCCCACAGATACACCCACACGATTGGGCGGCTTCCGTTGTAGCTTGATGGACAGTGAAAAGCAATAAGTTATTTATTATCAGTTGATTTAGCTTGGAACAAGACTTTGTATGACGTCTTCAGTAGGAGTGGCGGAGAGACAGGGA
>JAKAFB010000055.1 GCA_021818105.1 Acidobacteriota bacterium
AAATGCGCAACCCGCAAAACCTCAACCACCCCACAGACATTGCCAGCTTCGGAAAACAACTCACTCACTTCTCGCTCGCCAGCTACGATGCCGCGGCGCACGCGCCCACCAGCGGCAAGATGAACGACACCGAGCCCAAATTCTTCGCCGAGTTCAACGCGCTCATCGCCGACACGCCCATCGACCAGATAAGAACCTATCTGCGCTGGCACCTGCTGCACGCTTACGCCAGCACCAGCATGCCCGAGAGCTTCGACCATGAAACATGGCACTTCTACGCGCACATCCTCAACGGCGCGGAGAAAGAGCAGGATCGCTGGAAGCGCTGCACCAGCCGCGTGGACCACGAAATGGGCGAGGCGCTCGGCCAGGTGTACGTCGCCAAATACTTCCCGCCGGAAGCAAAGCAGCACGCGCTGGAGATGACGCTGGCCATTGAGCAGGCCATGGGCAAGGACATCGACGGGCTGGACTGGATGAGCCCGCAAACCAAAATCGCCGCGAAGGAAAAGCTGCACACCGTGATGAACAAGATCGGATATCCCAACAAATGGCGCGACTACTCCCGGCTTGAAATTGTGCGCGGCGACGCCCTCGGCAACCAGGAGCGCGTGCGCGAGTTCGACTTTGCGCGCGACCTCGCCAAGATCGGCAAGCCCGTCGACAAGGACGAGTGGTTCATGTCGCCGCCCACCGTCAACGCCTACTACGATCCGCAGATGAACAACGTCAACTTCCCCGCCGGCTACTTCCAGCCGCCCTTCTTCAGCGACAAGGAAGACGACGCGGCCAACTATGGCGACATGGGATCCACCATCGGCCACGAACTCACGCACGGCTTCGACGACGAAGGACGCCAGTACGACAAGGACGGCAACCTGAAGGACTGGTGGACCAAGGAAGACGAGACCCGGTTCAATGACCGCGCCGAGTGCATGGTCAAGCAGTATGACGCCATTGAGGCCGTACCTGGCGTGCACCTGAACGGCAAGCTCACGCTCGGCGAAAACCTCGCCGACCTCGGCGGCACCTGGCTGGCCTGGATGGCATGGCAGGAACGCGCCCACGCCGAGCACGTGGACATGAATGCCAAGATGGACGGCTACACGCCCGACCAGCGCTTCTGGATCGCCTACGCGCAGCAGTGGTGCACGCAAACGCGCCCCGAGCAGCTCCGCACGCAGGCGCAGACTGACCCCCACGCACCCGACGAGTACCGCACCAACACCGTGCTCACTGACCTGCCCGCCTTCGCGCAGAGCTTCAACTGCAAAAAGACCGCGCCGAAGGTCAACCCAAAGCCCTGCCGCGTCTGGTAGAACCAGAGCGCACAACACGAAGGCCCACCTCCACGGTGGGCCTCGTCGTCAGCTAATGGCTAGCGGCTAAAAGCTGGAAGCTGTCTTCACGCCTTGCCAAACACCTTGGCCAGCGTGGCGCCAATCTCCGCGGGTGACACAACAACGTGAATCCCCGCTGCCGTCATCGCCTTCATCTTGTCGGAGGCAGTGCCCTGCCCTCCGCTGATGATCGCGCCAGCGTGGCCCATACGGCGTCCCGGAGGCGCCGTCTGCCCGGCGATAAAGCCGACCACCGGCTTCTTCACGTGCTGCTTCACAAACTCCGCAGCCGCTTCCTCCGCCGAGCCACCGATTTCGCCAATCATGATGATCGCTTCCGTTTCGGGATCGTCATTCAGCAGGCGCAGCGCATCGATGTGCGTGGTGCCGATGATCGGGTCGCCGCCAATGCCAATCGCCGTTGATTGCCCGATGCCGCGCTGCGTGAGCTGATGCACGGCCTCATAGGTCAGCGTGCCCGAGCGCGACACAATGCCGATCGAGCCTTCCTTGTGAATGCGCCCCGGCATGATGCCGATCTTGGCCTTGCCCGGCGAAATCACGCCCGGGCAGTTCGGCCCGATCAGCCGCGACTTCGACGTCTTCAGCTTGGCCCACACCTTCACCATGTCCAGCGTGGGAATGCCTTCGGTGATGCACACAATCAGTGGAATCCCCGCGTCTTCTGCTTCCAGAATCGCGTCGGCGGCAAACGGCGGCGGAACAAAAATCATCGTCGCATTCGCGCCCGTCTTCTCCACCGCGTCCTGCACCGTGTTGAACACCGGCCAGCCTTCGTGCGTCGTTCCACCCTTGCCGGGGGTCACACCGCCCACTACGTTGGTTCCATACTCCGCGCAGCCCTTGGCGTGGAACGTACCTTCCTTGCCGGTAAGTCCCTGAACAATGAGGCGAGTCTCTTTATTTACGAGTACAGCCATCTTATGCACCCACTCCCTTCGCCGCAGCGACTACCATCTCCGCCGCTTCCTTCATCGTTGCGCCCACCTGGAAGTTCAAGCCCGACTCCTTCAGAATCTGCCGGCCTTCCTCCACGTTTGTGCCTTCAAGACGAAGCACGATCGGCACCTTCACGTTCAGCTTGCGCGCCGCGGCCACCACGCCCGTGGCCAGCCGGTCCACGCGCAGAATGCCGCCAAAGATGTTGATGAAGATTGCCTTCACGTGCGAGTCAGACAGCAGAATCTCAAAGGCGTGCTCAATCTGCTCCTGCGTCGCACCGCCGCCCACATCCAGAAAATTCGCCGGGCTGCCACCTGCGTACTGGATGATGTCCATCGTGGCCATCGCCAGGCCCGCGCCGTTCACCATGCAGGCAATCGAGCCATCCAGCTTGATGTAGTTCAGCGCGTACTTGCTGGCTTCCACTTCAAGCGGGTCTTCCTCGGCCACGTCGCGCAGCGCCTTGATGTCCGCGTGGCGGAAGAGCGCGTTGTCGTCGAAGTTCATCTTCGCGTCCAGCGCGAAGAGCTTGTCGTCCTTGGTCGTGATGAAGGGATTGATTTCCACCAGCGAGGCGTCCGTCTCAACAAACGCCTTGTAGAGCGCCTGAAAGAAGCCGACAGCCTGGTTGATCTGCGTGGCCTTCAGTCCCAGCGCAAAGGCCAGCTTGCGCGCCTGCCATGCGCCAAATCCCACCGCCGGATCGATCGTCTCCTTGAAGATGGCCTCGGGAGTCTTCGCGGCCACCTCTTCAATCTCCATGCCGCCCGCCTGCGACGCCATAAACACCAGCTTGCCCGTCGCGCGGTCCAGCACGATGCCCAGGTACAGCTCGCGGTCAATGGCTGCCGTCTCTTCAATCAGCAGCCGCTGCACTTTTTGTCCCTGCGGGCCGGTCTGGTGCGTCACCAGTTGCATGCCCAGAATGTTCTTCACATGCAGTTCCGCATCTTCGCGCGTGCGGGCCACCTTCACGCCGCCGCCCTTGCCGCGGCCTCCAGCGTGAATCTGTGCCTTGACGACGACGCCGCCGGCGCCCTCGGCAAACAGTTTGCGGGCCACCGCCGCCGCTTCTTCCGGCGTATTGGCCACTTCGCCCCGGGGTACGGGCACGCCGTACTTCGCCAGGATTTCCTTCGCCTGATACTCGTGAATTTTCATGATGAATAAGATCCGCCACGTCTGCTTGGGTTGGAATGATCAGGCCTGAACTTCGCTTGCATCAGGCCGCCACGATCGTTACAGCGGTACTCATCGATACTATCTCCCTGCCCAAACTCCCCGCAAACGAAGCATCTCACTACGCTTGCCCATTCCCACCCTGCCCCGCGCCGTTACCATGGAGATATATGTCTCTCGTGAAGGAACTCCTGAAGCCTCTCGCCGAGGATGGCGCGGCCCTCACCCGCGAGCAGGCTGCCGCCGCGCTCGAAGAAATTCTCTCCGGCTCCGTGCCGGATGTTGAGACTGCGGCTCTGCTCGCCGTCCTCGCCACGCGCGGCGAACAGGCCCCGGAGCTCGCCGGCTTCGTTGAGACCATGCGCAGGCACGCCACACCCGTTCCCCTCACCGACGCCGAGCGCGAGGAACTTGTGGACACCTGCGGCACCGGCGGCGGCGGACCGCTCACCTTCAACATCTCCACCGGCGCAGCGCTCGTCGCCGCAGCAGCCGGAGCCAAGGTCGCCAAACACGGCAACCGCGCCGTCACCTCCCGCGCCGGTTCTGCGGACGTGCTGGAGGCTCTCGGCGTGCCCATCACCCTCGGCCCAGAGCTGGCCGCCCAGTGCCTGCGCGAAACCGGCTTCATGTTCCTTTTTGCGCCGCTCTATCACCCCGCCATGAAGGTCGTCGGCCCGCTGCGCCGCGCGCTCGGCTTCCGCACCATCTTCAACCTCTGCGGCCCGCTCACCAACCCCGCCGGAGCGCGTTCGCAGGTCATCGGCGTGCTCGCCCCCAGCCGCGTGCTGCTCGTGGGCCGCACCCTGGCCACGCTCGGAGCCAAACGCGCCTTCGTCGTCCACGGCACCGACGGCATCGACGAGCTCACCACCACCGGCGAGTCCGTCGTCGCGCGCATTGAGGAGTCCGAATCCGGCGGCACGCCCGAGCTCAAGGCTGCCCGCATCACCCCGGAAATGGCCGGCCTGCCGCGCGCTACGCTTGAGCAGTTCACCGGCGCCGACGTTGCCACCAACACCTCTCTGCTCTACGACGTCCTCACTGGCATCCCCGGCGCGCGCCGCGACATTGTACTGCTCAACGCCGCCGCCGCGCTCGTCGCCGCCGGCCTAGCCCACGACCTCAAACACGGCGTCGCTCTCGGCGCTGAAGCCATTGACTCCGGTCGGGCCGCCGCCACGCTCGCCAAACTTCGCCGCTTCGGCGAAAAGTACGCGAAGCCCGAATAGCCGCCACGTCTTCCAGCGCCATGCGCTACCCGCGGGCTCGAAAATGTCCTACCATTCCTTCGCAGCCAACTTGCGCGCCCCGCGTCCAAGCTGGCAAAGGAGCCTGCATGACGATCACCCGCACTCTCGGAGTTGCAGCCCTGCTTTCCGCCGCACTCCCAGCCCTTGCACAACTCACCAGCCAGCCGCAGTTGAAGATCGAGCCCGCCAACCGCACGCTCACGGTCACCGCCACTGAGAGCGTCACCGCCGAGCCCGAGGTCGCCACGCTCCACGTCGGCTTTGAGACCCAGCCCGGCAACCCCAAGGCCGTCTACGCCGACGGAGCACGCACATCCAACGCCATCATCGCCGCGCTCAAGCAGGCGGGCATCGCAGACAGCGCCATCCGCAGCGAATCGCAATACCTCTCGCGCTACTACTCCACCAAGCAGCACCTCTTCAAGCTCACCCAGCAGTGGACCGTGAAAACCACGCCCGAGCGCGCCGCTGAAGTGCTCGACGCCGCCATCACCGCAGGCGCCAACAACAGTGGCCAAATCGACTGGACCGTGAAAGATGAGCGCGCCCTCGAAGAGCAGGCGCTGGACAAGGCCGCTGCGCGCGTCCGGCAAAACGCGGCCGTCCTCGCCAGGGGCATGGGCGTGCGCCTCGGCACGCTCATCTACGTCAGCAACCAGCTCTCGTCGCCGGTCTATCCGCGCCCCATGATGCGTGCGCTCGCCATGGCTCCGGGCGCGGAACAGGCTCCGCCCCTCGCCGTCGAGCCCAACAAGGTCAGCCGCGAAGCCACCGTCTATGCCGTCTTCGCCATCGAGTAGAGCGAAGTTATCTTCCCGGCAAGACCGTACGGGCCTGTGTTACCCTTCCGCTGCATTCCTCAGAAGGGACATTTCCATGCGATTTTTTAAGGCGGCACAACTGTCGTTGGTTGCGATTGCCCTGGTGAGCGTCGCTTCGGCGCAAACCATTCAGATCAACCGCGAGAACAAGACCATCGCCATCAGCACCACGGACGAAGCCACGGCGACAGCCGATATCGCCGCAATTACCATCGGTTTCTCCATCTACGGACCCGACTCCGAGTCCACCTACGTGCAGGCCGGCAAGCTCTCGCGGGCCATTCTCACAGCACTCCACACTGCCGGCATCGATGACAAGAGCATCGAAAGCTCTGCGCAGGGCCTGCAGCGCAATACCGAGTTCAATGACAAGGACACTGCGGAATTTCGCGCCCAGCACCAGTTCTTCTTCAACCAGTCCTGGGCCGTTTCGGTCTCGCCCAAGCAGGCCGCGCAGGTCATTCGTGTCGCCATTGCCGCCGGGGCCAATCAGACCGGCGCGATCGATTGGCGTCTCTCCGATCGCAAGGCCCTCCAGGCCAAGGCCGCACAGGCCGCGCTCGTCAAAGCCCGCGGCGTCGCCAGCCAGATGGCCGAAGGTCTCCACGTCAAGCTCGGCGAGCTGGTCTACGCCAGCAATGAAACGCCAAATACGCGTATCTATTTCAAGCGTCCCTCGCAGGATGTGGAGTTTGGTACCGAGGCCGCTATGATAGGGGCCCCACCCCCGATCCCGGCCCTCGAAATTCGTCCCCAGACAATCCGCGAAGAAGCCACCGTCTATGCCGTCTTTGCCATCGAGTAGCCGCTACCGCAGCAACTCCATCGTCAGCGGATCCGGCTCGCCGCCAAAGTATTTGTTCAGCGCCGCGCGAAACACCGTGTCATCCTCCGCGGCGCGCGCAAACAGCGTCATTGACGAGCGGAACTTCATGTCATCGGGGAAGCCAAAGATTTCGTGCGCAGTCCTGTCCTGCACCGCATTCACCGCCTGTGTGCACTCCATCAGCCGCGGCCCCAGCACCGGGTGCCGCAGATACGCCGACGCCTCTTCAAGCGAGCCTATGCCGTAATACTGCGCCATGTCGCTGCGCCCCAGCCCCTTCATCTGCGGAAAGATGAACCACATCCAATGGCCCCACTTGTGCCCCGCGCGCAGCTCCCCCAGCGCCTCAACGAATACCTTGTCCTGCGCCTGCACAAAGCGTTCCAGATGATACGGGTCCTGCATCGCAGCCATCCCCCCGGCGGTGCTGTCAGCTTAGACGGGATAACCCCGCTACGGTTTTCCTCCGGCGCACGGAGACAGCCTTCAGCGCAGGATGGAACGCGGCGTCTTCATCGCGGCTGGTACCACGGCCGCTTGCGCCCCAGCTTCAGGCCGCTGTCCAGCAGCGTTGCCACCAGCCCGAAAAGCATGGCCAGGTCGGTCCGCGCCTCGTGCACAAAGCTCAGCCAGCCATAGTGCTCCAGCCTCGGCGGCGCAAACTTCCATAGCGGATGCCCCAGCAGAATCGGCACCTTGGTCGTCACAATCGCCGTCCCAATCACCACCAGCAGCAGCACCGCGGCGTCGCCCACATACAGGCCCAGAATCAGCGCCGCGCCGCACACGATCTCCACAACAGCCACCACCGGCGCCAGCACATGCGGCAGCGGAATCCCAATGTGCGCAAAGCGTCCCGCACCCAGCTCACCGGTATAGAGAAATTTGAGGATGCCTTCCGTCAGAAATATCAGGCCCACTATCACCCGAATCAGGATGAGGGGAAGATTCTTGCGCATCCATTCAGCTCCTTCTCAGGTGAATAGAGGATGCCCTTCGGCACAAACAGCCGCTGTGCATCAACTTTGAGACACGATGAGCATACAGCACGTCTTCACCACGCGCTGTCGCTTTGCAGCATGTGCGCAAAAAAAATTTAGCAGCTCATTTTGGAACAGCCCATCGGCGCAGTGGCCGGCCTTCGTCACGCATTGCCCAGCAGCTTCTCAATGGCGGTCGCAAGATCCTGCGGCTTCTTCACCGGCGCAAAGCGTGCCACCACCCTGCCCTCGCGGTCCACCAGGAACTTGGTGAAGTTCCACTTGATTCGCCTTGTTCCCAGCAGTCCCGGCTTCTCCCTTGTCAGGAAGCGATACAGAGGGTGCGCCCCAGGCCCGTTCACTTCAATCTTGTCGAACATGGGGAACGTGACCCCGTAGCTTTGCCGGCAGAAGGTCCCAATCTCCTGCGCGTTGCCCGGCTCCTGCTGACCAAATTGGTTGCACGGAAAGCCCAGCACCACAAAGCCACGGTCCTTGTAGGTGCGGTAGAGCTGCTCCAGCGCGGCATACTGCGGTGTAAAGCCGCATTGGCTCGCCGTGTTCACAATCAGTGCCACACGCCCGTTGAACTCCTTCAGGTTCACCGCGCGCCCGTCCAGCAGCGGCGCGGAAAAGCCATGGATCGTTCCTCCAGAATCGCGCATTTCTTCTCCCTCAGTACCCGGCACAACGCCCGTCCTGCCTCTCTCCAATAGGTCTTACAGAAATGCTGGCCAACGAATCCCGGATACTACCTGCTCCCAACCCACTTCCGTCCGTTAGACTGGGAAGGGCCCGACCATCCCTTGCGTGCGGCGGCAAGTTTCTTCCGTGGCACTGGCGGCGTGGGGCCGAACCCCGTCCGTGAGCTGCATGCGCGGCCGGGAAAACCGGGAAAGATAGGGTCTCTGCGCCGTTGCGCACCCGCAGGTTTGGGCGGGATGGGTACGGTCCAATATAATCAGTCTTTCCGCGAAGCTGTACCAGATTTTTTACGCAGTGAGGGTGTGCATATTCTTCCCGTGAAGCCTAACCTTGGACCGCACCAGTTCTTGTGCTCGCCGCAGGGCTCCAGCCCGGTGAAGATCAAGCACACTTCCATCGGCCGTATGGCGCGCATCTCAGCCCGGCTGGCAAAACTGTCGTTGCTCGTCGTGCTGGTCTGCACCACCGTCGCCGCGCTGGCCCAGACGCCCAACACCATTGACCAGATTCGCGTCATCGGCAACCGCCGCATTCCCAAGGAAACAATCCTGGCGCGGCTCTTCACGCATCCCGGTGACACCTACGACCCCATCTCCATCGAGCGGGACTTCAATTCGCTCTGGAATACGGGCTACTTTGAGGACCTCCGCATCGAACGCGAAGATACAGAGAAGGGCATCATTCTCAACGTCTTCGTCCGCGAGCGGCCTACCATCCGCGAAATCAACTACAAGGGCCTCAGCTCTGTCTCCGTCTCTGACGTGCTCGACCGCTTCAAGAAAGAAAAGGTAGGGCTCTCCGTCGAAGGCCAGTACGACCCCACGAAGATCAAGCGCGCTGAGACCGTCCTGCGCGACATCCTCGCGGAGCACGGCCACCAGTTTGCCACCATCAAGACCGACGTTAAGACCATTCCCCCAGCCTATGTACAGGTGAACTTCAATATCAAGGAAGGCCCCACGGTCAAGGTGGGCCAGATTCATTTCGTCGGCAACCAGCACATGAGCAGCCGCGACCTGCGCCGTGCCATGAAGAATCTCAAGCCAATCGGCATTCCTTATTCGCTCATCTTTGAGAATCTCTTCCCCAAGACCTTCGACGCCTCCAAGCTCGATGAGGACACCGAGCGCGTGCGCCGCGCCTACCAGGACAAGGGCTACTACAACGCCGCTGTCGAGGAGCCCAAGACGCAGATCCGCGACGAAGGCGGCCTCAACTGGTTCACCTTCCGCCCCCGAACCGGTAAGCGCATTGACATCCTCCTGCCGATTGAAGAGGGCGACCGCTACCGCCTCGGCACCATCACCTTCACCGGAAACAAGGCCGTCACCAACGTCAAGGCGCTGCGTGCCACCTTTGCCATCAAGGATGGCGACTGGTTCAACGCGACCATGATCGGCAAGGGCCTGGAGAACCTCAAGAAGGCCTACGGCGAGCTCGGGTACATCAACTTCGGTGCCATCCCCAAGCCCGTCTTCGACGACAAGAAGAAGACCGTCTCGCTCGAGATCGACATCGACGAGGGCAAGCCCTTCTACGTCGGACGCATCGAGTTCCAGGGCAACACCATCACCCGCGACCGCGTCATTCGCCGCGAGCTGATGCTGGAAGAGGGCCAGGTCTATAACTCCCAGCTATGGGAGTACAGCCTGATGCGCCTCAATCAGCTCGAGTACTTCGAGCCCCTCAAGGTCGATCAGGACTCCGAGGCCCACCAGAATCCCGAAGCCGGCACCGTTGACCTGCTCCTCAAGGTCAAGGAAAAGGGCAAGAACTCCATCGGCCTCAATGGTGGCGTCAGCGGCTACAACGGCGCCTTCCTCGGCGTGAACTACCAGACCAACAACTTCCTCGGCCTTGGTGAAACGCTCAGCGTGCAGGCCAACCTCGGCAACCTCAGCCGCCAGTTCCTGTTCGGCTTCTCTCAGCCGTACATTCACAATCGGCCTATCAACTTCGGTTTCCAGATTTTCAACAACAAGCAGGACTTCAACGCCGCCAAGAACTACGAGGCCACCACCGGCCAGTCCGTCAACCTCACCCAGGCGCAGCAGTCCCTCACCCAGAACTACAATCAGGCATCGAGCGGCATCAATTTCTCCATCAGCTATCCGCTCCGGCGCCACGCATTCCAGCGCGTCGGCTTCACCTATTCGCTCAACCGCTCTACCATCTCGGCCTTCAGCACCGCGTCGCAGACCTTTTTCCAGACCATCAGCTTCCGGTCCGGAATCCAGGGCTCCAATCCGCTGGCCGGCATCGTGGATAGCTCGGTTTCGCTCAGCTACATCTACAACACAATCAACAACCCGCTTCGACCGCGCAGCGGCAAGGAGTTCACTGCGGTCGTGCAGGCAGCAGGCATCTGGGGCAATCTGCGCTATGTCTCCCCGTTGGTGGCCTACAAGAGCTTCCGCTCCATGCACTACCTCATGCCCTCGCCCAACGGCCACAACGTCCTCGGCCTGCGCGCCCAGCTTGGTTATGTGCAGGGCTTCGGCGGTGACGTCGCTCCCCCGCAGAACCGCTTCTACTCCGGCGGTGAGAATGACCTGCGCGGCTTCGACATTCGCGGCGCCACGCCCTACGGCTACGTGCCCAGCCGCGTCACCGTGCAACTCACCAACCCGGACGGCAGCTGCGTTCCGCGTGATCCGACCCAGGCGCAGTTGAACCAGTGCATCCAGGTACCCATCCCGGTCTACGGTGTGGCTTCCATCGGTGGAGATACCAATCTGACCACCAACGCCGAATACCGCATCCCCATAGCCGGGCCGGTCACCTTTTCACTCTTCGATGACTTCGGCCTCAACATGACGCTCAACAAGGGTCAGCTCCAGCAGAGCCCTGAGGGCTTTGCCACACTCATCGCGCCTCTCTACGGCTGCCCGGTCTACAACAATGGTTCGTGCCAGGGCGGCATCCCCGGCTCTGAAGTCGGCTTCCAGCGCAACATCCGCCCCATCAGCGGAACCGACTTCGTCCCGCGCATGTCGCTTGGCGGCGAGCTCGGCGTCATCATGCCGGTTATCAACGCACCCTTCCGGCTCTACTTCGCCTACAACCCGCTACGCCTCTACGAGCGGCCCTACTGTAACGACGTGAAGCTGGGCGCCAAGGTGCAGAGCTGCTCCGCGCAACTCATCACCCGCGACATGTTCCCCCCGGGCGGCGCAGGCGACTACACCTTCAACGAAGCAATTCAAGCCTACGGCGCGCAGAACCTCTTCCGCGAACCGCGCAAAACCTTCCGCCTGACCGTCTCAACGACCTTCTAGGCGCAGTCAACACCAGATCTGCTCCACGCAGACTCGCACGGATTGAAAAGGAGTTTTCGCTCACATGAAATACGCACCAGCAACCATCGCCGCGCTGCTCATGGGCTTGTCCCTCGGAGCCTCGGCACAAACAGCAGCCACACCCGCGGCCACCACAAAAGTCGCCATCGTCGCCTTCCAGGCCGCCGTCGCACAAACCAACGAGTTCCAGCGCGACTTCGCTGACCTGCAGAAAAAATTCACGCCCAAGCGCGACCAGCTCAAGGCTCTCAACGATGAGATTGACGGCCTGAAAAAGCAGCTCCAGGCCCAGGGCAGCACCCTCACGGACGCGCAACGCACTGAGAAAACCCGTGCCATCGACGACAAGACCAAGAGCCTCCAGCGCACCGCGGAAGAGGACCAGAACGACTTCAAGCAGGCCCTGCAGGAAACCTACGGCTCCGTCGCCACCAAGGTCGGCCAGGTGCTCATTGACTATGCAAAGCAGCACGGGTACACCTTGGTGCTCGATGGCGACCAGCAGCAGGAATCCGTCATCCTTTACGCCAGCGATACCACCAACATCACCAAGGCAGTGATTGACGCCTACAACGCCAAGTCGGGCATTCCCGCTCCACCCAAGCCCGCTGCCGCGCCCGCTCCTGCCGGCAAGACTCCTGCCGGCCGGTAGCCAACACCTCTCAAAACAACCCACTGCAAAGGCCCCTCACACGGGGCCTTTCGCTTGCCCGCAAACGATAATTCCCGTCCCCCACCGTCAGGATTCCCCGCAAAATTCCCTCGCTGCCCGTTTGACGCTCCCCACCCTCCCCCCTATAATCCATCTAGTTCCTGCTGACGTCTCCGTCCGCGTCTTTTCCTGTCTCCGCTCAAGCCTGGGCGGAGTTTCCTGCATGGAAGACCGAGAGGTTTCTCAGGAGGCAAAGCCTTGTCTGCGCACCTACCGTGCGAACAGACGTTAGGAATACTGAAGGAGTTTTCCACTCGCATGAAGCGCTCGCTTGCAGTCGCAGTCACTCTGGCGTCAGGCCTTGCCCTCAACGCCGCCGCACAACTTCCCTCAGCTCCCAGCCCGGCCTCCGCGGCCCCTGCTGCCACCGCAGCCCCCGCAGGGCCGGCCAAGGTCGCCGTCATCGCCTTCCAGGTGGCCGTCGCACAGACCAACGAGGGCCAGCGCAACTTCTCTGATCTGCAGAAGAAGTATGAGCCCAAGCGTGCCCAGCTCAAGGCGCTCAGCGACGAAGTAGACAACCTGAAGAAGCAGCTTCAGACCCAGGGCGACAAGCTCAGCGATGCCGAGCGCGCCTCCCAGACCAAGACCATTGACGATAAGGAAAAGCAGCTGCAGCGCTCCGCGGAAGATGCCCAGAACGACTTCCAGCAGGAGATGCAGGAGATGTACAACTCCCTCGCCGCCAAGGTCTACGACGTGCTTGCCAGCTACTCCAAGGAGCACGGCTACACCCTGGTCCTCGATGTCGCCCAGCAGCAGAGCCCCGTGCTCTATGCGGCAGACGCCACCAACATCACCAAGGCCGTGATCGACGCCTACAACGCCAAGTCGGGAGTGCCTGCTCCACCGGCGCAGCCTGCCCCGGCAGCCGCCGCCCCCAAGAAGGCGCCGGCCGCCCACTAAATCACAGCGCTTCCACACGCAAGGCTCCCCCGCGGAGCCTTGCGTCGCTTCCATCAGCAGACATATAAAGTGGACAGCAGCCGCTAGATCGTCCTTTTGATACACACCCTATCTGTGGAAAAAATTGTGGATCGCTGGCCTGAATTCTCCAGAAAATTCTGTGCGGATCCCCTTGCCAAGCCAATACTTGTTCTGCTAATAGTCCTAACGCATTCATTCTAAATAAGAAGCTGAAGGTCGCAAACGACGGTTAGTCTCGGGTCTGCCAAGCACGCGCTCCTGCACACCTGGTGAGCTTTCCACAGATCCATATGAAAATTCTGTGACAAAAGTAAGTGGCCGGTGCCGGTTTGGCTCTATTTCTGCTGGTCTTCACCCACGCGCAGCACAGCCAGAAACGCCTCCTGCGGAATGTCCACCTTGCCGATGCGTTTCATCCGCTTCTTGCCTTCTTTCTGTTTTTCCAGCAGCTTGCGCTTGCGGGAGATGTCGCCGCCGTAGCACTTCGCCAGCACATTCTTGCGCAGCGCGCTCACCGTTTCGCGGGCGATAATCTTTGCTCCTATCGCTGCCTGGATAGCCACCTCAAACTGCTGCCGCGGTATCAACTCGCGCATCTTTGCCACCAGCGCCTTGCCGCGCTCATACGCAAAGTCGCGATGCACAATGATCGACAGCGCATCCACCGGCTCACCGGAGACCAGGATGTCCATCTTCACCATCGGCGACTCCCACTCGCCCGCCAGTTGATAATCCAGTGACGCATAGCCGCGCGACACCGACTTCAGCCTGTCGTAGAAGTCCAGCACGATCTCGTTCAGCGGCAGCTCATAGGTCAGCATCACGCGCGTCGGCGTCACATACTCAAAATTGATCTGCTTGCCACGCTTGTCTTCCACCAGTTTCAGGATGCCGCCGACATACTCTTCATTGGTCAGAATGTTCGCTTGGATCACCGGCTCACGCACGCTCGCAATGCTTCCCGGATCCGGCCAGCGAGAAGGGTTGTCCACTTCCAGCACTGTGCCGTCCGTCAGCGTTACGTGATAGCGCACACCCGGCGCCGTCGTGATCAGGTCCAGTTCGTACTCACGCTCCAGCCGCTCCTGGATGATCTCCATGTGCAGCAGTCCCAGAAAGCCGCAGCGAAAGCCAAAGCCCAGCGCAGCCGAGCTCTCCGGCTCGAAGAAAAACGAGGAGTCGTTCAGTCGCAGCTTTTCCAGCGCATCGCGCAGTAGTGTATGTTCGTGCGAGTCCACTGTGTAAAGGCCAGAGAAGACCATCGGCTTGATGTCTTCAAAGCCCGGCAGTGGTGCCGCAACAGGATGTTCGTCATCTGTCACCGTGTCGCCGATCTTCGTGTCTGACACATTCTTGATCGTCGCCGCAAAGAATCCCACTTCGCCCGCCGACAACTCGCCAATCTCCACCGGCTTCGGCATCAGCACGCCCATTGACTCGATATCAAACGCCTTGCTGTTCGACATCAGCCGGATGCGCTGTCCCTTGCGCATCGTGCCCTGCATCACGCGCACCAGCACAATCACGCCGCGATATGCGTCAAACCACGAGTCGAAAATCAGCGCCTGCAGCGGCGCATTCGGATCGCCCTTCGGCGGCGGCAGTCGGTGCACAATCGCTTCCAGCACTTCGTCCACGCCCTGCCCCGTCTTCGCGCTTACCGGAATCGCATCTGTCGCGTCCAACCCTACAGCCTGCTCAATCGCTTCCTGTGTGCGCAAAACGTCCGCCGAGGGCAGGTCAATTTTGTTGATGACAGGGATAACTTCCAGTCCGTGATGAATCGCCAAATACGCATTGGCCAGTGTCTGCGCCTCCACGCCCTGGCTGGCATCCACCACCAGCAGCGCCCCCTCACACGAGGAGAGCGAGCGCGAAACTTCGTAGCTGAAGTCCACATGCCCCGGCGTATCAATCAGGTTCAGCTGGTAAGTGTTGCCGTCCTTGGCCTTGTACATCATGCGCACGGCATGTGCTTTGATCGTGATGCCGCGCTCGCGCTCAAGGTCCATGGCATCAAGCACCTGGGCCTGCATCTCGCGCGCAGTCAGCGCGCCAGTCATCTCCAGCAGGCGGTCGCTCAACGTCGACTTTCCGTGGTCGATGTGGGCAATAATGGCGAAGTTGCGTAGAAAACGTGCGTCCATTTCGGGGTTCAGGGAAGGCAACCAATGCGCCTTCCAGCGCGCTATGCCCCCATGGCATAGCTTATCATCGGCATAGGGGCTCTCATCGGGTCTCCAAGTCCCAGCGGCGCCCGCGCGACTGCTTTTCAAGATTGGTCCATGCTTAGAATTTCGTATCGTTCTACATTCGGCGCCGCTCTGGCCCTCCTTCTCGTCGGCTGCAATCCATCCCAGAACTCCCGTACGCCCAAGAAGACTCCGCCCCAGGCCACCGCGCCATCCATCACCGCGCCTTCTCCGCACCTGTCGGCCAAAGCATCCGCAGCCACGTCGCAGCAAGCCGCTCAACAACTTCAGGTACAAGCCCTCATCGCGCAAGTCGAGAAGGCCTACTCCGCAGGCGCAGCCGACTACCGCAAAGGCAGGCTTCCCGAGGCAAAGCTCGAGTTTGACCGCGCCGTCGATCTCATGCTCACCAGCGGCATTGACATTAAGAGCGATCCGGAACTGCAGGACGAATTCAACCGCATCGTTGATGCCGTCAACTCCCTTGAGATGGAAGCGCTCAAACAGGGCAATGGCTTCGCGCCCAAGGTCGAGCCCTCGCCCGCCGACGTCGCCAGCGACATCACCTTCGCAGTGGACCCCAATATCGTCGCCCGCGCCAAGTCTGATCTCGCCACCACCAAGTCTGACCTTCCCCTGATGGTGAATGACTACGTGGCGGCCTACATCAACTTCTTTGCCAACACGCAGCGCGGCCACAACACGCTGCTCCATTCCTTTGAGCGCGCCGGCCGCTACCGCACAATGATTCAGCAGGTCATGGCCCAGGAAGGCGTGCCGCAGGACCTCATCTATCTCGCAGTCGCCGAATCCGGCTTTCAGCCGCGCGCCGTCAACGCGCACTCAGGCGCCGGTGGCATGTGGCAGTTCATGCCGCACGGCGACTACGGCCTCACCCGCAACGGATACGTCGATGAGCGCTTCGACCCGGAAAAGTCCACGCGCGCCTACGCCCGTTACATGAAGTTCCTCTACGACCAGCTCGGCGATTGGTATCTCGCCATGGCCGCATACGACTGGGGAGCGGGCAACATCCAGCGAGCTGTGCAAAAAACCGGCTACGCCGATTTCTGGGAACTCTATAAGCGCAACAACCTTCCTGGCGAAACCAAGAACTACGTGCCTGAAATTCTTGCCGCCATCATCATCGCCAATCACCCCAGACAGTACGGCTTTGATGAAATCACGCTCGATCCACCCGTCATCACTGACTCCGTCACTATCAATTACTCCATGGACATGCGCCTCGTCTCCGATCTGGTCGGCGCCCCCATGGACGAGCTGATGGCGCTCAATCCCAGCCTGCTGCGCATGGTCACTCCGCCGGACGCCCCCTTCGATCTCCACCTGCCCGCCGGAACTGCCACGCTCTTCCAGCAGCGCATCGCTGAGATTCCAGAGAACAAGAGAAACTCCTGGCGCTACCATCGCGTCACGCCAGACGACACCCTGGCCTCCGTCGCGCACACCTATCACGTGCAACTCGCCGACCTCGCCGCCGCCAACCAACTCGGTGAAAAGGACAGTCTCGATGGCGTTGAAGCTCTCGTAGTCCCTGTGCCTCCCGCGGCCATGCCATCGTCGCGCACTTACTACGTCACACGCAAAGGCGACACTCTCGTCTCCATCGCCGATCGCTTTGGCGTCTCGCTCGCGCAGCTCCGCCTCTGGAATCATCTCTCCGGCACGCGCGTTGCTCCCGGTCGCCGTCTGCACATCTCTGAGCCCGTGCGCGTCGCGCGTCGCGTTAGTAGCAAGCATCATCACACGCAAAGCGCATCACGCAGCGCAGGCGATCCCAAGCCTGCCTCCAAGGCAAAGAAGAGCTCCACCACCGCGTCAAACAAGGCGAAGAAGAGCCACAGAGAGCATGCGACTTCCAGAAATGAGAAGCGCACAAGCAAACGTAGCGCGCACACAAGCTCGTCCACGGGTAAGTAAAAAGAGTCCCAGCCTCACTCCACTCTTGTCTTTTGATAGCTTTTGCGTGCAAGCTATTGCTACAATAGCTCCGCGAGCAAAACGGATTTGTTTTCGCAGCGCAGAGGCAAGCGTCGAATTGATCAGCGGCAAGTCGCTGGAGGCAATCGGATGGAAGAAGTGTTCAGGATGTACGCAATGAATGACGGCAACCATGATTCGGAGCCGGCTGAACTCGACTCCAATCACGAAGAAGACTTTGACGAGGACGAAGAAATCGAAACCGCAACCATACTTACCTCTTCTGACGACGATGAGGGAGTGGTAGAAGAAACTGTCATCGTAGTCACTGAAATTCCCGAAGCCGAGATCGCAGCAGCCATGCCCATCGCAGTGGCTCCGGTAAAGAAGGCA
Organism: Acidobacteriota bacterium; assembly: GCA_021818105.1. Classification (GTDB taxonomy): domain Bacteria; phylum Acidobacteriota; class Terriglobia; order Terriglobales; family Acidobacteriaceae; genus Telmatobacter. The sequence continues at coordinate 17,532 of JAKAFB010000055.1, forward strand.
GTCAAGAAACTTCCGAAGCCCGCCAAGAAGGCCGCTGTGAAAAAAGCTGCAAAGAAAGCCGCCAAGAAGGCTCCCGCAAAGAAGGCTGCGAAGAAAGCTGCAAAAAAGGCAGCGAAAAAGGCCCCAGCGAAAAAGGCCGTAAAAAAAGCAGCCGCGAAAAAGTTTGTGGCCAAAAAGGCCGCAAAGAAATCCGCCAAAAGAACCACCCCTGGCGCTAAGGGCGGAAAGGTCGCAGTCAAGAAGGCTGCGGCAGGAAAGCGCGCCAGCAAACCCACCAAACGAGGTAAAACTTTGGCCGTTAAGAAAGCAGCAAAGAAGGCGCCCGCCAAGAAGGCAGCAGCCAAGAAGGCTACTGCAAAGAAGGCTCCGGCGAAGAAGGCAGCAGCCAAGAAGGTCGCGAAGAAGGCTCCTGCGAAGAAGGCAGCCAAGAAGGCTACTGCGAAGAAGGCAACCAAGTAACACCGCAGTACAAGGCAAGCAAAAAAGCCCGGCATTGCGCCGGGCTTTTTTGCGTCTGTTTGCAAGCTGCGTTACTTCTTCATCTCATTCAGCGCCGCCAGCACTTCCTCGCTGTGATGCGACGGATCAACCTTCGTCCACACCTTCACGATCTTGCCTTCGGGATTAATCAGGAACGTGTTACGGTTCGCAATCGTCATCGGCCCAAAGTGGCCCAGCGAGCCATACTCATCCACCACCTTGTGCTCCGGGTCCGCCAGAAGATGGAACGTCAGCCCATCCTTCGTGCAGAACTGCTTGTGGCTGTCCACCGTGTCCACGCTCACGCCAAGTATCACCGCGTTCTCGGCCTCAAACTTCTTCAGATCGCGCTGAAAGTTGTGTGCCTCAATCGTGCAGCCCGTCGTCATATCCTTCGGGTAGAAATACAGGACCACCCACTTCCCACGAAAACTCTTCAGTGACACGGGCTGGCCTGTCTGCGAAAGCAAGGTAAATGTAGGAGCGGACTGCCCCACCGCAGGCATCGTTGGATTGTCTGCATGGGCTACCGCCAGCGATACCGCAAGCGCCACCGCCGCGGCCAGTACAGCAAGAATCGGTTTTTTCACGGGAAACCTCCAATTGTGTGACGGGGAATGCGTGGGGCAAGACTCAGTACGGATGTCCCACCATCATTTTCCGCGCGGCACCGCAACAATGGCAATCCCCGCAACCGCCGCCCGCTTCAGCAGCGCTTCACGGTCAAACAGCAGCGTCCGCCCCGCCTCGACTGAAAGGCAGCTGGCATTGGCGCGCATCATCGTTTCCACCGTCCGCATGCCGATCACAGGCACGTCAAAACGCATGTCCTGATTGGGTTTGGCCACCTTCACCACCGTCAGCCGCCGTTCAAGCGTTGACGCTTCGGCCTCCAGCGACTCCATCAGTTGCCCGGCGCGCTCAATCGTCGCATCCGTGCCCTCCATGGCTTCCACCGCAACGCAGGCCTGCGCCGCCACCACCACCGTCTGCCCAATGTCGAAGCCAGCCACCGCGCGCGCCACACCCAGCCCATACTCGATGTTCCTGCGCTCTTCCTCGTCCGGCGCGCGCTCCGTCAGTACGCCCTCCTCGGCCAGCAGCGGCTCCAGAAATGAAGTAGAGCTGATCAGCTCAATCCCTTCATCGCCCAGCACCTTCGCCACCGCGCCCAGCAGCATGTCAGTGTTGCGCGTGCGCAGATTCAAGAGCAGCTTCGCCAGCCGCCAGTCCGGCCGGATACTCGAAAAAATCTGCTTGTGCTTCACCTGCCCCGCCATCACGGCCTTTGAGACGCCTTCCTTGTGAAACGTCTCAATCAGCCGCGACAGCTCGCCCAGTGAAAGCCAATGCACCGTGATGCCCGCGTCCTTCGCCGCGCGCTCATCTATTTCCGGGTCCGTCTCTTCGCGAATCGCCGCCACCGCCACGGCCAGCCCCTGCGCCCGCGCCGCCTCCAGCAGCAAAAACGGAAAGCGCCCGTTCCCCGCAATCAATCCCAGCTTCATGGCTACTTGATAATCCCGCGCTGGCTGCGCTCGATGAAGTCCGCCAGAATCGCCGTATCCGCGCCCTCAAGCCCACGAATCTTCTCAAGCGCCTGCGACGTGTTCAGCTTCGCCGCCAGCAGCAGCCGGAAGGCCTTCTGCAGCGTCTGCAGCCGCTCCGGCGTAAACCCGCGCCGCGTCAGTCCAATTTTGTTGATGCCGAACGCCTTGTTCTCGCGCCGCGCCGAGGTCAGTGAAAACGGCAGTACGTCCTGCGTCACAATCGTTCCGCCGCCAATAAACGCATACTGCCCCACCGTGCAGAACTGGTGCACCGGGCAAAACGCGCCCACGCTCGCGTAGTCCTCAATCACCACATGCCCCGCCAGCGTCGCCGCATTCGCCAATATGCAGTGGCTCCCCACTTGGCTGTCATGCCCAATGTGCACATACGCCATCAGCAAATTATTCGAGCCGATGCGCGTCACGCCGCCGCCCTTCTCCGTGCCGCGGCTTATCGTCACGCACTCGCGTATCGTATTGTCGTCGCCAATCTCCGTCTCCGTCGGCTCGCCCTTGTATTTCAAATCCTGCGGCGCCACGCCCACTGAGCAGAAAGGATAGAACTTGTTCCGCGCGCCAATTCGCGTGCGCCCGTCCAGCACCACGTGCGACACCAGCTCGCACGCCTCGCCCAGCACCACCTCCGGCCCTATCGTGCAAAACGGACCCACAGTGCAAGACGCCGGCACCACCGCGCCCGCGGCAATCACCGCGCTCGCATGCACACTCACTCGGCTGCCTCGCCCGGCGCTGTCTCCGCAGTCCGCGGAACAATCATGCACGTCAGCGTCGCCTCGCACGCCACCTTACCGTCAATCAACGCCTTGCCTGCCATGCGGCCCGCGCGTGTGCGAAAGCTCAGCACATCTACTTCAATCCGCAACTGGTCGCCCGGCACCACCTGCCGCCGAAACTTCGCGTTGTCGATGCCCGTAAACACCGCCAGCTTTGAGTGCCGATCCGGAAGCTCGTGCAGCATCAGCACCGCGCCTGCCTGCGCCATCGCCTCCACCACCAGCACGCCCGGCATAATCGGATGCCCCGGGAAGTGCCCCTGGAAGAACGGCTCATTCATGGTCACATTCTTGATCGCCACCGCGCGCTTGCCGCGCTCAAACTCCACCATCCGGTCGATCAGCAAAAACGGGTAGCGATGTGGAAGGAGGTCCAGGATCTCCTGGATGTCAAACGTCATTCTCTGGCTCCATGCGGCATGCAGCGCATACCTTCGCGCTCGTCAGGATTATACCCAAGCACCGATGTCTTCCGTACCGATGCGCCCACCTCGCCGCCAGCAGCTCTCTCACTTCTTCTTCTTAATCTTCCGCGCCCATGCGTCCACATCCCAGAAGTCCACCGGCAGCTCGCGGTTATACTCCACATGGTCAATGTAGTACTGCCGCTCCGCCTCGCCGTTCTTCAGCCGCGTAATGCTGTACGGCGCGGGTAGCCCATCCACCATGTGGTAGTTGTCATACTCCTCCGTGTCCGTGTTCAAGTCCTTGTACACCGGATCGCGCCACTGAAAGCTCCGCAGCAGCGGCAAGTGCGTCTGCGCATCCATCGCAATCGTGATCGCCTCGTTCTGCGACGATATCAGCGACACCTGGTCCGCCAGATGTCGCTCCACCAGCTTCTGCCCCTCATAAATCAGGATCGTCTTCGGATCCTTCATCCACACCTTCACCGCCGTCTCAATCGAGTGGTCCCGCCGCCGCAGAAACTCATCCAGGTGGTCCTTCGGCAACGCCTGCTTCCCGCGATACGTCACCTCCCAGCCTTCGCGCCCCTCGTAGAACTGCAACACATCGCGGTGCTTCGTAAACTCCAGCCGGTCCTTGTCCGGCCACTCGTGAAACTGCCAGAACTCCGTCGTTCCAAAGTCCGGCTGCCCATGAAAGAACGCGGCAATATGCCCATGTCGCATCTCGTTCCGCAGGTTCAGCCACATTGTGCCGCCCAGCGCCTGCACCATCGCCTCCAGCGCCGCGCGTGCCTTCTTCGAGTTCTGTGCCGCAGCCTCGTCCGCCGTCTGCGTACGCACCGCCTGCGGCATCGCCAGCATCGCCGCCGCCAGCGCCACGCACAACACTCTTCGCATCAAGCTCCAGCCCCCCTCAGCCACTACCTTGGGTGCCCCATCCATGGCGTCCGCCACAGGCGGGCGACATGGGTGGGATGCCACGATGTCCCCACTGCCTCAAGCCCCCTCAGCCCACTACCTTGGGTGCCCCATTCATGGCGTCCGCCACAGGCGGGCGACATGGGTGGGATGCCACGATCTCCCCACCGCCTCAGGCATCCTCAACCCACCAGCACCGCACCACCGTTCACGTTCACCACTTCTCCGCTGATAAACCCCGCCAGCGGCGTACACAGGAACAGCACCGGCCCGGCAATCTCCCGCGCCGTGCCCACGCGCCCCACCGGAATCCCCGCTGCAATCCGCGGTCCCAGCTCCGGGTCGCTCACCGCCGCCGCGCTCATCTCCGTCGCCACCCATCCGGGAGCCACGCAGTTCACCCGAATCCCTCGCGGAGCCAGCTCGCTCGACAGGCTCTTTGTCAGACTGATCAGCGCACCTTTCGTCACGGCATAGTCCGCATGCCCCGCCTCGCCGCGCTGCCCCGCCGTTGAGCTGATCAACACAATATGTCCCTTGCTGCCGTCCCCGCCCGTCGGCGGCGGACCCTGCAGCTCCATCTGCGCCACAGCCGCCTGCACCAGCCCGAACACCGAGTCGAGGTTCACGCCCATCGTGCGCCGCCACTGCTCCTCGGTCATCAGTTCAATCGGCATGTCCTCCGCTGGCCAGATGCCGTGATTCACCACCAGCGCATCCAGACGCCCAAAGGCCTTCACCGCCGCGCCCACCAGCGCCCGCCCCTCCGCTGGAGTGCTCAACTCCTGCTCCACCGCCACGCACCGCGCCGGCCCGCCGCACTCCGCCATCAGCGCATGCGCCTGCTCCCGCGCCTGCCG
>JAKAFB010000056.1 GCA_021818105.1 Acidobacteriota bacterium
AGGAACACGCGCGCGAGATCCTCGCCCGCGACCCCAGGGCGCTCGAAAAAGTCATCGCTGCATCCATTCGCATGAAGGCAGGCGTTGTCAACCGCGACGAGCGCGAGAACGGCCTGCGCATGATTCTTAACCTTGGCCACACCTTGGGCCACGCCATTGAGCAGGTTACGCGCTACAAGGCGCTGCTGCACGGTGAAGCTGTCGGTTGGGGCATGATTGCTGCGCTTTACCTTGCCCGGCAGCGCAATACCATCTCTGCCGCGCAGTTCGAGCGGCTGGAGCACTTGATTCATCTCTACGGACCGCTGCCGCCGCTCAAGGTGCGCACTGCAAAGCTTGTGGCAGCTACGGGAGCAGACAAGAAGAACATCGGCGGCGTACGCCGCTTCGTGCTGCCCATCGGCATCGGCGACGCGGGCGTGGTGGAAGACGTGACCGTGGCGGAGCTTGAGGCCGCAGCCAACTACATGATTGCGCGCGCAAAACAAATGCACGCCTGAACCGCCACCCATGCCAGCAGGAAAGCCCATGCCAGCCACCGGAGCCAAACCCATCGGAGCCGCAGACGAAGCCAGCGCGGCGCAATCCGTGCAGCGGATGTTCAACTCCATTGCACCGCGCTACGATTTGCTCAATCACGTGCTCTCCGCCAATGTCGATCGCTACTGGTGGTGGCGCACGGCACGCCGCTTCCGTGCCGTTCTGCACAAGCCCGATGCCGCCATCCTCGACATCTGCTGCGGTACCGGCGACATGACCATGGCGCTCCTCATGCATCGACCCGCCGATGCGCGGCCCATCCTCGCCGCGGATTTTGCCCGTGCCATGCTCAGCCGCGGCGCGCGCAAGTTCACTGGCCGCGGCGCCATTGCGCTTGAAGCCGACGCGCTCCACCTGCCGCTTCGGTCCGCCTCGCTCGATCTCATCGTCACTGCCTTCGGCTTTCGCAATCTCGCCAACTACGAAGCGGGCCTGCGCGAGTTCCACCGTGTGCTCAAGCCAGGCGGCCGGCTGGGCATCCTCGACTTCAGCGAGCCCGGCGGCCTCATCGGCAAGGCTTATGCCGTATATTTCCGCCGCGTGCTCCCCGCTATCGGCCGCATCATCTGCGGAGCTGATGGCCCCTACAGCTATCTGCCCGCCTCCGTCGGCAGCTTTCCGCCGCCGCAACAGATGCTGGTGCTCATGCAATCTGCGGGATACGCAGAGTGTAACTGGCAGCCCTACACCTTTGGCATCGCAGGGTTGTACACGGCCACACGTGCCCTGTAGCCTTATAGGTGCAAATGACCTCCTCCTTCAGCCCGCGCGTCGCAGGCCTGGCCGAGCACTCCGCTGAGAAAAGGCGCGCGGCCCGGCATTCCATGCTCGCGGCTTCGGCCATGACGCTGCTCAAGCTGGTTACGGGCATCCTCTCGGGCTCGCTGGGCGTGTTGTCAGATGCAGCCCACTCAGGCCTCGACCTGGCCGGGGCGATGTTCACCTTCTTTTCTGTCAATGTCTCTGACAAGCCCGCAGATGAGGACCACACCTACGGCCACGGCAAGGTGGAAAACCTCTCCGCTTTCGGCGAAATCCTGCTCATGGTCGCCTCCTGCGCATGGATCATCTGGGAGGCTATCTCCCGCATGGTGCACCATGATGTGGAGCTGCGCCACTCCGTATGGCCGGTCCTCGTTTTGCTCACGTCCATCGCCGTGGACTTCTGGCGTTCGCGCGAGTTGGGTGAGGTCGCGCGCCGCACCGGATCACCCGCGCTGCAGACAGATGCCTTTCATTTTGCTTCGGACATCTGGTCCACTGTGGCCGTTCTCATTGGGCTGGGCGCCAGTTGGGTTGGCATCACGTATGACATCAGCTGGCTGCGCCACGCTGATCCCGTTGCCGCCATCATCGTTTCCATCATGATTCTGCGCATCACAGCGCACATCACTAGTGACACCATCGGCGTCCTTATGGATCAGATTCCTGCTGAAACCACACGGCGCGTTGTACGTGAAGTGGAGCAGGTGCCGGGCGTCCTGAGCGTGGAACAGGCGCGTGTACGCCGCTCCGGCCCCTCATATTTTGTGGATCTCGCGCTCGCCATGTCCAGCCGCCACACCTTTGAGCACACCGGCGAGCTGGTGCGTGCCGCCACCGAAGCCGTGCATCGCACACTGCCCAAGGCCGATGTTGTCATCCACACCGTCCCGCGCCAGACGCGGGCCGAAAGCATCTTTGACCACGTCCGTGCCGTCGCCGCGCGCAACAACGTTAGCGTGCACGAACTCAGCGTGCAGTCGTTGCACGGCAAGCTGCGCGTGGAGCAGCATGTGGAACTGGATGAGAAAATGTCCCTGCTGGAAGCGCACAGCTTTGTGAGCGCGCTGGAGCAGGAGATCCTGCGCGAGACCCCGGAGGTTGACTCTGTGCTGACGCACATTGAGAGCGAACCCGCCACCATTGAGCAGCCTGAGGGCCTGCTGGAGGAGAACCGGAGAATTGAGCGGGTCTTGCGCGCAACGGCAAGCGGGTTTCCGGAAATCTCTGAAATTCATGAGATCATCGTCGGCCGCGCCGGAGAGCACGTATTTCTCTCCTGCCACTGCACCCTTCCTGATGACTTGCCCATGCAGCGTGTGCACGAGGTGATCACAGAGCTCGAAGACCGCTTCAAGCTGGAATTTCCAGACATATATCGCGTCACCATTCATCCCGAGCCAGTCACTGACAATACGCGATAGTTCACAGGAGAAGCTGATGATCGTCCACAGCGATTGGAAGCACGATGAAGTCTTCGAAGGGAAAACCGAAAGCGGCAACACCATCATCTTCGATGCGGACGCGGAACACGCGCACGGCCCCAGTCCCGTGGAAGCCGTGCTTATGGCGTTATGCAGCTGTACATCGGTGGATGTCGTAAGCATCCTCAGGAAGAAGCGCCAGAACCTTACTGGCCTATGCGTTACTGCAAGCGCCGAGAGGGCTGAAACCTATCCGCGCATCTTCACGCACATCAAGCTAACCTACGCGGTGCGCGGCACGCTCAGCCGCAAAGCCGTGGAAGACGCAGTTGCACTCTCTAAGAACAAGTACTGCTCCGTTTCCAAAATGCTGGAGAAGGCGGCCACCATCGACTACGAGATCGTCTACCCTGATGGTGAGCCGGAACCATGAAGAAGCATCCCTTCATCTATTTCTTCCGTGGCCTTTCGCTGGTTTTGCTGCTCGTTGCCGTGGCCATGCTCTCTGCCATCGCCACCATGCACTTTGCCATCCACGGCGCTGAGGTGCAGGTGCCTGACCTGAAGGGTCTCACCGTTGCCGCCGCACGCAGCCAGGCCGCGGGCATGGGGCTCAATCTCGACGTGGACAATCGCTACTACTCCGCTGAAGTGGCAGCGGGACACATCCTTTCGCAGTCGCCTGACCCCGGTACAGTAGTTCGGCGCGAATGGCGCGTCCGCGTGGCGGAGAGCCTGGGTCCGCAAAAAGTGGATGTACCTGACACAGTGGGCAGCAATGGGCGCCTGGCCGCACTGCGCCTGCGCCGCGTGGGGCTTGAGGTTGGCATTATCGCGCGTCTGCCCTTCGCCGGCGCGCCCGAGGGCACGGTGATTGCGCAGAATCCGCCTGCCCACGCGCAAGGTATTGAGCAGCCCAGCGTCAACCTGCTAGTCGCCGTGCCAGAGGATGAAACGCCGGATGGCTTCGTGATGCCCAACCTCGTCGGTATGCCCATCGTCGCGGCGCAGGCACTCCTTGCCAAAGTGGGTCTCACATTTTCCACGCCGGTTTTCGTGGATGTGCCGCCGCCCTCCGCAGGTGATGGCAATGCACCTGCCAATCCGCCTGTTTCCCCCGGCTCCGTGGTCACCCAGGATCCCATCGCCGGTGCCCGGGTTGACACCACGCAAGACATCAAACTCACAGTCGCCAAGTAATCGCCGCTTCATTCGCAGCTTTTGTCGCATCCAACAGAGAGCGCATGAGCCAAACGAGCAATGTATCCCATTCGCAGACACATACCGGCGCGCGAGACTTCTCGCATGCCTGGCGTGCCCTGCGTCATCGCAACTTCCGGCTCTTCTTCGGCGGCCAGAGCATCTCCCTCATCGGCACATGGATGACACGCGTCGCGACATCGTGGCTTGTGTATCGCCTTACTGGCTCGGCTTGGCTGCTGGGCACGGTGGGCTTTGCTGGGCAGATTCCCACCTTTCTGCTCGCTCCCCTGGCAGGTGTTGTGGTGGACCGCATCGACCGGCGCAAGGTGCTGCTGTGGACGCAGGCTCTCGCCATGATCCAGTCGCTCGTCCTCGCGGGTCTCACCCTGACGCATCGCATCACCATCACTCAGGTGCTGGTCCTCAGCGCCTTTCAGGGTGTCATCAACGCATTTGACATGCCCGGCCGCCAGTCCTTCATGGTCAAGATGGTCGAGGACCGCACCGACCTCTCCAACGCCATTGCTATCAACTCCTCCATGGTCAATATGGCGCGGCTCGTCGGCCCTGCGCTTGCGGGCCTCCTGATTGCGGCCACCAGTGAGGGCTGGTGCTTTTTCGTCGATGGCGTCAGCTTCATTGCAGTTATCATCTCTCTGCTGATGATGCGCGTGCCATCCGGTGAAGCTGAGCATGAGCGCGCTACCATGTTCGTCCAGATGCGCGAGGGGTGGACGTACGTCGCTGGTTTCCTGCCTATCCGCAACATCCTGCTTCTGTTTGCCCTGCTTAGCCTCATGGGCTGGCCCTTCATGGTGCTCATGCCCATCTTTGCCGCGCAGGTGCTGCACGGCGGACCGCATACGCTGGGCTTTCTCATGGCCGCCGTCGGCGTGGGCTCGCTTGCCTCCGCGCTCTCACTGGTGGCGCGCCGCTCCGTGCGCGGCCTTACCAGGATGATCCCCGTCTCCGCCGTTGCTTTTGGCGTGGGACTCATCGCCTTCGGTCTCTCGCGCTGGTTCTGGTTCTCTATGCCCATGATGCTGATCACGGGTTTCGGCATGATGCAGGGCCTTACCTCCAGCAACACCATTGTGCAAACGCTCGTGGAAGAAAAAATGCGCGGACGTGTCATGAGCTACTACACCATGGCATTCGTGGGCATGGCGCCCTTTGGCAGTCTGCTTGCCGGGGCCATGGCCAACGCCATCGGCGCGCCACACACCGTCATCGTCAGCGGTGTTGCCTGCTTCGCGGGCGCGGCGTGGTTCTGGTCACAACTCCCTGCCATCCGAAGAGAGATGCGCCCCGTCTACGAGCGCCTCGGCATCATTCCGCAGGCCCCGCTCACGCTCGAAGAGAACGCAAAAGGTTAGCATAGCTGTGGCAGGAAAGGATGGAACCGCATGGGACTGAGTGAAGATATCGAGCGCATCGCCTTGCAGGAGCGCGAACTCGTATTCCCGCATTTCAGCGAGGACACCGCATGGCAGCTTGGATCGCGCCTACGCTCCATGGCAGTTGAACGCGGACTGGCCGTGGTCATTGACGTGCGCCGCTTCGGCCAGCTGCTCTTCTATGCTGCGCTGGCCGGCACCACGCCCGATAACGTGGAATGGGTCCGCCGCAAGTGCAACGTCGTCGCCCGCTTCCATCGCAGCTCCTACGCTGTCGGCCTGCACGAGAAGGCAAAAGGCCAAACTATGGTTGAGTCGCAGGGCCTGCCGATCGCAGATTACGCCACGCATGGCGGCTGTTTCCCCATCTCCGTGCAGGGCGCGGGCGTCATTGGCAGCGTCACTGTCTCCGGCCTGCCGCAACGCGCAGACCATGAACTTGCCATCGAAGCGCTCTGCAATTTCCTCGGCAAGGACTACGCGGCGCTGCGTCTCGCAGACGAATAGCTGGCTGAATTCAGGCTGACTTTTCTACTACGGCGATGAAGAACCCGTCGGTGTGCAGCGTGCCGGGCAGCAGCCGCAGAAAACCCTCCGGCGTTACGCATCCTTGCAATCGCTCCGCGCCGTTCTCCGCAAGCACGCCTTGACGCAGCAGCGCTGCAATGCACGCCGCTGCTGCAACTATGCGCGCATTCGGGATCCATGCGAGCGTTGTTGCCACCACATCTTCATTCTCCTCCGGCTCCAGCGAGCAGGTGGAGTAAACCACCCGTCCTCCGGTCCGCACCGCGCGCAACGCAGATTCCAGAATGGCCCGCTGCCGTCCTGCCTGGCGTGGCAAGTCCTCCACGCGCAGCCGATGACGAATCTCTGGATTGCGTCCCAGCGTGCCTGTGCCGCTGCATGGTACATCGGCCAGCACCAGGTCATACACGCCCTCTGCCGCAGGCACTGCCGCATCGGCCAGCCTGCATTCCACGCGCCTGCCCAGCGGTGCCAGCCGCGTGCGCAGTTGTTCCAGCCGCTGTGGGCTTGCTTCACACGCGGTGAGGTGGGCCTCTGCACACCGCTCCGCCAGAATCAGCGTCTTGCCTCCCGGCGCTGCACAGCAGTCCAGTATCTCGCGCGCCTGTGGCGCCACGGCGGCAGCTATCTCCGCCACAAGCTGCGAACCTTCATCGTGCACACGCGCACGTCCCTCGCGCAATGCAGCCGTCGCCGTCATGTCCCCCGCCGTCACCGTGTGCGCCGCAGTCAGCAGTTTGCCTTTCTCCAGCGTCACGCCGTCTTTGGCTAGCGAAGCTTCCGTGTGTGCGTCCGTCACGCGCACCGACAGAGTTGGCGGGCACTGCCCATGCAGGCAGATGGCTCGCGCGGCCTCCGCGCCGTAGAAGCGCGTCCACCGCTCCACCATCCACGCGGGATGCGCCGCCACGGCAGCTGCAATTTGCTCATCTGCAGACATCGTAGAGAAACGTGCTGCATGCACCGCCAGCTTGCGCAGCACCGCGTTCACCATGCCTGCGGCAAAGCGATGTCCAGCCTGCTTGGTCAGTTCCACGCTCTCGTCAATCGCGGCCCGTGCGGGGATGCGATCCAGATGCAGCAGCTGAAATGCGCCCAGGCGCAGCGCAATCCGCACCTCGGCATCCAGCCTTGCATTCGGCCGCGCCAGGAGCGCCTGTAGCGTCGCATCCAGACGAAGTTGCCACCGCAGCACGCCCAGTACAAGTGTTGTCGTCAGGTTGCGATCCGCCACTGCCAGCACAGATACGCCCTTGCCGCGCAACAGATCATCGGCATGCGATTGCCCGCGCTCCACTGCCACCAGTACGTTGAAGGCTGCTTTGCGCGCAGGAGACACTGCAGCCATGGTGCTTACCCCAGCCGCGTGCCGGGCATTAGCTGAGAGCCGCGCAGAAATTCCGCCGCCGTCATGCGTTTCTTGCCCTCCAATTGCACGTCCGTCAGTTCCAGCCATGTATTCCGCGCACAGGCCACCAGCAGGCGATGATTTTCGATGTGCACCGTGCCCGGTTCGGCAGCTAGTCCACCCGCTTCGGCCGCGTCCATGCCATGCGCGATCAACTTCTTGCCATGCAGCATCGCATACGCTCCCGGCCAGGGCTGAAAGCCTCGCCAGCGATTCTTCAGCTCTGTCGCCGTGCGCGCGGCAAAGTCCATGTGCCCGTCGTCACGGGTGAGCAACGGCGCCAGCGTGGCCCGTGCGTGGTCCTGCGGCTTGGGTGTAATCGTGCCGTGCTCCAGCCCTGCCAGCGTCTCCACCATCAGCGGCGCGCCAGCCTTTGCAAGCACATCGAACAGGTCCACCGCCGTCTGCTCCGGTGCGATCGGCATCTCCTGTTGCAGCAGAATCGGCCCTGTGTCCAGGCCCTCCTCCAGCAGCATCGTCGTGTTGCCTGTGACGGCTTCGCCCATCGCCATTGCCCACTGGATCGGCGCAGCCCCGCGATACTTCGGCAGCAAGGAGGCATGCAGATTGATGCAGCCCAGCCGCGGCAGCGCCAGCATCCATGGCGGAATTATGCGTCCGTAAGCCACTACCACAATCGCATCCGGAGCAATCCGCTCTAGCTGTGCGCGAAACTCCATGCTGTTCCGGATTTTCTCCGGCTGCGTCACTGCCAGCCCTGCGGCCAGCGCCGTCTGCTTCACCGGCGGCGCCACCATCTCCTGCGCGCGGCCCACCGGGCGGTCGGGCTGCGTCACCACCAGTGCAATCTCATGCCCCGCTGCGATCAGCGCTGCAAGCGTGGGCACAGCAAAACGTGGCGTGCCGCAGAAGACGAGCTTCACTGCCTTACCATCTGCCTTCGCGCTGCAGCTTGCGGATGCGCCGCAGTGCCATGTCACGCTTCAGCGCGCTCATGCGGAAGATGAACAGCATGCCGTCGAGGTGGTCAATCTCATGCTGCAAGGCGCGTGATAGCAGTTCTTCGCCATCCACCTCAAACCACTTGCCCGTCGCGTCCTGTGCGCGTACGCGCACCTTCGCCGCGCGTGGCACCTTGTCGCGAATCTCCGGGAAGCTGAGGCAACCTTCCTCTTCGTACTGCCGCCCTTCGCGGAGAATAATCTCAGGATTGACGAGCACCAGCTTCTGCGCCGGGTCTTTGCCCATGCTCAGGTCAATCACCGTCACACGCTTTGATATCCCCACCTGCGGCGCCGCCAGCCCGATACCCTGTGAGGCGTATGTGGTCTCAAAAAGGTCTGCTACCAGCCTGCGCAGGTCCTCGTTGAACTCGGTAATCGGCTCGCCCGGCTGCTGCAATACCGGTTCCGGATACTTCACAATCGTCAAAATCATCGCGTTCTTCTTAATAGCTCCGTATCTGTTCGATGTAGCCTTGGAAGTTTCGTTTCATTTCCAGCGCGGAGTCGCCGCCAAATTTCTGCTGTGCCAGGTTGGCAATCGTCAGCGCCACCATGGCCTCTGCTGCCACACCTGCCGCAGGCACCACGCAAATGTCACTGCGCTCATAACTTGCGCTCGTCGCCTCGCGCGTGTCAAAGCGTACGCTCTCCAGCGGCCGCCGCAGCGTGGAGATAGGCTTCAGATAGCCGCGCACCACGATGTCCTCGCCGTTGGAGATGCCGCCCTCGATCCCGCCCGCATTGTTCCGCTCGCGGGTAAAGCGCGTCGGCCTGCCCGTCTCCTCGCTCGCGTAGTGGATCGCATCATGCACCGCCGAGCCAAAGGACTCCGCCGCCACCACGCCCCGGCCAATCTCCACGGCCTTCACCGCCTGCAGGCTCATTGCGCTCCAGGCCAGCAGCCCGTCCAGCCGCTCGTCCCAGTTGGCATACGTGCCCAGCCCCGCCGGAACCCCATGCGCCACCACCTCAAAGACGCCGCCCACCGTGTCGCCCGTGCGTGAGGCGTGTTCCACCTCTTCCTTCATCCGCGCTTCGGTGGCCGGGTCCACGCAGCTCAGCATCACTTCGTCCTTGGCGCAAACCGCCGTAATCTCGTCCCACGTTGCGGCGCGCTCCAACTCCACGCGTCCCACGCGGATCACGTGGCTCGCAATCTCGATGCCCAGCTCCCGCAGCATCAGCTTGGCAAAAGCTCCCGCCGCCACGCGCGAGGTGGACTCTCGCGCCGACGCCCGCTCCAGCACGTACCGCGCGTCAGGGAAGTTGTACTTCAGTGCGCCCGCCAGGTCCGCATGGCCCGGCCGCGGAGAAGCCACCGCCTGGTGCTTCGCGGGGTCGCCCGTCTCCACCGGCAGTTTCTCTTCCCAGTTCTTCCAGTCGCGGTTGATGATCTCAATCGCAACCGGCGCGCCAATCGTCTTGCCGTGCCGCACGCCGCTCAGCACGTGCGCCTTGTCGGTCTCAATCTTCATGCGGCCGCCGCGCCCATAGCCCTGCTGGCGGCGCCACAGCTCGCGGTTCACAAAATCAAGGTCAACAGGCACGCCCGCCGGCAGTCCCTGGACCAGCGCGATCAGTGCCTCTCCGTGCGACTCCCCGGCGGTTGAAAAACGAATCATATTGATTTGATTGTAACGGTCTTGGACGCAGCCAAACCAGTCTCCCGCGGCATGGCAGGTTCGATTCGCCGCTCTTCTCCTGAACGGCTACGGATGGAAGGAGCGACGCCATTCGCTCATCGAGCCGGACTCAGTGCCCGGCGAAGATCTTTCATCAGCAGCATCAGATGCAGTTCGTCGTCTGGACAGGGTTCGAAGTCGAACCTCTCATAAAATGCCCTTGCCTCCCGGTCGATGGCGTGCACCAGAACCGCTCGAATTCCGAGGATATCCGCAGCGCGCTCAATCCGGAGTAGCGCATCCTTGAGCAGCGCCGCCCCCAGGCCGATCCCTTGCACCTCCCGGTGCACCGCCAGTCTCCCGAGCAGAGCAATCGGTACGGGATGCCGTGCCAGCCCCTGCGCGGATCGCGGCGTTGCGCTTTCTCGGGTGATGCTGCCCGCAGAGATGGAGTAGTAGCCCACCACGACATTCCCACGATGGACGACATAGGTCCGGGCGCTGTCGTTCGCCTGGTTCTGAAGGGCAAATTTTCTCAGCCACAGATTCAGAGACTCATGCGTGCCACAATCGAAGGAAGTCAGATCATGGGTTCTGCTCAATGGCTCGACCTGCGAGAGTGGGGCCATCCTACTGCTGTTCCAGGTTGCTCGGTTTGCTGAGCAACCTTCTCAGCCGCGGCTTGTCCTGCGCGGGACGATCCAGGGCCGCGGTGAATGCATCCCACTGCTTCGCGGTATAAACAAAATACTGCTGGGAAGCCAGAGCTTCCTCGGCGCGGAGGCACGCGCTCTCCACTAGAAAGCTGGACAGATTGGCCTTCGTTGCTGTGGCTGCCCGGCGGATGAGGCGCGCCTGATCCGAAGTGACGCGCACATTCAGCCGTTCGGTTCTGGTCTTCTCTCCAGCAGCGGGCATGAATCGCCTCCAGTACATACAACGTATGACATTTCTTGAGGTATGTCAAGTGACCGCCGCTTCACGTCGCACGCTGCTGCGCAAAGATCAGCGCCTCACCGTGCGACTCCCTGGCGGTTGAAAAACGAATCATATGGATTTGATTGCAGCGGGCTTGTAAGCAGCCAAACCAGACTCCTGCGTCAGGACGCAGTTTCCGGATAGACGACGGTACGCCAAGAATCCCCCAGATCAGCGGGCTAGATTGTTATCGGCACAAATTGCATACTTGCAGCATGGCTTCGGACACCGCCAGCATCCCTTCCTTACCGTACAGCCGCCGCGATTTGGTCAAATGGTGGGAAGCTCGTCGGCTGCGATACAACTTGATGGTCGGCGCAGTTGGAATTGTCACATGGTTTCTCGTTCTCTGTGTTGGCTCTCTCGCCGTAAAGCCTGGTGTCGATTTCGAGGAGCCAATCATGATGATCATCGGACCGATCATCTACGGCCTGTTTGCGAACCTGTGTTATTCACTTGGCTGGATTGTTGATACATGGCTCTATCGTGGTCGCCCACGAACTCACCTCTATAGCGCCGGACTCATATTTTCGCTAGTCATGACGGCATCGCCGGGCATCTGGGCAGTCATTGCTTGGTGCATCACGCTTTACACCGGAAAGAAGCTGGATTGAAAAGAAGAGATTAGTACCGGGCGGTTAACCGGCTAACCGGAGACTGCACTCTTACCGTCTCCCGCGCCCCGCCCGGCCCCTCATGTATTCTGTCCATCGATGGCCTGCTTCCTCTTTAAGACCGAGCCCGACGTCTACTCCTTCGACGGCTTCCTCCGCGACCGGGAAACCATCTGGGATGGCGTCACCAACCCCACCGCCGTCAAGTATTTGCGCGAGATGAAGGCCGGAACAAAGTGGATCTTCTACCACACCGGCGACGAGCGCACCGCCGTGGGCACCGGCACGGTCCTCAGCGTGGACCCCAGCGACCCCAAAGTCCCCATCGTGCGCGTCAAGGTCGGCAAGCGGCTCAAGCAGCCCAAAACGCTGGCCGCCATTAAGGCCGAGCCGCTCTTCGCCAAGTCACCGCTCATCACCATCGGCAGGCTGTCGGTCGTTCCGCTCACGCAGCAGCAGTGGGACTGGTTCCTCGCCTGATCTAACCTACTGCGCAGCCAACAAGGCGTCGGCAATCCGCGCCGCCTCCACCGCCGCCCGTACTTTGTGCACGCGCACAATCGAAGCCCCCTCAAGAATCGCCGCCACCAGAGCCGCCACGCTCGCAGTCTCCCGCGCCTCCACGGGTGCGTCCTCCCCGCCATGCAGCGGAGCCAGCGTCCTGCCCAGAAACGACTTACGCGACAGCCCCGCCAGCAGCGGCCTTCCCAGCGCCAGCAGCTCCGCCTGCCGAGCCAGCAGGGCATAGTTCTCGTCGAAGCGCTTGCCGAATCCATAGCCGGGGTCCAGCACAATGGCTTCTGCGGCAACTCCTTCCGCGGCTGCTGTGCTCAGGCTGGCTGCGAGCCCTGCCCGCACTTCGGCAAGCAGCTCATCCGGTTCAAGTTGCGCCTGCGCGCGCCATTCCTCGGGCCGCCCGCGCGTGTGCATCAGCACCACGCCGCAGCCAAATTCCGCGCACACCGGCGCCAGGCCGGAATCCCAGCAAAAGCCGCTCACATCGTTGATGATCTCCGCGCCCGCCGCCAGAGCCGCCCGCGTCGTCGCCGCCTTGTACGTGTCCACGGAAACAACCGCCTCGGGCCGCGCCTTCAGAATCCCCTCCAGCACCGGCAGCAGCCGCGCCTGCTCTTCGTCGGCGCTCACCGCCGGAGCCGCCGCCGTGCCCGCCGCCCCGCCCGCCCGCGAGCCCGGCCGCGTGCTCTCCGCTCCCAGGTCCAGCAGGTCGGCGCCTTCGTCGAGCAATTGAAGCCCATGGGCCACGGCATCTTCAGGGTCAATAAAAAGACCGCCGTCGCTGAACGAGTCCGGCGTCACGTTCACCACGCCCATCACCAGCGTGCGCCGTCCCAGTTCCAACGTGTGCTTGCGCAGCTGCCAAGGGCAAATTGTGCGTGCAGTCTTCGTCATCCGCAAATCCTGCATTCAGCCTACCGCGCCAAAGTGCCGCAACACCGTCCCGCCATCGCTCTCGTCCCCTGCTAAACTCCGGGCATGGCAAATTTGCAGCGATTCCAGGCCCTTCTGCTAGCCGGCATTTTGCTTTGCTCTGTTGGACTTCCGGCCCAGACCCGGCGTTCGGCTCCGCGCCGCACTGTTCCCGCCGCGCCCGCCAAGGGGCTACTCGCTGACCGCATCAATGCCATCCTGGCTGCGCCCGCGCTTAGCCATTCCATGTTCGGCATCAGCGTCGTCGCACTCGACGGCACGCCGCTCTATACCCTCAACGAAGGCCGTCTCTTCACACCGGCCTCCAACGCCAAACTCGCCACCACCGCCGCTGCCTACGCGCTACTGCCCGTCGATACGCTCACCTGGAGCACCGTTGTCGTTGCCGACGGCGACATTGACGCTGCCGGCGTTCTCCACGGCAACCTCATCCTGCTCGGTGTCGGCGATCCCACCATGAGCTCGCGGCAGTATCCCTACGTTGAACCCTCAGCAACACCGGCAGCGACCGAAGCCAGGCCCAAACCTGATCCCATGGCCACACTCGATCTCCTCGCACAAGAGGTCCTGCAGGAAGGTATCCGCAAGGTTGACGGCAACATCGTAGGCGACGACGGCTACTTTCTCCACGAGCCCTACGGCACAAGCTGGGCATGGGACGACCTGCAGTGGAGCTACGGTGCGCCCATTTCCGCGCTTACCTTCAACGACAACACCATCGGCCTCAGCATCCTCCCTGATGAGTCCGCCCCCGGCGGCGTGGCAGCTACGTGGCAGCCCAAAATCGACTACTTCACTCTCGACAACACAATGACCTTTGCTGCCAAGGGCGAAGCCGCGCACCCCGGCGTGCAGCGCATGCCCGGCAGTTTACTTGTCCGTGTCTGGGGCACTGCCCCGGCAGACGGTTTTCACGCCAACCTCGCCGTCGAGGACCCCGCAGAGTTTACCGCTGCGGTCTTTGCGCAGGCGTTGCTGCACCGTGGCATCACCGTCACCGGCTCCACCACCTCCGCACACCGATTGCCCACGGATACCGGCGACTTTGCCGCCGAGCGCGCCAAGCCGCTGCAACTCCAGCGTTCCACGCTCAGCCTCATCGAGGCCCCACTCAACAACCGCCGCGTGCTGGCGCGTCACGTCTCCATTCCGGTCGCGCAGGACATCAAGGTCACCAACAAGGTCAGCCAGAACCTCCACGCTGAGCTGCTCCTGCGCCTGCTCGGCAGGATCTGCGGGCAGGATGGCAGTCTCGCCGAAGGCACCCGCGTCGTGCGCCAGTTTCTCGTGGACGCGGGCGTCAAGGACGACGACTTCTTCTTCTACGACGGTTCCGGCATGAGCATGGATGACCGCATCACCCCTCGTGCCTACACGCAGCTTCTCGTCTATGCAGCGCGTCAGCCCTGGGGTGCGCAGTGGCGCGACACCCTGCCCGTCGCGGGCGTGGATGGCACCCTCACTCACCGCTTCGCAAAGTCGCCGCTCAAGGGCCGCATGTGGGCCAAGACGGGATCGCTCGATGAGACCAACACACTCTCCGGCTACCTCACCGCTGCCAGCGGCAAGAGCATCGCCTTCTCCATTCTCGTCAACGGCCATCGCCCCGGCAGCCAGGCAGAAGAGCAGGCCATCGACCGCATCTGCGAAGCCATTGCCGCATCGGAGTGAGCGCTCGCGTGTCGAGATCTTTGCCGCTTGCGAGACATTGTATGCGCCACAAATACAAATCGGTGACGCACTGGGACTCACGGGGAATTCTACGGAGAAAGCAGATGAAATTCTTAATCGTCGCGTTCTTTGCGGTTTCGCTGGCAGGAGCCATTCGTGGCCAGGTAAACGGAAATCCCCAACAGAACGACAAGGAAGTGCTGCGGCAAATCGAGCATGAGTGGGGCGATGCATTTCTGAGGAAGAACGTAGCTGAGTTAGACCGGATTCTGGCCGACGACGGCGAGGGCAATATCCTTGGGGCACAAGAGACAAAGCGCAGGCTCTGGCCACACTTTCCTCCGGAAGCGACACCATCAACACCATGACCTACGGCGAGATGAAGGTACTGGTTGTGGGTTCCATGGCATTTGTAATGGGCAGTGACGACGAAACCAGCACGGCTGCAGGGAAGACTACAAGCGGCCATTACACCTGGACAGATGTGTTCATTAAGCGAAGAGGCCGCTGGCAGGCAGTGGCCTCGCAAATGACGCTCGCGTCGAGTGGAACCTGATGCTGTCCCGGCGCGTATCCTTACTGAATTCAGCAGGGGAGCATATTTTTGACTTCTGATTCGCCTGCCTCGCCGCCCGCGCAATGGTTCCGTAGCGCCATGTTCCCGATTACGTGTCTGGCGCTTCTTCGCGTGGCATTTTACCTGGTGGCGGCTCCGAACTACGGCTACTTCCGCGACGAGATGTACTACCTCGCATGCGGCGAGCATCCCGCCTGGGGATACATGGATCAGCCGCCGCTCATTGCCTGGATCGCCTGGCTGCTGCAACACACAATCGGCGTCTCGCTTTACGCCCTGCGCCTGCTGCCCATGCTGGCAGACGTGGGTGCTATCTTTCTCACTGCCCTGCTGGCCCGCAAGCTCGGCGGCGGACGATGGGCTATGTTTCTTGCGGCGCTGGCCGTGCTGGTCGCTCCCATCAACCTAGGGCTCAGCCATCTGTTCACCATGAACGCCTTTGACCCGCTGCTCTGGACGCTGATTGCGTGGTGCCTGGCGGAACTGGTGCAGACCGGCAACGAGAAGATCTGGCTCCGCATCGGCCTGCTGGTCTGCATCACCCTGCTCAACAAGTACGGCGTGCTCTTTCTTGTGCTGGGCCTGCTTGCAGGCGTGCTCCTGTCGCCGCTGCGCCGTAGTCTGGCGAGGCCTTGGTTCTGGGCCGGTATTGTCCTTGCCACCGTCATCGCACTGCCCAATTTCCTGTGGCAGTTGCATTGGAACTTCCCGTTTATTCAGCTTGTTCATTCCGTGCGCACGCATGGCCGCGACGTGATGCTGGCGCCGCTACCCTATCTCGGCCAGCAGGCGCAGATGATCGGGTTTATCCCAGCGTTGCTGGTCATTCTGGGAGCATGGTTTTTCATCTCACAGCAGGGCAGGCGCTATGCGGTGCTGGGCTGGGGCTTTGCCAGCGTGCTCGGCCTCATGCTCGTTCTCAAGGGCAAGTTCTATTACGTCGCTCCGGCCTATCCCGTGATGTTTGCCGCCGGCGCCGTACTCTTTGAGCGCTGGACCCACAGTCGCGGCCTGCGCTGGACGCGCTCCGCCTACGCCGTTCTCATGTTTGTTGTGGGCGCCTTGATTGCGCCCACCATCATTCCGGTCCTCTCCATCCCGAACTACATCGCCTACACGCAAAAGCTCGGAATTCAGCAGCCGAAATTTGAAAATCAACCGCAGAGCAAGCTACCGCAGATCTACGCCGACATGATGGGCTGGGAGCAGCGCGTCAAGCTCGTCGCGGACTACTATCACTCTCTGCCGCCCGCCGTGCAGAAGGTCACGGCAATCGGAGCGCCCAACTACGGCGAAGCCGGCGCCGTGGACCTGTTCGGGCCGAAGTACGGCCTGCCCAAGGCAATCAGCGGCGCCAACAATTACTGGATATGGGGTCCGCGCCAGTACACCGGCGAGAGCATCATCCTCATGGATGAGGACTCACCCGAAAAATACCTTCGCAGTTGCAAGTCCCTCACGCTGGTTGCCCGCCCCAGCGACCCCTACGCGCGCCCGGACGAGGATTATCCCATCTACCACTGCGTCGGACTCAGCCCCAGCCTCCAGGAACTGTGGCCCCGGCTGAAGCCGTGGAAGTAGTCTCGCCAGCCGCATGGCGCATTCCTCCATTCCCACGCTGTATCATCAGGAAACGAATGCGTATGCGACTTCTTTCTGCTTCTGTTGCCGTCCTTTCCTGTGTGGCGGGCCTCGCCCTCGGCGCGGCCGGTTGCCGCAAGCTGCCGCCATCCAAGCCGTCGTCCCAGTGGACCCCGCAGGAGGCGCGCGGAGCGCAGGTCTTTCAGCAGGACTGCGCACGTTGCCATTACCCCACCACCACGGCGGGTCTCCACGGCCCCGGCCTGCAGGCGCTTACCAAGCTGCCCTCCATGCCCTCCGGCGCGCCCCCTACGGACGAGCGTATGACCGCCACCATCCTGCATGGCCACGGCACCATGCCCGCCACGCAGATGACCGACACGCAGCTTGCAGACCTGCTTGCCTACCTGCACACCCTATGAGCGATCTGACGCCGAACGCCGCGCCGCCTGAGCGGCCTGCCGCCATCCCACCCCAGCGTGAACGGATGCCGCTGCCCGGCATGGCAGCCATTGGCCTTTACCTGCTGCTGCTCGCGGGTGTCATTATTCTCGGCGTCGTAGGCGGTCACCATTATCCTCCACTCTTTCTCGTGCTCGCTGCAGCCTTCATCACCACCAGCGCGGGCCTCGTCATGCGCTTTCGCTGGGCGTGGGCTTCTGCACTCGCCGCGGTTCTTCTGCTGGCCTGCTACTACATCTGGATCTTCTCCACGCAGCACATGGCGCCCGCCCTCGTCCAGGGCCTGCTCAATCTCGTCTTCTTCCTCTACCTCATCCGCACTGACGTGCGCGAAAGGCTGCGTTGAGGTCATCAAACACTGCGCCGCACTACCCATGGAATCCTCATCCACGCGGGTGGTAATCTCTCCGCATGCTGAAAACAACCCTGCGGACCCTACTTTGCCTTGGATTCCTGCTGCCTCTCGTCACACCTGCCCAGGCCGCTGACGCTCCCAATAAGCGCGACATCACGCTCGACGATCTGGCACGCCTCGTGCGCGTCGGTCCTCCAGTCGTCTCGCCGGACGGCCAGTGGGTCGTCTACACCGCCAGTCAGGTTGATACCAAGGAGGACAAGACCCTCACCCATCTCTGGATGGTCAAGTGGGACGGCTCTGCGCACGTCCAGCTCACCCACGGCAAGGAAGGCGCATCGCAGCCCCGCTTCAGCCCTGATGGCCGCTACATCAGCTTCCTCTCCTCGCGTCCCGGCCCTGCCAAGGGCGAGCAGGTCTGGCTCCTCGACCGCCGCGGCGGCGAAGCGCAGCAGCTCACCGCCATCACGGATAAGCGCATCGAGAACTATCTCTGGTCGCCAGACTCGAAGACGCTGCTGCTCACGCTGCACCCCAAGCACGAGCCCGATACCGAAGAGGGCAAGCCGCCCGCGCCGCCCAGGCCCATCGTCATTGACCGATACCACTTCAAGCAGGACATCAAGGGCTATCTCCGCGACGACGACTGGGACTCGCTCTACCTCTACGACATCGCCACCAAAAAGGCCGAGAAGCTCACCACGTCCAAGAATGTCGATGAAGAAAACGCCGCATGGTCGCCCGACGGCAAGTGGATTGCCTTCGTCAGCAACCACGACGCCGACCCCGATCGCAGCAACAACACCGACATCTTTGTCGTCGAGTCCAGGTCCGGCTCTGCGCCGCGCAAGCTCACCACATGGACCGGCCCCGACGGCGGGCGCCTGGCCTGGTCGCCAGATTCGAAGTCCATTGCTTACAGGCAGGGCGCGCCGCTGGCACTGCTCGAGTACTCGCAGGACAAACCCGCGGTCGTAACTCTGGATGGCAAAGTCAGTTATCCGGCCGCGAAGTTAGACCGCAGCGTCCGCGACCCTCTTTACTCACCCGACGGCCACTTGAGTTATCTCGTCGCCGATGACCGCAACCAATACCCTGCTGAAGTCGAGTTATCCGGCGACTCTGACAAGCGCCTGCTCGCGCAGCAGGGAGCCGCCATGGCGTGGGACACCGCTGCAGGCCACATCGCCGTCCTCTACTCCAACGACGAAGCTCCCGGCGAAATTTATGCTTTTGAAAATGGCGCGCTGCGCAAGCTCAGCACGCACAACGACGCGCTCGTCGCCGAGCTCAACCTCGTGCCCACCGAAGGCGTCGAGTTCACCAGCAAGGACGGCACCGAGGTCCACGGCCTGCTCACCCACCCCGCCAGTTTCAAGGCCGGCTCGCCCGTGCCCATGGTGCTCTTCATCCACGGCGGCCCCAACGGGCAGGACGAACACAGCTTCGACTTCCTGCGCCAGTGGCTTGCCACTAAGGGCTACGCCGAGCTGAATGTGAACTACCGTGGCAGTTCTGGCCGTGGCCAGGCTTATGCCAAGGCCATCGCCGGCGACTGGGGCCACTATGAAGTCGAAGACCTGCTCGCTGGCGTGGACAAAGCCGTCGCCATGGGTGTCGCTGACCCCAACCGTCTCGCCGTCACCGGTTGGAGCTACGGCGGCATCCTCACTGACTACACCACCGCAAGCACTGACCGCTTCAAGGCCGCCATCAGCGGCGCAGGCGTGGCCAATTCGTTGGCGTTCTACGGCGTCGATCAGTACATCCTGCAGTACGACAACGAGCTCGGCCAGCCGTGGAAGAACTCGCAGCTCTATCTCAAAATCAGCTATCCCTTCTTCCAGATCGACAAGCGCATCCACACGCCCATGCTCTTCATGGGCGGCACGTCTGACATGAACGTGCCCCTCATCGGCGGCGAGCAGATGTACCAGGCGCTCAAATCACTCAACCGCCCCACGGAATTGGTTGTCTACCCCGACCAGTTCCACGGCTTCACGCGGCCCAGTTTCATCCGCGACCGCTACGAGCGCTGGCTGGCCTGGTGGAACAAGTACACTAACCCTTCGGCAATCACGAAATAATCGCCAGGAATGCCCAAGCTGCCCGGCATAATCGAACGGAGTGCCAACAGTAGGAATTACGGAGGCTGGAGTAACGAACGGAATAAGGGGGTACGCACATGGAGGAACTCTTGCACTATGCCGCTACTGTCCGATGAGACGAGGGCAAGAATACGCAGAGCAGTAGCCGCAGGGTGGATTCTAACTTGCGTATTCCTCCTTGTGCGTACCCTCTATCTCAGGCATGCCCCTTCAAAAGTTTGGTGGGACGCAGAAGAGGTCGAACTGCTCCTCATGGCCGCATTGTCCGGCCCCACAAGTTTCCTTCCCATCTGGCTCTCCAGCATGACGCCATTGGGATCTCAGTGGTGGCCGTACCCGGGAAATGACGCAAGAACCATCATTGTCGTCTGGCTCTGTTTTTTTGCGGCTGGCTGTCTTCAGTGGTTCCTTCTTGTCCCTTGGCTCGTTCACAAAGGATACGATCTCTTTGATTACGCGCGAGCCAGGTTCCGCCATCGCGGGCAGCAAAAGAGGCCGATGCTTTAGAGAGGTCGATGCTTTAGTCAGTGCGCCTGCGTGTAGCCTCACGGAGAAAAGAAGGAGCCTTGGCCTACGTCGGTTGCTTCTCCCGTTTTCATGTCTTCTAACTCGTCCCTGACTTGTTAGTAACTCCACTTATCGGCAGATACTCTGGAGCCTCTCCACCGGCTGCGGCGTGAACGGCGGATATTGCAGATGCCGCGCATTCAAGAACTGATTCGGCAACGGGCCCCCATCCTTTGACGCCGCATCCGGGTCCAGCGCATACGCAGGGTCTCGCTCCACCTTCGCCAGCTCGCGATAGCGGAAGCCCTGCCGGTCCAGCAGTTGCAGAAGCTCCGGCAGCATCAGCGTGGTGAACGGCGTCTCATGCAGCAGCAGCACGTTGGGAATCTCGTGTCCAAACGCAATCAACTGCTCTTCGCGTCCCACACGGATGAACTCAGCCGCATTCTCCAGATAGCTCTGCCGCAGCCAGCCTATGGCCGCGTCATCCTTCTTTGCCACGCAGCGCCCGTACGCATCGTCCCAGTCGTCGTCGTTGAAATTCAGCGTCACCTGTGCAATGCGATAGCCATGCGTCTTCAGCCACGTGCGCACCGCGCGCCGCTTTTCCAGCGTGTCGCCTTCGCACAAGTAGGGATACCGAAACCAGCGCCAGTCGCGACCCTCCGCATACTGGGCCAGCACTGGCTCATTGCGCGCAATCTCCTGCTCAAAGGCCTCCGCGGACACATCATTCAGCGAGGGATGCGACCATGTGTGATTGCCCAGCCGCATGCCCGCCTGCACCCACGTGCGCAGCGCTTCTTGTTCGTCGGGATCGTCCGCCACATCAACGCCGTTCACAAAGCCGTAGACGCCTTTCAGATGGTGCGCTCGCAGCTCGCTCGCCAGTGTTGTGGCAATCTGCGCGCGTGTCTGGTTGGGTGGCAGCCCGCCGCCCGCGGGCAGGTCGTCAAAGGTCAGCGCCACCACCGGGTGCCGCGCCAGCCGCACGGCCTGCTGCTTCTTTGTCGACGACTTACCCTCGGCGTGCGCCGCCATCCCCGCACACACCAGCACCACCAACACCCATATCCGTCGTTTCATTCGGAATTGATACTCTCAGCGCTTGGCTTGGGGCCGACCGCGCCTCCTAATTGGACGCAACAGATCTCAATCCGTTCCCGCTACAATAGCAGCAATGGACCTGGTACAGATCGAGCCCGCGCGTCGCGCCCCCGCGCCCAAGCCGGAGTGGCTGAAGGCCCGCGCCCCCGTGGGCGAAAACTACCACGACCTCAAGCGCCTCGCCCGCTCGCTCAATCTGCACACCGTCTGCGAAAGCGCCCAGTGCCCCAACATCGGCGAGTGCTGGCACCACAAGACTGCCACCTTCATGATGCTCGGCAACCTCTGCACGCGCCGCTGCGGCTTCTGCGCCGTGCCCAAGGGCCGTCCGGAGCCCATCGACTTCGACGAGCCGCGCCGCGTGGCCGAGGCCGTGGCCGCTCTCGGTCTCGAGTACGCCGTCATCACCAGCGTCAACCGCGACGATGACCTCCTCGGCGGCGCCCGCGCCTTCGCACTGGTCATTGAAGAGATCCGCCGCCAGGCACCCAACTGCCGCGTCGAAGTCCTCATCCCGGACTTCCAGGGCGACCGCGAATCCATCCGCACCGTCGTCGAAGCCCGCCCCGAGGTGCTCAACCACAACACCGAGTCCGTGCCCCGCCTCTATCGCGCCGTCCGCTCCGGCGCCCGCTACGAGCGCACCCTTGAGCTGCTGCGCTACGCCAAAGAACTCAACCCCGCCGGCGTGACCAAGTCCGGTGTCATGGTCGGCCTCGGCGAAGAAACCGCCGAGCTGCTCCAGGTCTTCCGCGACCTCGCCGCCGTCCACTGTGACATCCTCACGATTGGCCAGTATCTGCGCCCCTCGCGCGACCACCTGCCCATGGCCCGCCTTTACACGCCGCGCGAATTTGCCGAACTCAAGACTGAAGCTCTCAAGATGGGCTTCCGTCACGTCGAGTCCGGCCCACTCGTCCGCTCCAGCTACCATGCCCACGAGCAGGCAGCCTCCACGGGTCTCGCAGTGGTAGATCAGTAACACCGAAAGCACCACAAAAACGCTTAGATGGCGCAAGATATCGATGTTACGGGGACAGTTTCTTGCGGGAGTTGAGCCGTCTTGCCAGAAAGGAATAGACCGTCGCGAGCGCCAGCATCCCGCCGAGCAAAGCCAGATCGCTTCGCGTTGTGGATGCAAGAAGCCATAGAACCACTGCTGCGCCGAGGATGGCGACCGTGGGACCGCCACGCGCTCTGAA
>JAKAFB010000123.1 GCA_021818105.1 Acidobacteriota bacterium
GGCCAAGCCCGCGATGGTGATGAATGCTGGGCTTGCGGGCGTCATGCAGCTTTCGCACTTTAACGACGGCATCGAGCGCCCGTGGGGCAAGCCGGTTTCGCTGAGCTGGCGCAGCGACCGGTTCCGCGTGCAGGGCTGGTTGCTGCTGCCCAGGGACTATGACCCGGCGAAGAAGTATCCGCTGATCGTGGAAGTGCACGGGGGACCGGCGGCGGCGGTGACGTCGCGCTGGGGCGTGGGCTACGGACTCAGCCCCGCGGCGTTTTCCGCGCTGGGCTATTTTGTGCTGCAGCCGAATCCGCGTGGCAGCTTCGGGCAGGGCGAGGCGTTTACGCAGGCCAACCGCAAGGACTTTGGCTACGGCGATCTGCGGGACATCCTGGCTGGCGTGGACACGGTGGAGGCAAAGTATTCCGTTGACCCGAACCGAGTGGGCATCACCGGCTGGAGCTACGGCGGCTTCATGACGATGTTTGCCGTGACGCAGACGCCGCGCTTCAAGGCGGCGGTGGCGGGGGCGGGCTTGTCGAACTGGCAGAGCTATTATGGCCAGAACTCGATTGACCAGTGGATGATTCCGTACTTCGGAGCGTCGGTCTACGACGACCCGGCGGTGTATGCCAAAAGCTCGGCCATCAACTACATCAAGCAGGCGCACACGCCGACGCTGGTGGTGGTGGGCGACCGCGATGGGGAGTGCCCGGCGCCGCAGTCGTTCGAGTTCTGGCACGCGCTGCGCGATATGCACGTGCCGACGCAACTAGTGGTGTATCCCAATGAGGGGCACGGCTTTGTGAATCCCGAGCATCGGCTGGACGTGATGGTGCGCGCGGTGCAGTGGTTTGCCCGGTACATGCCCCCGGCACAGTAGGGTGGCCGGTTGCTCGCCAACCCGGAGGGGCGGAGTCTATGAAAAGAAACAAACGGGGGAGGGGTCGGGCAGGCGGTCCCGCAGGCGGCAACCCTGCCCTGATACACTTTTCTTTGAACAAAAACTGAGTGTGTTGCGTCGACCGGCCGGTGGCAAGGACGATTGCCGGGAGCCGGTTGTCTGCGTGGGCTGCCCGTCAGCCACAGGGCATGTGGACGCATCGCCTTCAAACCATACTTTCTGGTGTTTTCAGCAGAGACCGTTCCGCGGCGGAAGTTGAGTGGGGCGGGGAGGATTCATGCGGCGGTATTTCACCCTTCTGTGCTTGCTGTTTCTGGCGATTCCTGCCGGGGTTTCCATCTCCGGGTGCGTGCGAAATCCGGCCGGGAACTATTGCAATGGCCTCGGCTACGGCCTCACGATCAAGGACGTGTACGCGATTGACCTGGAGCCTCGTACGACGGGCATCTCGCTGGCTTTTGGCCAAACGCGGCAGATTTCCTCGCCCACGGCCAAGACCTGCAAGGGCGATGCGGCTAGCGTGGCGCAGTACACTTACGGCACCACGAACAACAAGCTGGTGGACATCTCGCCCTCGGGCAACATGTGCGCCGGCACGTGGAACCGCAACTCCGGTGGCGGCATTGCTGACTACACGATCTGTAACCCGCCCAGTCCTGCGCCCAACACCAACGGTTTGCCGTACTCGACAGCGTACATCTCCGCCTCAGCGAATTCGGTGACGTCGAACCCGGTGGAGGTCTTTGTCCATGCGCCCATCAGTTCAGTCACCCTGGCCTTAAGCGGCGGCCAGCAGCAGTGCTACTCGCAGGGTGCAATTGCGCAGCTCGACGCGGAGGCCTGCTATGCGGGCGTCAACAATACGCAATACGAATTCTGCGCGCCCTCCACGCTGACCAACTACTCGTGCAAGGGCGGCCTGCCGCCGGGTGCCACCTCGGTGCCGGAGTGCACGGCTTCGATTGGTACGCTCAGCTACACGGTGGGCACCGCGCGCATTGCCTCCATCAATCCTGAGACCAACCAGATCACCGCGGAGCAGCCGGGCACCACGGCCATCACGGCGTCCATCGCGGGCTCGGGCTCGTCGGCTGGATACTTTTCCACCTGCCCGCCCAAGTCCATCTCTGTGACGCTGAACGGAGCCACGAGCGGAACGGTGACGCAGGGCGTGCAGCAGAACCTGACCACGGTGGTTACAGATACCAACGACAACGTGATCACCGGCCTGACGCTTGACTACCAGTCCACCAATCCGCTGAACATCACGGCGGGCGTGTCCGGCGGCATCACGGCATCCTTCCCCGGCGAGGCTTCGGTGTACGCCATCTGCCAACCGGCCACGTGCAATCCGGCGCCCATCAACGTGGTGGGATTGCTGGGCACGGGCCTTTCGATTTCCAGCAATGCGGTAGACATCAAGGTTCCGGGCACGGCCAGCTCGTATGTATGGCTTTCCGCGCCGGGCAAGTCGCAGTATTTTGTGCCCATCGAACTCATCAGCGGCACGCTCGGCTCCACGGTGCGACTGCCGTATGTGCCGAATTCGATGTTGATGGACCAGACGGGTGCCAATCTTTACTTCGGCTCTTCGCGCGAGCTGATGATCTACAGCACGAGCAATAACTCGCTGTCGCGGCAGGATCCGAGTGTGCCCGGCGTGGTGTTGGCCGTAGCGCCGAATAACAAGACGGTGCTCATCAACGACCCGGTGCGCCAGGTCTTCTATCTGTACAATCCCGCCGGCTCTATCACGGGCACCTTTGGCGGCATGGGTGCCGCCGCGGCATGGACGCCCGATTCGCAGACTTTGTACATCTCAGACAGCGCATCGCTGGGGGCCGGGCACACCAACACTCTCTACGTCTACAACGCCAACACGGGTTGGACGACCTATGACCTTAGCTCCTCGGGCGGAGGCTCGAATCTCGCCATCACGGTGCCGGGCGTGGGTGCCTACCTCAGCGGCAATCCAACGGTGGCGCATACATGGTGTCCCACGGGAACTGTGGGCAACTACTCGAGCATGATCTTCTATCCGCAGGGAGACTCAGTGGCCGCGCAGACCGACGTGCTGGCCGCGACGGTGGATGGGCAG
Organism: Acidobacteriota bacterium; assembly: GCA_021818105.1. Taxonomy (GTDB): domain Bacteria; phylum Acidobacteriota; class Terriglobia; order Terriglobales; family Acidobacteriaceae; genus Telmatobacter. Next base: position 2,991 of record JAKAFB010000123.1, read on the forward strand.
CACATCCTTGGAGCGGGCATAGCCGGCGGCGGCATCACGCTCTACGACATCGGCGTGACGATTCCCAACGGAGCGTGCCCTGTGGCGGTGGGCAATGTGCTGCAGCCGCTGACGATTACGCACACGCTCAATCCCTTCCCGGTGACCGCGAATGCCACGGCGGTGGAGGGCGTGGTTGCCTCGCCTGCGTCGAACCTCGCATTCATCACCTACAACGGAACAACGCCCGGCGCGCAACTGCCGTACTACGTGCCCGGCACGGGCGGCGCAGCCGGCACGCTGAACTACATCACACTGGCGAATAGCTCCGTCATCACGGCGCCCATAGCCGGGGCCTTCAGCCCGGATGACAGCACGTTCTTCCTTTCCACGGCAGGCGACAACGCGATTCACTATATTGACGTGAAGACGCTGACGGACAAGCAGCAGATTAGCCCCAACCTGCCGCCGTGCCAGCCGGGGTCAGACCCCAACTGCACCATCACCACGCCGACCACGACGCCTGTGCCGGTGACAGCCATCGCTGTCAAGCCGCGTCCGACCACATAGCACGCAGGTGCGGCACAGGCATCAAGGGCCGGCCCGGAGCCGGCCCTTCTGCTATGCACGCAGCGCAACAATGCAATCCCAAACTCCACGCGGCGGCCCGCGAACCCGCCCTCGTGCGCACGATAGAATCAAAGCATGATTAAGGGAATTACATTTCTTCGCCCTGCCGGAAGCGCTGCTGCGTATGCGCGCCTCTCCAGCTTTTTTGTGGCGCTGGGTTTTGCGCCGGGCAAGGGATGGGAAGAAGCTTCCAGCCGGGGCGCGTCGTTTTTGGCTCCGCTGGGCAATTTGGAGTTCTTTGAAGGCCGGCGGCCCTCCGCCGCTGATGTGCTGGTGGAAGTGACCGCGCTGGACGCCGTGCATCAGGCGGCAGCGGCGTGGCTGCGCGACCATGGCGGCGATGAGGCCGTTGCACGGCTTTCCGCAATCGCAGATACGCACTGGCAGGCGCGCATGTTTACGGTAGAGCCCGAGCCGGGCTTTGCCTTCAGCTTCTGGGCGTGGAGCGACCCGCTGAAGGGCAAGCCAGTTGCGGTGGAAGGGGACCTGTCAGCCGAGGGCATGAAGTTTGCCATAGTTGTGGCGCGCTGGAATGCCGTCATCACCGAGCGTTTGCTTGAGGGCGCGCTGGATGCGTTGTTGCGCAGCGGCGCGCAGCGCAGGGACGTCGAGGTCATCCGCGTACCTGGAGCTTGGGAGATTCCCGCCGCGGCGCGCACGGTCGCCAACCTAGGCAAGGTGGACGCCATTATCACGCTGGGATGCCTGCTGCGCGGAGAGACGGCGCACTACGAGGCCATCTACAACGAAGTTTCGCGCGGCATCGGCCAGTCGCAACAGGAGACGGGCATTCCGCATGCCTTTGGCGTGCTGACCTGCGAGACGCTGGAACAGGCGCTGAACCGCGCGGGCATCAAGGCGGGGAACAAGGGATTTGAGGCCGCGGCCGCCGCCATTGAGATGGTGAGCCTGCGCCGAAAACTTACGGAAGGCGGCGCCGCTTGACCGCCAGCACACGCCGAAAATCCCGCGAGCTGGCCATGCAGATGCTCTTCCAGCAGGACGTGGGCAAGCAGCAGCC
>JAKAFB010000057.1 GCA_021818105.1 Acidobacteriota bacterium
CCTTCACCGCCGCGCCCACCAGCGCCCGCCCCTCCGCTGGAGTGCTCAACTCCTGCTCCACCGCCACGCACCGCGCCGGCCCGCCGCACTCCGCCATCAGCGCATGCGCCTGCTCCCGCGCCTGCCGGTAGCTGAAAACCACCCGCGCCCCCGCTTCCACAAACAGGCGCACCGTCTCCGCGCCAATCCCGCGCGACCCGCCCGTGATCAGCGCAACCTTCCCATCCAAAACTAAGCTCACACCCGCCATAGGCCCAAACTAATGCATTTCCGATTCGCTGTCGAGGCAGCCTAAATCCCAGAAAGCGCAAGATTGCAGGCGGGGAGATACGCCTGACATCCTCCAGGGCAAGAAGGTACCAATCAGCTTTGTTCCGACAACCTTCTAACTAGCCCTTCCCGCAGAACCAAGACAAAGAACCATTACCTTGCTCCCGCTCGGAGGAATTGGCGGTTCAGTGCGTTGCACTTCAAAGAACATGGGCGAGAAAGGAAACTCCATCGCTCCATGGCAGCGCTTATATTTCTCCTTGCTCCCGCAGGAACATGGCTCATTACGTCTACGCTTCGGAACCAGCGCTGGCGGAGACGACGCCCCGGTTTGAAGTAATCCTCCCGCCCAAATGTCTCCTCGCAAGACAGCATTAACGGCATACACATTCCTCGATATGCTGTCCGAATAGTAGACGGACGTAATCTTCTCCGAGGTCGCCCGAGGCACTACGCAAGAATTGCATTGCCGACCAATCGCATTCGCGGCAGAAGGGTTCAAGCTCGCGCTTTGGATGATGTGACAGAGCTTCCTTTCAGCCCCAAAGGCCGGGATACCCTCCCGAAGCCGTGATTCCAAGGCTTCAAATTGATCTTTACCGACAGCGTGTGTCATACCGGCAGCAACCAAGAGTGATTCCCCAGGCGTCTTTGGAACAAAGGTAAGGATTTTGAAGTGGTCCCGTCCCGGAATTGACCCAGCGCCTTCAAAGTTAGTTATCTTCCAAATCCGCCCCTCTTCCGCATCGCCCTGATAAATAAAGCCTGCAACAACTAAAGACAACCTCAAGTCCTTTTGACCACAACCAGCCAGCTTCTGGATTGCGTCGCTCGCCGCTGACCTCATCCCTTCGAGAATCGTGTGAATAGAATCAGACTGTGTCCTCAATGACCCCAGGGTGTCTAGTATCCAGCGATCGGTTTCAAAATCTTGAATTCGCGCAACTCCCGTGTAACCAACTACGGTCCTAGCGTCCCAAGTGACCAATACCGTCAACTTCGAAGACTCCTCCTCAACCACGCGCCCTCCCTCGGTGAGCCTCCGGTCGGCGCCCATGACGCAATACTCAGGCGTAACCGCAGTAATGATTAGAGTCATGCGCCCTCCAAGGTTCGCACTCCCGACTGGCGGATCGCCCAGGTCTCGGGATGCAAGTTCAACCACGACCAACGGGTGCCCCCGGTCTCGATTCTGAGACCGGGGAAACCGCAATCCTATCCCGGCCTGTCCTGGACCAGGCAACCGGGCGGCCAGCCTGTATCGCTTCTTCCCTCCCGGCCAAAGAATTTGATGCCCCATTCATGGCGTCCGCGGCAGCGGACGACATGGGTGGGAACCCGCTCCCTCAACCCGCAGCAAAGCTGGAGGCTAAAAGCTAGTGGCTAACGGCTGCCAGCGGGTTGCCCCACCCTCGTCATTCGCGTCAGCGAACGACAGGGTGGGAACCCATCAAAATTCCCCGTCAGCTTTTGCATATAATTTCCCCCACTTCGCGCACAATAGAACCATAGCCCCCAACCCTGCCCGCACCCGCACGGCAAAGCTAACGGCTAAAAGCTAGAGGCTAGCGGCTGTCCTACCCATGCCGCTCCTAGAGTTGTGTCACACTGGGTGCAATGTCCCTCAAGCCACTTGTCCGCATGCTGCGCGATGGACGGCTTGCCGCCCTCATGGGTGTCGGCTCCCAGCTCAAATCCTTCTACAAGCTCACCTTTCTTGCCGCCGCCGGCCAGTCCGGCCTGCTCACCCGCCTCGCCGCCTCGCCGGCCACGCTCGACGCGCTCGCCGAGTTCTTCGCTGCCAGCGGCCCGGCAAAAGACGCGCTTGAGGCCTGGCTGCAGATGGGCCTTAGCCTGCGGCTGCTCAGCCTCGGCCCACGCGGCTACGCGCTTCGCGGGTTGGCCAAAACGCTTGCCCGCCCCCAGAACGACGCCGTGCTGGCCCTGGTGGAGGAGGCCGCAACGCTGCACCACCAGCTCATTGGCGCAACGCTCCCCAGGCTCCGCACCGGGCAGCTCTGGAGCCTTGCCGACCAGGACGGCGAGCTGATTGCCCGCTCCTCGCGCGTGCTCGAGGCCTTTCAGGCGGAGGCCATTCAGCGCACCTTCCCCGCGCGCGGCACGCTGCGCCTGCTTGAGATCGGCTGCGGTTCCGGCATCTATCTGCGATACGCGGCCACCCGCAACCCCTCGCTGACGGCGCTCGGCGTGGAGCTTCAGCCGGCGGTGGCTCAGATGGCGCGGACAAATCTCCGCAACTGGGGACTGGAGGACCGCGTCACGGTTGAATGTGGCGACATTCGCGCCAAGTCCCCCGGTGAACTCTTCGACGTCGCAACGCTGTACAACAACATCTACTACTTCCCGGTCGAGGAGCGTGTTGCGTCACTCGCACACATCGGCAGCTTTCTCCGGCCGGGCGGGTTTCTGCTTTTGACCACCTGCTGCCAGGGAGGCAGCCTTGGTGCGGAAGTGCTGAACCTGTGGGGCGCGGCCACCACCGGCACCGGACGGCTGCCGTCCGAGGAGGAACTCGTGAGCCAGTTGCGTCAGGCCGGGTTCGGCACCGTAAAGACGATGAACATATATCCCAGGGAGCGCTTCCTCGCCTTCCAGGCATTTCGCGGCTGACAGGAACTCGCCGCAGCCATCCCACCCATCCCGTTTTGTCCCTGCCACGAAATCGGGTGCCCTACTCATGGCGTCCGCGCTGCGGACGACATGGGTGGGAGAGCAAGAATTCTCCCCCGGCTTTTGCAGATAATTACCGGCCTTTCGCGCACAATAAAAACATAGCCCCCAACACGGCTCGCACTCGCACGGCAAAGCTAGCGGCTGGGAGCGAAAGGCTAGAGGCTGAGGGGATACCCCCCACCCCCCCTTAAATATTTTTCTTTTCCACAGAAAGTTTGCAGAGAATTACGGGCCGCGCTGCCCGCGCCCGCAGGCGCATCTCGGACTTGCGCCCAGTAAACCATTGATTATAAAGATGATTTACTGCGCGCTCATCCGCCCGCGCAGCCGTTTGATCACGTTGGGCGGCACCAGTCCCGTCACGTCCCCGCCAAAGCTGAAGACTTCCTTCACCATCCGCGAGCTCACGAACGAGTAGCGCCCCGCCGGCTGCAGGAACACAGTCTCAATTTCCGGGGCCAGCCGCCGGTTCATCAGCGCCATCTGGAACTCGTGTTCGTAGTCGCTGATCGCTCGAATCCCGCGCAGCACAGCCGTTGCGCCCATCCGCCGCGCAAAGTCCACCATCAGCCCGTCAAACGTCGCCACGCTTACGTTGCCCAGCGAGCTCGTCGCCTCCCGCAGCATCTCCACGCGCTCCTCTGGCGTAAATAGCGGATTTTTCACCGGGTTCTTCAGGATCGCCACCGTCAGGTGCTCAAACAGTTTTGCCCCGCGCTGAATCAGGTCCAGGTGGCCATTTGTTGGCGGGTCAAACGTACCGGGATAAAGGGCTTTGACACTCATCACTCAGCTCAGTCCCTGATTCTAGCAGCGAACTCCTCGGTCCAACAGAAAAGGCGGCCCGCAGGCCGCCTTCGCATTGAATCCCTACGCGGTCAACCGCGCCGCCCGCGCACTGCTTCCTTGGCCTCCGCGGCGCCACCTGCCGGAACCTCCGGCACCTCCGCCTTCGCCGTGCCGATGTTCAGCTTCTTCCGCACCTCGCCGTCCATCTTCGCAAAGATGTCCTTGTTCTCCTTGAGGAAGTTCCGTGTGTTCTCCCGACCCTGCCCGATGCGCTCGCCCGCATAGCTGTACCACGCTCCGGACTTCTCCACGATGTTGTGCACCACCGCCAGGTCCAGCACGTCGCCTTCGCGGCTGATGCCTTCCCCATACAGAATGTCAAACTCCGCCTCGCGGAACGGCGCCGCCACCTTGTTCTTCACAATCTTCACCTTGGTCCGCGAGCCCACCACGGAATCGCCTTCCTTCACCGCCGCAATCCGCCGGATGTCCACCCGCACCGACGAGTAGAACTTCAGCGCCCGCCCGCCCGTCGTCGTCTCGGGATTGCCAAACATCACCCCGATCTTTTCGCGAATCTGGTTGATGAAGATCAGCGCCGTCCGCGACTTGGACACCGTGCCCGTCAGCTTGCGCAGCGCCTGTGACATCAGCCGCGCCTGCAAGCCCACATGGGAGTCGCCCATCTCACCATCCAGTTCGGCCTTTGGCACCAGCGCCGCCACTGAGTCCACCACCAGCACGTCAATCGCCCCGGAGCGCACCAGCGCCTCGGTAATCTCCAGTGCCTGCTCGCCGCTATCCGGCTGCGAAACCAGCAGGTTGTCCACGTCCACGCCCAGCTTCTTCGCATATCCCGGGTCCAGCGCGTGCTCCGCGTCTACAAAGGCTGCCAGCCCGCCCAGCCGCTGCGCCTCGGCAATAATCTGCAGCGTAATCGTCGTCTTGCCCGAGGACTCCGGCCCAAAGACTTCAATCACCCGGCCCCGCGGGATTCCCCCAACGCCCAAAGCCGCATCAAAGCTAATGGAGCCGGTGGATATCACCGAGATCGGCAACAAAGCCTCTCGCGATCCGAGCCGTACGATCGATCCTTTTCCGAACTGCTTTTCGATCTGTGAGAGGGCAAGTTCTACAGCTTTGGCGCGGTCATCGGCGATGGCCATGGGGGGCATACTCCTCTGGGTACCAGCCCGGCGCGGCTCTTGATCGAGAGACAGAAAAATCACGCTCGGCATGGATTGGATTTCGTTCGGATTGTAGCAGGACCGAACAGCAAAAGACAGAAAAATCGGCGAAAGAAAAGAGAAGATTTCCGCCCGCCCGACTGTGCCAGTCGCACCTCGCTCTGGCCTGCTGGGCACGGCATCGCGAGCAACCCTCAACAACGCGGAGAACTTCGTATGCAGTTGCTTCAGGACATTCGCCGGCTGGCCATCATGGTGCTTGCCACTGTCTTCGGGCTCTTACTTCTCACCGCCATTCGCGGTGCTGCCGCACAGGAAATCAGAGCCTTGGTTCGACAACACCCCGTCCGTCAGATTAGCAGCGCACCGGGCACCACCCGGCCGCATGTAGGCCCGCCACACCATATGCGGGCCCGGCGGCATGGCAGAACCAGAAGAAGCTAGACCGTATACGCGCCGATGCGATTCTCGCGGCTGGTCAGCTCGTCACAGGAGCGGTCCACGGCCTCGTACTCTGCATCATGGTCCTTGCGGAAGGCCCGAAAGGCATCCTCGCTTTTCCAACGGTCGATGGTCAAGTACGAGCCCGGCACATACGCATCGCGCAGCAATTCGGTGCCCAGGTAATCCGGCGAGCTGCGAAACAGCTTTGCCCACGCGCCATCCGGCCCATAGGCCGCCTCAAATGCGGCAACCTTGTCCTCTGCAATCTCAAACTGCCATACCACAACAAACATGCACTCCCTCAATCTCTTCCCTATCCTAGCGCACCGTTGCATGCGGCTCGCGCGGCGTTGCGGCGCAATCGGTTACTCTTGTGGCGACGCACCGGAGCCAGAGGCTCGCACCGTCAAGGCTTTCTCTGCCATCGCTGCGCTCCGCAGGAGGACACATGAATCGCACTAGTGCAACTTCGCATCCGCGCCTGGCATTTGGAATTGCGTGCATGCTCCTTCTTGGCTGCCTGCCGGCCAATGGGCAACCACTGCGCCCATACATTCCTCCGGTTGACAGCTTCACCGGCCACCCGCGTGTCGCCATCATCAGCGACATCGGCAACGAGCCTGACGACCAGATGTCCTTCGTGCGTCTGCTGCTCTACTCCAATGAGTTCGACCTCGAAGCTCTCATTGCCTCCACATCCACATGGCAAAAAGCGGCCACGCACCCTGAGACAATGCACACGCTCATCCAGGCTTATGGTCAGGTGCGCGGCAATCTGCTGCTGAACGCACCCGGCTGGCCCACAGCGGAGGACCTCGACAAGCGCGTCTTTGCGGGTCAGCCCGCCTACGGCCTCGCGGCCACTGGCCCCGGCAAAAGCTCTGATGGCTCCAAAGCCCTTGCTGCCGCCATTGAGCGAAACGACCCGCGCCCCTTGTGGATCTGCATCTGGGGCGGCGCCAACACGCTCGCCCAGGCGCTCATTGATCTGCGCGCGTCGCATACGCCCAGCGAGATGCAGAAGCTCATCGCCAATCTTCGCGTCTACTCCATCTCTGACCAGGACGACGCAGGGCCGTGGATTCGCCGCGAGTTCCCGTCTCTCTTCTACATCGTCAAGCCATCGTCGCCAGACAGCGGCGAGTACTACTACGCCACGTGGACCGGCATCAGCGGCGATGACTACTACCGCAATGGCGAGGGCGCTGACACCAGCTTCGTCACCAACGAGTGGCTCGACAAAAACATCCGCTCTAAGGGCCCGCTGGGCAAGCTCTATCCGCGCTTCATGTTCATCATGGAAGGCGACACGCCGTCCTTTCTCGGCCTCATCGACAATGGACTCAACGCGTATCGCAGGCCCGACTGGGGCGGATGGGGCGGCCGCTACGTCTATCGCCAGCCCTACGGTGAGACGCATCCCATCTGGACGCAGGGTGGCGATCTCTTCATGCGCATCACCTCGCAGGACACCGTCACCGGTGCCGATGGCCGGGAGCATACTTCTGATCAGGCCACCATCTGGCGCTGGCGCCAGGCCTACCAGAATGACTTTGCCGCGCGCATGGACTGGACTATCAAGGACTTCGCCCACGCCAATCACAATCCCATCGTGGTTGTGAATGGGCAGAGCGGCACCGGCGTCCTTGATCTCGACCTTGGCCCCGGCCAGGCCGTCCAGTTGGACGCAACCGGCACGCGCGACCCTGACGGGCAGCCGCTCCACTACAAGTGGTTCGTCTACCCTGAGGCGGGTGCCACTGGCATGAGCGCTGCCGATGTGACACTTTCCTCCACCGACAGTCAAAAAACAGTCGCGAGAGTTCAGTCGGCCTGCCGGCCCGCGTGGATCACGACGATGCGGCCCTGCCGGGGCGGAGGTGTGGCGCACATCATCCTCGCCGTAACGGACGATGGATCGCCGCAGCTCACCTCATATCGGCGCATCATCCTCCACGTTCACGCGTTGCAGCAGCCGCTGCGCGGCCCGCGCAAATGAGGGTTGTGGCAACAAAAATGTGACGCGTATTACTGACTTTCCAGAGCGTTTTGCGGTAAGCTCTTTGGCGCTGTAACGCGGCGAATGTGCCGTGGCGTAAGCGCTCGCAGTTGAAGACCATTGGAGGGGGAGTAAGGTATGTTTTTCCCTCTGTTCACATCGCTCGCGGTCGTCGTCCTTGGCACTCTGGCGCTGCCGGTTGGAGCCCCGGCTCAAACCCCGCAGGAGTCACAATCCTCCCAGGCAGAACAAAAAGAACAAGAGGGGCAGGCTGTCGAGGACTCCCCGTACAAGTTTGTCATTGATGCTACGCTAGTCAACGTCAACGTCATGGCCACGGACGAAGACGGCAATGTGCTGAGCGGCCTCAAGAAGGGCAACTTCCGCGTCCTCGACAACGGCGTGCCGCAGGAGATTGTGGACTTCTCGCCCACCACTTCGCCCATCACCATTGTCCTCCTGATGGAGTACTCCTCAGCCTCCTACAACTATTTTGCCTACAAGGCGGCGGATTGGGCCTTGCGGTTTATCGATCATCTTGAGCCGCATGACTGGATTGCGCTTGTCACCTATGACATCAAGCCAAACGTGCGCGTCGACTTCACCCATGAGCGCTACAGGGTATACGACGAACTCAACTCACTGGGCTTTCCAGGCTTCTCTGACAGCAATCTCTTTGATGCGCTGATGGACACACTCGACCGCCTCGACAGAGTCAAGGGGCGGACTTCCATTCTGCTCATGACGACGGGATCCAACTCCTTCAGCGCGGCCACGCTCGATGATGTCCTTGACCGTCTGCGCAAGAGTGACGTGACTATCTTCAGCGTCAACCTCGCCGAACAGGAATACGTGCGCTACGGCAGCTCGAACATCAACTTTCTGCAGGCCAAAAACTGGCTAAGGGCCTTCTCTGATCGCACCGGGGGCATCGCCTTCTTCCCACGGTTTGAAGGCGAGTTGCCCGACATTTTCCGCAGTATTGCCACGTATCTGCGCAGTGAGTACACACTCAGCTTCCGCCCGCCCATGGCCAGTTGGGACGGACGCTATCACCGCCTCAAGGTCGAAATTGTCGGGCCCGATGGCAAGCCGCTCAAAGTCACCAATCAACAAGGCAAGCGGCGCAAGATCCAGGTGTACGCCCGTGAGGGTTACACCGCACCCAAGGCCAGAACGCAATGAGTATGCAGGGAACATTTGCGCGGCAGGTGCCGCGTTCAGCCACGGAAAGGGGGATGCTGTGATGGAAGTTTTCCGTCGGTTCATTGCACTTGGACTCAGCCAGTTGCTCGTGATTTTGCCGTGGTATCCGGCGCAGGCGTCGCAGCAGAGCCCTGCCCCTGGCCAGACCGCGCCACTCACGCTGCACCAGCAGTTGCAAAAACCCTACGAGGAGCTCTTTCAGCTAGCGCCGTCGCTCAGCTTTAGCGCCACACAGGTTCAGCAGGAACGAAACGCACTCAAGAGCGCGAAGGACGCCTGCCGCAACCGCTTCAAGGACCACGAAAAAACCTACAGCCGCCAGCTCGACGCATTGCGCAAGGATCTCAAGCAGCGTGGCGCGGGCATCCCAGACGATCAGCGGCGCACCCTCCACTGCAAGATCCAGAATCTCGAGTTGATGCGCAGCGAGGCCAATGTACTCGCCAACCACGCGATTCCCACCGCGTATGACAACTTGAATGCCAAGCTGGACCTCATCGTGAAGTGGCCGGCAGAGTACCGCCAGGCACAAGCGGATATGACAAGCGAGGCCTATCTTAGCCGGCGTTGGTCTGACGTGAAAGACATCGGCTTTAGACAGATTGCCTCGGGCCAGCAGGATGACATCAAGCGCGGCAAGGAGGCCGTGGATGAGATGCGGCGGCTTGGCATGATGCCGCCCGAGCTCAAGAGCGAGCCTATCCAGGAGTACGTCCGCTTAGTGGGCGAACGAGTCGCAAAAAACTCTGACCTCAAGGTTCCGCTTCACATCAGTGTGCTGCAATCCCGCGAAATCAATGCTTTCGCCTTGCCCGGTGGCTATCTCTTTATCGAGCGCGGATTGCTGGAGGCAGTCGACGATGAGTCGCAGCTTGCCGGTGTGATTGCCCACGAACTGGCTCATGTCACAGCCCGGCACAGCTCCAGGCTCATGATGCGCGCTACGATTGCAAGCCTCTTTTACCAGGCCGCTCAGATAGCCGCTATGGTGCTCACCGGCGGCGTCGCCGGTGTCGGCATGTACTATGCGCTCCAGTACGGCTTTTACGGCCTGGGCCTCGCGCTTGACCTCAAGCTGCTCGGCGTGTCGCGCGACTACGAGTTGGAGGCCGACCAGCTTGGCGTGCAATACGCGTGGAAGGCAGGCTACGACACCAGCGGCTTCATCCGCTTCTTTGACAAGATGGCCACCACGCAGGGCTATGTGAACAGCCTCAGCTGGTTCCGTACGCACCCTCCCTTCTACGAGAGGATGGTGCAGACGCAACGTGAAATCATGTTCCTGCCTCCAAAGGACCAGGCCATTGTCCAGACCGCGGACTTCCTGCAGATGAAAGAAGCGCTCAAGCCAATTGCCGTCATGGCTGAAAAGGATGAAAAGGGCAAGCCCAGCCTTATGATCTCGCGCGAGGAGGGCTGCGAACCGCCGCCGAAGCTCGAATACAAGCCGGACCAGCCGATTGAAGAGCTTTGTTCCAAGCCCCTTTACACCGAGACTGGCAAACCGCAGTAAGCCCCGGGCAGGCGCTGCCGCATGAACACACGCTCACGGCAGCGCCGTTTCCATTGCGCCTACTTTGCGGGAACCTCGTTATGATTCTCCGGCGTATCCGACGCCCGCTGCAGCTCGTGCCGGAACTCAAATCGCTTCTCGGCGATGGAAGCGTCGGCCACCTCCTCTGGAACGCCAAGTCCCAGCAGGGCCGCTGCAGCAAGCTGCAGGCTCGCCTCGATGGTTTCGTGCACCACTTCACTGGCGCCCATCGCATACAGTTGACGCGCATGTTCGGCATCCCTGGCGCGAGAAAAAATCAACACATCAGGACGCACAGCCCGCACTATTTTCACGACCTCATCTATCTTTTCGCGCACATTGATCGTGATAACGACAACTGCTGCATTCTCCAGTCCGCAGGCCTTCAGAAACTCAGGATTGGAGCTATCGCCAAAGAAAACATTGTGCCCCTCGCGCCGAAGTCGCGCGACGTTATGGCCGTCAAAATCCGTCGCAATGGCCTCAATGCCATGCAGCTGCAGCATGGCATAGACGACCTTGCCTACGCGCCCATAGCCCACCACAATTACATGGTTCTCGGCACCTGGCGGATGCGCAGCCAGTTCGGCATCATCGTTCTCGCCCGCTTCCAGCACCGCACCCAACCGCCGCGCCACCCACGAGAGCAACGGCGTGAGCGCCATGCTGATAGCCGTGCCCGCCAGCACGAATTCCGCCACGCGCACATCAACCAGTCCCAGGGCTGTCGCCATGCCTATACATAGGAATGCAAATTCGCCGCCCGGCCCTAGCAGCAGCCCGGTCTCAATCGACGTGGCCCAGGGAAGCCGGAAGAACCGCGCAAATCCTGTGAGCATAACTGCCTTCACGACAATCAAGCCGAGAACGAAAGCCGCCAGCCACAGCGGCTCCCGCAGCACCTCTCGCAAATCGATCTTCATGCCGATGGTCAGGAAGAAGATGCCGAGCAGCAGGCTCTTGAATGGCTCCACAATTGCCTCGATCGCCTTGCTGTACTCCGTCTCTGCCAGCAGCAATCCTGCCACAAATGCGCCCAGCGCCATGGAGAGCCCCGCCTGATGCGCCACCACGCCCGAACCTACGATCACAAATAGAACTGCCGCGATAAACAGCTCGCGCGAGCGCGCCGTGGCCACCAGTCGAAACAGAGGCCGCAGCAGCATACGACCCAGCAGCGTGATGACCGCAAGGGCAACCGCCGCCTGCAGTCCGGCTATCAGCAGGCTCAGCCAAAGCGACTCCCGTGAGCCGCTGCCCAGCAGCGCGATAAACAGCAGGATTGGAATGACAGTCAAGTCCTGCGCCAGCAACACGGCAAAGCTCGTGCGGCCCACGCCAGAGCTCAGTCGCTCCTGGCTCGACAGCATCTCCAACACAATCGCGGTGGACGACAGCGAGAGGCTGGAGCCAAGAATGATGGCCGTGGCGGGCTTCTGGCCCGCCACCAGCGCAGCCGCCGTAATCAGCGCCGCGGTAAGCACAAACTGCAAACTCCCCAGCCCCACCACAAAGCGCCGCAACGCCACCAGCCTCTGGAAGGTCATCTCCAGGCCAATCAGAAAGAGAAGAAAGACAATGCCCAGTTCGGCAATGCCCGCAATGCTCTGCGCATTGCCAATTGTGAACCAGTAGAGGGTGGGAACTTGCGTTGTGAATGAGCCCAGACCCAGCGGCCCCAGCAGCGCTCCGGCGGCCAGGTAGCCCAGCACCGGGTTCAGCCCCCAGCGCCGGAACACGGGCACAAGAATCCCCGCTGTTCCCAGCACTACAAGAGCATCACTGTAGACGCTGATGTCGATCATCGCTATTCCCGTCTCCCATCACGACAAGACAGCAACGGTCTGGACGGCTCGCCAGACTGCGCACCCGAATACTCTAGCGCACCCCACGTTCGCGGCACGCGCATCCCGCACATCAGTTTCACATGCACAATGGGCTCTTGCTGTATTGGACGGCCAATAACATCAATCGTCTGTGCAGACTGAGTGACCCTTTGCCTTTGACAACCCTGTTCCCCATTGCATAAAGTTGTGCCGCCAGCGCCGGAGCCATCGCGCTCATCGCCATCCCGCGCGGCACATTCACCCGCAAGGAGACACGGCTTCATGCATTGGCTCGAAAGTTCACGGCGTTCCTTTCTCAAGCAGCTTGGCGCCGCCGGGGCGCTGGCGCTCTCCGCATCCGGCAGCAGCGCAGACGCGCTTTCCACCGGCGCAGCACAGGCTTCTCCCTCGGCGTCTGACGAGAAGCAGGCCGACACGCGCGCCCAGCGCATGGCATGGTGGCATCAGGCCAAGTTCGGAATGTTCATCCACTGGGGCCTCTACTCCGTCATCGGCCAGCATGAGTGGGCCATGGAAGTCGAAGGCGTGCCCATCCCGCAGTACGAGCTGCTCGCAAAGAACTTCAAGCCCAGGCCCAACGCCGCTCGCGACTGGGCCCGCCTGGCAAAGCGCGCCGGCCAAAAGTACATGGTGATGACCACCAAGCACCACGAAGGCTTTTGCCATTGGGACACCAAACTCACCGACTACTGCGCCCCCAAGCAGGGCCCCGGCCGCGACCTCGTCCGCGAGTTCGTGGATGCCGCGCGCGAGGAAGGCCTGCGCGTCGGCTTCTATTACTCGCTTATGGACTGGCACCACCCCGATGGCGCGCGCTGCAAGACCGACGAGGCCGCCCGCAAACGCTTCGTCGAGTACACGCACGGCCTCATCCGCGAGCTCATGACCAACTACGGCAAGATCGACGTCCTCTGGTATGACGTGGACTGGCCGCTCACGCCCGAGCAGTGGGAGTCCGAGCGCATGAACCAGATGGTCTTTGAGCTGCAACCGGACATCATCGTCAACAACCGCAACGGACTTGAAGGCGACTTCTCCACGCCCGAGCAGGAGATTCGCGCCGCTGCCTCAGGCCGCGCATGGGAGACCTGCATGACCCTCAACGATAGTTGGGGCTTCAACCGCTATGACGATGCCTGGAAGACTCCCAAAACCATTGTCGATAACCTCGCCACCTGCGCCCGCGGCGGCGGCAATTATCTGCTGAACATCGGTCCCATGCCCGACGGCTCCATCCCGCCCGAGTCCGTAACCGTTCTTGAAGCCGTGGGCAAATGGCTTGACACCAACGGCACATCCATCTACGGCACTGACCGCGGCAACTTCAGTTGGAACACCAACGCCAACTACACCCGACGCGGCAACACACTTTACATCCACCAGCACTTCTGGCCCGGCCACACGCCCGCGGCGGAGTGGCTCAGCTTCTACCAGCCGGAGGCGGTCATCGCCATCGGCGGCCTCAAACCCAAGGCACTCTCTGCCAAGCTGCTCAAGACCGGACAGCCCATCAAGTTCACGCAGGACGAATTCCGCCTGCGCCTGACCGGATTGCCCGTGCAAGCCCCCGACCAGCCCGCCACCGTCATCGCAGTTGAGTGCGACGGCGAACCCGTCATCGACCATGAAGCCAATCGCCCGCTCTGGCCGCGCTACAAAGTCGGCATCAGCTAAAGCTTCCTCACGCTTCTCGAATGGCAGGCAATGGCAACTCCGGCCCGGCGCACCGCAGGCAGAACGCGCATGCGGTGCGTTACACTCCAAGGGATTCACGGTCGATCACACACCGGAGTTGCCATGAAACTGTTTCGCTTGCTGTTCCTTTCACTTGCCGCAATCCAACTTCCCCTCGCGCAGGCCCAGAACGCGGCCTCCGCACCCCAACCACCAGCCCCCGACTCAGCAGCAACGCTTAACTACATCCACAGCGCATGGGATACGCTCACCCGCTCCATGAAGGAGTGCCATTCGCTCGTGGACATCAAGGTCACCGCGAACCCCATCCTCTTTCTGCCGGCCGAGATGCCTGCACCCCCCGACGTGAAGGCCCTTGAGCAGAAATGCCACGTGAAGATCGAATCTCTGCCGCGACACGTTGAAAAGATCGGCGATTTGGATCCCCGCGAGTTGTCCGCCGAGGGCCTCCTTTACCTGCCCAACCCCTACGTCGTCCCCGGCGGCCGCTTCAATGAGATGTACGGATGGGACAGCTACTTCATCATCCTTGGTCTTGAGGCCGACCATCGCACCGCGTTCGCCAAAGGCATGGTGGACAACTTCTTCTTTGAAATCGAACACTACGGCGGTCTGCTCAACGCCAACCGCACCTATTACCTCACGCGCTCGCAGCCGCCCTTCCTCACGTCCATGATCCGCGCCGTCTACGAGAATCCGGCCAGCTTTCCCGCCACGCCCGAAGGCCGCGCCGAAAAGCGCGCATGGCTGGAGCACGCCTACTCCATGGCAGAGAAGGACTACTCCACTTGGACACGCCCCGAGCACAAGGCCGGTAACACTGGCCTGGCCCGCTACTTTGACTACGGCACCGGACCCGTGCCCGAAATGGCCGACGACGCAGGCTATTACATCGACGTGCTCCACTGGCTCGTTGCACATCCGCACTCCGGCGGCGAAGGCTTCATGATCAAGGCCGCTGAACACCCGGACGCCGCTGAAGCCGCACGCCTCAGGCAGACAAGCTGCGACGTACACGCCAGCACAGTCTGCATGCGCGCCTGGTACGGCGGCTACCGCCTCACGCGCGACTTCTACGTCGGCGACCGCGCCATGCGCGAGTCCGGCTTCGACCCCGGCTTCCGCTTTGGTCCCTTTGACGGCGCCACGCACCACTACGCGCCTGTCTGCCTCAACAGCCTGCTCTATCGCTACGAGCGCGATATGGAGCACTTCGCTCTGTTGCTCGGCAAACCGGCAGATGCCGTGCGCTGGGATCGCCGCTCCAAAAAGCGCAGCATCGACATGCATCGCTTTCTGTGGCAATCGAAGGAAGGCGTCTTCGCTGACTACGACTTTGTGCGCCACAAAGCCTCAAACTATGCCTACATCTCCTCGCTCTATCCCCTCTGGGCCGGAGTGGCCACTCGCGAAGAAGCCCGGCGCATCGTTGCGAAACTCGATCTCTTCGAGCGCCCCGGCGGCCTCTCCATGAGCAACTTTGACAGCGGCCTGCAGTGGGATGAGCCCTTCGGATGGGCGCCCACCAACTGGATCGCCGTCGCCGGTCTTGACGCTGCAGGCTTCCGCGCCGACGCGCAGCGCAATGCCCGCAAGTGGAACGTAACCGTGGACAACGGCTTTGCCCAGGACGGCACCCTGCGCGAAAAGTACAACGTCGTCTCCAGCAACGCCGACGTCAAAGTCCGCATGGGCTACAGCGTCAACCAGATCGGTTTCGGCTGGACCAACGCCGTCTATCTCAAGATGCGCGAGATTATGGCCGAGCCCGCACAGCTCCCCGCCAATTGAACCCTCACCTTTCGCGCAAAAAACAAGGGGCGCTTCCAGCAGTTGGAAGCGCCCTTTGTCCTGTTGCGATGTTGTGTGTGTTCTGTTCTTATTCCGGCAGCGTCTTCGTTCCGGTCACGTGGAAGTTCCCCGTTACCACCTCGGCGCCCGTCTCCGGCTGGCCGCCGCCCACCGACAAGGTGTAGTCGCCCTCGGCCACAATCGGCTCTCCGGCTTCCGTCACCATGCTCATGTCCCGCGGGTTCAGCAGGAACTGCACCCGCTGCGAAGCGCCCGGCGCCAGGTGTACGCGCTTAAAGCCACGCAGCGCACGAATCGGCGCACCCGCCACCTTCGGGAAGCTCAGGTAGAGTTCCGCCACCTCGTCACCCGGGCGGTTGCCGGTATTCTTCACCGTCACCTCCGCCGTCAGCGGATCCCCGGCCAGCACGTTCTTGGTCTGCATCGCCAGGTCGCTGAATGAGAAGGTCGTGTAGCTCAACCCATACCCGAATGGATACAGCGGCTTGCCATCGAAGTAGCGATACGTGCGGCCCTTCATCGCGTAATCCTCGAAGGGTGGCAACTGGTCGACTCCCGTGTAGAAGGTCACCGGCAGCTTGCCCCCGGGGTTGTTCGCGCCAGAAAGCGTCTGCGCCACCGCAAGGCCACCTTCTTCGCCCGGATACCACGCTTCCAGAATCGCGTTTGCATGCTCCTTGGCCCAGTTCACGGCCAGTGCGCTGCCGTTGGTCAGTACCACCACCAGCGGCTTGCCGGTCGCGCCCAACGCCTGCAGCAGGTCCTCTTCCGGCTTGGGCAGAGAGATAGCCGTGCGATCGCCGCCCTTGAATCCCGGCACATCCACCTTCATCTCCTCGCCTTCCAGTTCGCTGGTGATGCCCACCACGGCCACCACCACATCGGCCTTCTTCGCAGCCTCAATCGCTGCGGCCTGCGGCGTCATGTCCACCTTGGACCACACCAGCCGGGCACTAACGTCGCCCTCCTGCATCTGGCCATACTGCACATCCAGTTTGTAGGCCTTGCCCGCCTTCAGCTCCACCCGGCCCGTCTTCACATCCGCGCCATGCGAGTTCCAGCCGCTGGCCACTTCATTGCCGTCAAGCATTACTCGGAAGAACCCGTTGGCCTTGAGGCCCAGGTTGTACTCACCGCTCTCCTTCGGCGTCAGTGTCGCCTCCCAGTGGATACCCAGCGGCTTCACGTCCTGCACCGCGTCCGGCAGCGGCTCCGCGCCCGCGTTGATTACATTTTCAATCCGCGTCGCCAGCACCGGCGGCTTGGCAGCGTTCGGAGACAGGTCAATCGGCGGCATCTCAGAGTAGCTTGCCTGCACGCCCGGCTTGCCGTTCGTCGTTAGCAGGTTGGCCGGAACCGGAGATGCATTCTTGCTCAGGAACTGCGTGCCTTCCTGGTAGTCAATCGTGTCATTCGCAAATTCCGTGTTCATTCCGTCCAGAATGGAAATCGTTTGGTATGGAATGCCCGTGTAGTTGCCCAGCAGGAAGCGCGTCTGCTTGGCCAGCGGCCCGATCACGGCAATCCTGATGTTGGAAGTCTTGATCGGCAACACGCCGTCATTCTTCAACAGCACCATGGACTCGTTGGCCAGCTTCAGCGCCAGCGCCTTGTGCGCCGGGCTGTTCAGCTCGCTCTCCTTGATCTTGCTGAACGGCACCATGCCCGCTGGGTCAAACATTCCGAGCTTCATCCGCGCCGTAAACAGCCGCACCAGCGCCGTGTCGATGTCGGTTTCCTTCAGGTGGCCTTCCTTCACCGCATCCACATACGGCTTGTAGTCGTGGTCGTCCTTCACCTTGGCAAAGAAGTCCGCGCACTCGTTATCCATGCCCCGCTGCAGGCTGATGGCCGAGGCCTGCGACTGCGTCGGCTTGAATTTGTGACCGGCAAAAATGTCAATCACCGCGCCGCAGTCTGACACCACATAGCCGTTGAAGCCCCACTTGCCGCGAAGCTGGTCCTCCAGCAGAAACTGGTTCGCGCACGCCGGTTCGCCATTGATGCTGTTGTACGCGCACATCACCGAGCCCGCCTTGCCTTCCGTCACCGCGGCGCGGAACGCCGGCAGATACGTATCCACCTCGTCGTGCTTGCTCACGTCTACGTTCGCCTTGTGGCGCGTCGGCTCCGGCCCGCTATGCACGGCAAAGTGCTTCGGCGTCGCAATCACGCGATAGTAGCGCGGATCGTCGCCTTGCATGCCGGTCACAAATGCCACGCCCATCCGCCCGGTCAGGAACGGGTCTTCGCCGTACGTCTCCTGCCCGCGGCCCCAGCGAGGATCGCGAAAGATGTTCAGGTTCGGTGCCCAGAAGTCCAGGCCCTCAAAAATGTTGCTGTGCCCGCCGTTGGCTCGCACCGCCTGCACATGCTTGATGCGCGCCTCGATGCTGATGGCCTCGCCCATGTGATGGATCGCCGCCGCATCAAACGTCGCGCCCAGGCCAATCGGCTCCGGGTACTCCGTCGTACCATTCACCGCCACGCCGTGCAGCGACTCGCTCCACCAGTCGTAGCTCGGCACGCCCAGCCTCGGAATGGCTCGCGCCTGGTTCACAAGCTGGCTGGCCTTCTCTTCCAAAGTCATCCGGTGCACCAGGTCAACGGCGCGCTGTTCCGCCGGCAGACTCGTGTCAAGATACGCGGGCTTCTGGGCATTCTGCCCCCAGGCCGCCAGCGCGATTCCGCAACAGGTCACTCCTGCCGCAATCCAACGCATTCCATTCCTTTTCATCGCTTTCCTCACGGGCAGGCAGCTGCTGCGCTCACTTTCGGAGCGCAAGGAAAATGACCTGCCTACCGGTAGCCAACCCTACTGCGAAAAAAGGACCACTGTCAAGCCAGCGATTACCGGAAACACCAGTAACAAATCGCTTTATGCCGTTTCTTCCAACGTGGAGATCAGCGAAGTCGCAGCTGTCCCTGAATCTCGCAAAGGCTCCCGCCACCCTCGTCGCTGTTGGCTTACCGCTATGCCAGCGGCTCAAAGAAGTTCTGCAAACCGGCCCGAGCAGCATGTGCCGCCATGGAGGCCTGAATTTCCAGTGCCAGTGCCAGCGCATCGCGCCCCTGCTGCGCCGTCACATGCGGCGTGCGCCGCATGCGCACCGCATCCAGAAACGACTCCATCTCCAGCCGCAGCGGCTCGCCCGGCATCACCTCAGGCTTGCTGAGCGAGAGCCCCGGCGCGGGGCCTGCGCCGCCACCCGTCAGTTGCGCCAGCGTCTCCGCATCCACGCGACCTCCGGCAATCGCCGCCGCCAGCTCCGCGGATATGCTCCCATTCATCCGGATGATCAGCACATCCTGCCGCGCATAATCGATGGACACATACTGCCGCGGCTCAAAGAAGCGCAGCTTGCGCACTCGCTCCGTCGAGACGCGCGACGCCGTGAAGTTCGCCACGCAGCCTGACTCGAACTCCACGCGCACATTGGCAATGTCCACCTTGGGCGACACGATCGGCAGACCCACCGCGCGCACTTCGCGCACCGGCGAGTGCGCAAACGTGAGCACAATGTCCAGGTCGTGAATCATCAGGTCCAGCACCACGTCCACATCCAGCGAGCGCGGCGTGAACACCGAAAGCCGGTGCGCCTCAAAGAACATTGGCCGTCGCAGTTTCGGCTCCACCGCAAGCACCGCGGGATTGAACCGCTCCAGGTGCCCCGGCTGCAGAATCCGGCCGTTCCGCTCGGCCAGCGCGACAAGCTCGTCCGCCTCCGCCAGCGTCGCCGCCAGCGGCTTTTCCACCAGCACATCCAGGCCCGCATCCAGCAGTGCCGAAGCTACGGCGTGATGCCGCACCGTGGGCACGGCAACGCTGGCTGCATCCAGGCGCAGATCCGCCCGCAGCAGCTCGTCCACCGTCGCAAATACGGGGATCGAGTACTTCTCCGCCGTCTCGGCCGCGCGCGCCGCCTCCGGCTCCACGGCTGCCGCAAGCGCAACGCCCAGCCCCGCCGCCTCCAACTCGCGATACACGCGCAGATGGTTGCGCCCAAAGGCTCCGGCCCCGGCAACGGCAACACGCAAGTTGGGTGCGCCGGCTATGCCTGCGCCCCTTTGCCTTCCACGGCCTTCAGGCAGCGGCCGTAGAGCTCCAGCAGATGGTCCACCTGCTCCTCCGGCTTCGGCGCAGTCGAGCCGCCAAAGCCCGTTGAGGCAGTCGCGGGCCGGGCCACGCCCGTCGTCGAAACAACAAACTTCAGCAGGTCGAGAGCGATATCTTCATTGCGGCGGGCGCCAAGGCCCGCAGTGGTGAGGGAATCCATCCTGAAAAGTTCTCCGAAATGGATGCTACCAGAATCGGGGCGGTGAGGGACTGTAACCTGTGCCCACCTGAAATCATGGTTTTGATCAAGGCTGCCCGGTCAATAATTGAATGCCGGATGCGGTTTTGGAGTCCAGGCCGCTGCCCGGCGCTTGGCTTCCGCAAGCTGGTCAGCGCTCATCCGTGCCTGCACAGGAGCGATGAGGTTGGAGCAATTCGAGCCATTCCGAATTCCGAGCGTCATCCATTCGAAAGCGGCAACATCATCCTTTGCCACGCCGTCGCCGTTGGCATAGAGCATCCCCAGAAAGCACTGGCCGTCTGCGATTCCCTGATCGGCCGCCACCTGCAGATACTTTGCGGCTGCCGCGTGATCGGGTGTGCCGGTCTGGCCCGGCGCGCGCTTCTCAAGCAGAATTCCCAGGTTGTATGCGGCATCGCCGTGGCCATTTGCCGCCGCGGCCTGAAACCATTTCTCCGCTTCAGCGTAGTCTCGCGAGACACCCTGCCCTGCCATATAGCGCACGCCCAGCCCGTAAGCGGCGGCAGCATCTCCCTGCTCCGCGCCTAACCGGTACCACTTCACCGCTTCTTTATAGTCTCTCTTAACTCCGACACCATTGGCATACATATAGCCAAGTTCGGTCTGCGCGTGAAATTCCCCCTGAGCCGCGGCCTTTCTAAACCATTCAAGGGAATCCTTGAATGAGCGTGGAACGCCTATACCCTGCTGATAGGCGATGCCGAGCAACACCTCCGCGTAAGGATATTGGCTTTCGGCTGATTTGCGAATCCAGTCGATACCCTGCTGTGGATCCTTCGTCACGCCCTGCCCCAGGAAATACATGATTCCGATATCGGTCTCCGCCGTCTCGGACCCGTTATCGACGGCCTTGCGATACCAGCTCATCGCCTCGCCATAGTTCTGCGGCACACCTAAACCATTGGCGTAGATTGATCCCAGATTGGACATGGCGAATTCGGAGCCTTGGGTGGCTGCCTTGTTCAGCCACGCCATCGCGGCCTTGTAATCCTGACTGATTCCCCGGCCCTGCAAGTACATCGCTCCTAGAGAATCCTCCGCTGCAATCTGTCCCTGCTCCGCAGCCTTCTTGCAAAAGGGGAAAGCCTTGGAATCGTCCACGGGTAAGAAGATGCCGCGACGGTATGCTATGCAAACCATCGCTTCAGCCTCTGGATCGCCGTAAGAAGCCTTTTGTTGAACGGCTGCGAAGTCCGCTGGCTTCATCGCTTCCAGCGTCTTGATCAACTCACCATTCTTTCCCAGGAACGCATCCGGCAGCGGTGCGGAATAGGTGAACCTCGATATATCCGGTGTTACGGCAGAAGGATTCGAGTCCGGCCTGGCAGATCGCGCTTGCCCACGAACAACCGCGCATACCTGCCGGAAACGTTCATCGTCAGCAAAGCGCTGTTCTACCGCATCGCATTCCGTCAGCAGTTCGCCAGTATTGTTCTCTGCCGCAAGCGCCCGGAAAAGTCCGATGTGATAGCTCTTCTCATCGGGTTCAAGCGCAATAGCCCGGTCGTATTCCGCAACCGCGCCGGCATGATCGCCGGTGGCGTCGATCATGTTCGCAAGTGCAGCGTGCCGAAAGGCCCATTCCGGATCAAGTTGAGCAGCTTTGCGCAGTTCGTAAATGCACTCCCCGATATTCTTCTCCTTCAAGTAGACGCCCGCCAGATTGTTGTGAGCCGACGCAGAATCCGGATCGATGCGAAGCGCCTCGCGTGCTTCGCGCTCAGCTCCACGAACGTCGCCCTTCAAGAGCAGAAGCATGGCGAGGTTGCTATGTGGCGTCTCATAATCGGCGTCCAGCCGTACGGCCTCCTTGAACTCCGCCGTCGCACCGTCGAGATCCTTCAGGTTTTCCAGAACTATCCCAAGATAATTGTGCGTTTCGGGAATGGATGGGTCCGCCCTCAATGCGGAGCGCAAAGATTCCTGGGCCTCGGATACCTTGCCCTCATTGATTTGCACATTGGCCAGCGCAAAGTACGAAACGCTGGGCTCTTCCAGGGTGGCCGACTTGCATTCCGCCTCTGCCTCCGCGAACTTTTTCTTATGCACGTCCACGGCGCAAGCGGCGAGATGTTCAAATGCCGCGTCTCCCATCGCTCCTGCGGGCGATTGCGCAACTTTGGCGTGCGTGACGGTCTCAATCAGCTTCGTACCTGCACCCGCGTTCTTGAGTGTGAGCAGATAATCCGCCGTCGGCTGGAAGTTAATTCCAACTCGTTCGATTAGCTGCTCAACACGATTACCGGCCCCGCCAAAGTCCATCCACGCCAGAACTTCCGTGTGACTTAACGGTTTCTGCGGAAAGCTGGATTGTGCCGAGCTGGCAAGAGAAATCGAACCGGCAAGGATTGAAAGAGCAA
>JAKAFB010000058.1 GCA_021818105.1 Acidobacteriota bacterium
TCCAGCGCATCCGTGACCGGCATCGCCAGGAACGCAGCCTTCAACAGCACGCGCTGCAGCCCAGCCTTGTTCTTCGCATCCAGCGGAGTGGCTGCTTCCTCGGCGCTCGTCATCGGCTGTAGGCGCGGATAGTGGAAGAACACGCGCTCGCCCTGGCGGCCCTCCATCACAAACAGCGCGGACCACTCCTGGTAAAACGTCCCACCCTCGCGGTCCACAAAGCCCGTCAGCGCCTGCAACTTTTCTCCAGCGGTGGGAGCACCACCGGGCAAGGGCGATGCCAGCGTCAGTGTCGTTGAGCTCACCTGCGATACCAGCCCTACGTTGAACGTTACGCGGCGAATGTAGTTCACATCCGTAAGCGCCTGCCGCAGATATGCGCCCGAAACCGGCGAGCCTACAAAACCCGTCTGCCCAGTGTAGTCTGCATCCACTGCCACGATCGATCCAGCTTTGAAGTTCGCTGCATCCGTCGACGAGAGCACAATCGATGTCGCTGTCGAACCGCTCTGCACAACGACTGCCGTCGCCGCGTGAGCACCATCGGCAGAAGCCGCCGCGCCACTTGCCGGAGCAAGCAGATTCATGTGCTGCGAGCCCGTTGCCAGTGCCATCGTCAGCTTGGTCCAGCTCATGAACTCGAAGCTCACCTGCGCTTCAAGCGATGCGCGCACCTGCTCCAGCGGCGCCGCGGGGATCCCCGTGAGTAATGGCGCAGACTTGCTCACGGGCTTTCGTGTGAAGCTCTGAATCCATCCCAGATTGATCCAGGGCGAGGGTGGCGCGTCGAGATTGAATGCGCCCTGCTGCGAAGGGTCAAACAGCACGGGCGTCTGCGTAGCGCGACTCACCGGCGCAAAGTATGCACGCACGCGCCGCGCCACCGGCGCAGGCGATGAAAGCCAGTTCGCTGCCATTTACTCCCCCTGCTCCTGGTAGCTGTAAACCGTGATCTTTGCAGAGCGCGTGATACGGTCGCGCTGCACGACGATGGGTGTGAAAACAGGCTCGTCCCAGAAGACCTGCGTCAACATCGTCACCGGCGGCTGCGTTACGTAGTTCACCTTGGGCGTGGTGAAGGGCTGCAGCATGGCAACAAGCTCTTCATCCATCTCGCTCAGCAAACGTCCGCGGTCAAGGCCGCCGAAGCTCAGCGTGCCGCATGTTTGGTAGATGACTTCGCACTCTTCGGCCACCATCGTGCTATCGAGATCGAGGTCCGCGCCGAGGCCCAGCCAGCGCAGCACGAACACATCATTGGGCAACTGGCTGTAGGGCGCTTCGGCTTCTTCCACCAGAATGCCCGGGCGCAGCGCGCCGCGCAGCATGACTGTGCGCTCGGGATTGATGGCAGCCAGCCGCGTGCGCAGCGCCATATAGAAAGAGTCCTTCGCATTTTGCATGGAGTGCAGCTCCTGACGAAGACGGGTGAGACCCGCAGAGAAGAATGCTCCTAGAGTGACTGTGGCCGCGCCTCGCGCAGCAACAGACGGTACAGATACACCTGCCCGAAGGCCTCATTCGACGAGATGGATTCGATCAGGTAGTCCTGTCCCGCGATCGTCACAGCCAACGTCTGTGCGAACAGGGCCTGCGCTGAAGCAAAGTAGAGCGTGCCCAGTTGCTGCTCCACGCCGTTTGCAGACATGAACAGCTCCCACTTTGGCTGATCGCCCTCCTGCCATGTCGGTCGCACTCGTCGCATGGCCACGGGGCTCACGACAACATCGACAAACGCTGTGGCTACGATGCCCACCTCGGATTGACTGGTGTCGGTGTTTGCACTGGTGACGCGCAGCAGAGCCGATGCGCCTGCGACACTGCGCAGCAGAGCGTCGGCCAGCATCTGCGGCGCCCACAGCGGATTGCGCGGCGAAGTATCACTCATGTGTCACCCCAGCCTGTTCGCCACGTACGGGCGCAGCCAGGCCTGCACGGTCTCGTCGAGAAGCGAACTTGAGAAGTATTCCAGCCACATCGTGTCCATGCGCGAGCGGCTGGCGTTCAAGGCAGGCGTGGACTGCGCATTGCGCACAAGCTGCGCGCACGCGCTCTTGATGTCGTCGCCGATGGTTGCGAGTCCCGCGGTGTAAGTCACAGCCACTTCGTTGTAGGGCAGACCCAGCAGATTCCACGGCAGTGTCAGCTCGCCCGTCGCGGAGTCGTAGTCCACTGAAGCGGGGTCGATGCCGATCCACTGCCCGGGCAAAGAAAAGGCCCAGCTGATTTCAAACAGCGACTCATCCACGATCTGTCCGCGGCGCGGCTTGGCATAGCGGCCTTCCACGCTGACCAGCGGCGAAGTGGCTGCACCAAGTGGCGCCAGCGGCAGATAGGTGAGGCGCACGGTCTGCGAGCCGCTTGTGATGCGCAGGCGTTCGGTGTACTGAATCACGTTCAAGTCGGGCCGCCTGCAGAAACTGTTGATGAGTGCCGAGGCGGCTGTCACCCAGTCCGCCGTTGTGCCAGCCGGGAGTCCGTAGTTGGTGTAATCCGCTGGCTGCAGATATGCCATATCGAATCCTCTTTCTGTTCCAGCCCGATGGGTTTGCGAGAGTGTGGTGAGTGTGCCGTGTTGGCGCGCAGCCAGCGCGCGAAGAAGTCTTCTGCGACGAAGCCTCTTCGCGCGCTGTGTCGCCGGCCGCGGGTTTAGCGGTCGACGAGCACCTGGTAGTGCGCGTAGTTGGCACCTTTGACCACCACCGCTCCGAACTTGACGGCGACGTACTGGTGGGCGAGGGAGTTGGGCAGACCGAGCTGGAAGATGCGCGGCGTGGGATCGCCGAGCCAGTGATACTCGATCAGATCCTCGGTGACGATATAGGCCGGGAGCACCGCTGTGCCCGAGCCCGGAGTGCCCGTGTAGCTCAGGCTCCAGTCGGGGATGAGCGGAAGGTCGCCCGCCTGCGTGGAGAGCATCTTCACGCGCAGACCGCCGGTGATCTGGTCAGTGTTGAGCACCACGTTGAACTCGGTTTTCATCTCGCGATCAATCAGATCGAGCAGCACCGGGTTCGCATAGATGGCCGTGGGGCGGACGGCGTAGCCGTTGTTGGCCACCATTTGCGCCACGGCGGACTTGATGCCGTCGACGATGGAAGCGGAGGTGCCGATGGTGGTGGTGTTGCCGCCGGCGGCAATCTGCGCGGAGACGCCGTAATACTGTGTGGTGGTGGGTGTGCTCAGGCTGGTGTCGTTGCCGTTCCAGAGTGCCACGTCGTGCGCCACCATCACACCGCTCACGGTGTCTACCAGGTCCTTGGCCTGCAGGTAGGCGAACTGCTGCTGCTGGTTGCCGAGTTCGATGTCGAAGAGGTTGTAGTTAATCTGCGAGACGATCGCTTTGAGCGGCACGCTGCGCTCCACGCGCGTGGGGCTCACCACGGGGGCGGCGATGTTGCGCGGATCGACGAAGCCAGCGGTGCCGGGATTGGGCAGTGCCGTCTCCTCAAAGAAGCGCGAGGGGTGACCCGTGGCCGGGACCTGCTTGATGCGCTGCCCGAAGGGGCTCGAACGGCGGCAGATGTCAAAGATCTCGGTCTGGTACAGCGGCACTTCTACTGCGCCGGGTCCGATAAAATCTGCTGCTGCATGAATGTCTGCAAAGGTTGCGTTCATAGGCTTTCGCCCCCTCCATGGGGCCACTTGTTATGCTGTGCGGCGCGCGATCAGCGTGCTGCCACGAGCTGCCAGCGTGGTTTGCATCAAAGTGGGCAGGGAATCCATGGCGCACAATGCACCTGCTTGCTCCCGCCGTAATGTTTGGCTCAGGCAATGGCGCCTGCGCGCAGCAGTTGGCTCTTGACGGCGATACGCTGCTCCAGGCTTAGCCCCGCAAGCGCCGTATCCAGCGTGCGCACGTCCACTGGACCATCGCCGACGCCTTGCTTGGCCAGCATTTCCACGGTCGCGGCGGGCACCGTCTTGCGCAGCGTGTCGAGTGCTGCTGGCGCGCCCGCGGCCTTCAACTCGGCGAGCTCCTTTTCAGCAGCAGCCAGCTTTTCGGCCAGCTCTGCCTCACGGCGGCTCTGTTCCACGGTGGCGGAGATGCGCTCAACCTCGCCGGCGAGCAGGCTGCCTCGCTCTTCAAGCCAGCTGAGCGTGCGTTCCAGCAATGTGGTCGCAGCTTCCAGCCGCTCACTGATTCCTTTCTCCTCGATGTCCATGTCCTTCCCTTTCTGGTTGCTGTGAATTCTTTGTCCTAATTGCACAAGACGGCTGGCAAAAAACGGGCTCCGCAATGCGGAGCCCAGGTTGACCGTCCTGCCTGCCTGCGAACTAACTTGCCATGCGAAAACTGGTAGATCTGTACGCCGCCTTCTCGCGTAGCAGGATGGCTGCGCCGGTGAAGGTGACGCGCGTGAGTTTCCAGATCTCAGCCCGCATATCTTCGACCCGCGCGTCTGCCAACTCATAGCTCATACCAAGAGCCTGAGGGGCCTGCGCATGGATGGCCTTGGCCACGTCGGGAAAATCCCGCGCATAGAGATAGCCGCTTACCACCAGTTTGTTGCCTGCCAGATTTGCTTGTGTCAGCAGCCCGATTTTGCGCCGGGCATCATGCCCATCCCAGCCGGGCCGGTAGTCCACGGCCATACCCAGCAGCGAGGGCAGCGCCTTCTCTGCCGCTTCGCGCGTGAGAAGCACGCGATGACCGCGCGCCCCGGCCGGAGCCTTATCACTTGCCGCATTGACCACTGTCAAAACCCCTTCAAACGGAACCCGGTTGGGATGTCCGTCCACGTGGGGAATATGTACTGCCATTGCTTCCAATCGCATGCGCTCTCCGCTTCTTTGCATTGCCTGCGCGGCCTTGCCCTGGTTTGTGCGCCGCCACGTGGGCAAACCGCTAACCTGCCTGCGTTGCTTCCGCCTCGCCTGCCAACTGCACTGCTCCGTTCTGCCCCAGCGGTCCAAGGCCCCGCATGGCGCGTACCTCATTCACAGTTAAAACACCGGCCTTGAGCAACTGCACCTGCACGGCCAGTTCTGTCTCCTCGTCCCTTGCGTTGAGATCGTTGAAGACAAACTCAAATTCGCGCCAACCGATGCACTTGGCGAAGAGGTCGCGCGTGATGTGACCGGCGAGCAGTTGCGCCAGCGGCTGAATTGCGCCGCGGAACGCTTCGTCGGCCAGCTCCGCCGCGGTGGAACGATTCACGTCGCCCTCCAGACCGAGCAACAACGGCGGCAGGCCGAAGGCATTCGCCACCATGCGAATGAGGAACTGCTGCCATGCAAGGCGCAGGTCCGCATCCGTACCCTGCGCGAAGCGGAGCACCTCAGGCTTTTGCTCAGTGGAGAGCAACGGTACGCGGCCTGTTCCTTCAATTTCGTCCTGCCACCAGCGAATTAACCGGTCATGCTGCGCGGGTGTTGCCTCGTTGAGCCACAGTGCGTACTGCGCCACTGAATTGGCTGCGAGCTTGCCCGCGAAGCGATGCGCGCTGAGGAACTGGTTTACCGTTTCAAATGCAACTTCGAGCGGGCCGAGCCCGAAGGGCGTGAAGCTGCGCGGATTCATGCGGATATACATGAGCTGGTTGTCACACAGTTCCACGGCGCCGGACTCAAGCTGGCCGGGCATCGCCTGCGCATAACGCGGCGAATCTTCATGGCCATTCCACCGGGCATTGATGCGGATGGAAGCGCCATCGACAGGCCACAGCATCGCGGGGCGCGCCTCATCGCCGGTCGGCTCCATCTCAATGGCGCCAAAGCCGCCGGTGAGAGCGTCTTCAATGACCTGCTCAATCAGCGTGCGAAAGCTGTCCTGTGCGTTGGGTTCTTCGAGCGTACGCCTCAATGCGCGCAGCTTCAGAGCGGCGTCGGTAACATCGCCGGAGCGCACGCCGCGACGCACGCGCACCTGCCAATCCATTGCTGCAATGCGATCCTTGATGACATTGATGGCGCGGCGCACCACTGGTGTCTCAGCGAAGCGACGCAGGTTCATGGGCGTCGGCTTAGGCAGGTGGCGCCCCGGAAACTGCATGGGACTGAGCACGGCAGGCAGTGCCAGCGTTTTGCGCTCCGCCTCGGCGTCGGCAGCGCCTGCCTGCACGTCTGTCTTGCGTCCCGCAGGCCAGGCGGTTGCCTGCCGCCACATCTCCCGCAACTGTTCTGCTACCCTCACGCGCACCTTCCTTGTTATGTCGCATAAAAGAAAAGGCACAGTCCGGTGAGGACCATGCCCGATGTGTTTCTCAGCCAATCGTGTTCCGTGGCGCTCCGGAAGGACGCAGACTGCGTGCAAAGCCGCATCGCCACTGAACAAAATCAATCCTAGCGGAAACGCTGGAAATGATCTGCAAAGTTGCGCAAAAAATTTCAAGGTGAATAAGTCCTGAGTAATTCAGGACTTATTTACCATTCGTTGCCCGGGACTTGCGGGGCGCGGATTGACGAGTGTTCTTAGACGCGCAATTCGCGGCGGGCGGTGTCGGCCACGCGTGGCAGATCCGTGGTGGTGAGCACGCGAATCCGGTGCTCCTCCATCGTCTCCACGCCGAAGCGATACATGGCCAGGCGCTCGGGATCTTCATCGGTTGCGCCTAGCTTTGCCGCCGGCTCGATGATGGCGGTCAGCTCCAGCGTTGCCTTTTCCACGCGCTCCACGCCAGCGGTGAGTCTGGCAGCGGAGAAGGCGAGCACCTTGGCCATCTCCACGCCCGGTTCCAGACTCACCGCATGAAACATGCGGATGACTCCGTTGGGCCGATAGCCAACGTCAATGCGCAGCGGGTCGCCGGGCCGCGTGTAGTCAGAGGCGGCGATGCGCTTGCGCAGCAGATCCCACACACCGGCGCGTTCGAACTCCGTGCGCATTCTTGCTTGAATGCCCGCGCGGCCGCTGATGCGCTGCGCGCGCTCGCGCGCTGGCGGATCGACATAGAGACGCATGAGTTCTTCCACGCCGGCGGGAATGCTCTCGGCGAGATATGCCTTGGGCTCAGTCATCTGTACGTTGAGCGAGAGGGACTCGTCTAGGATGCGCTTGAGTTTGCCATCCGGATCATGCTGGAAGAGCCGACGTAGGTCGGTCTCCATGTTTTCGAGCAGCACGGTGTCGGCGTCGGGGTCCAGGCAGCGCACGCGACGCCAGTCGCGCGTGAAGCGCACCTGCACGGGCTCTCCGCCGCCCTGCTCGCGCAGGATGACACCGATGTGCACATATTCATTGCGCAGCGCGTCCGGCACATAACGCAACAGTTGGAACTCGCAGGGCCGCCGCTGGTTGTTGTTGTTCATCGTCGGCGTCGCCTCCTACATGACTCTCTCTACGATGCTAGCCCGCAAGTGCGCATCGTTCCAGCCCGGGTGGGTTGCGTGGCCGGGCATGCCCCAATTGGGGAAGGGCCTGCGGTCGGATTTCCCGAATGCCTGAATCCATTCCCGAATACGGCCGCGGCGAATCAGCAGTTTTTCCACCAGCGCTTCCATCTCCGCGAGGTCGCCGCCGTACCATTCGGGTGGCACTTCGTTGGCCGCGGCCCACACGGCTTCATCGGGCATTGCCTCCATGCGTGAGAGCCAGGGTTCAAACGCCTCCCATCCGGTGATGCTGCGGTAGACATCATTGCGATAGTAGACGCCGCGCAAAGGCACGTCCTCGAAAATCCATTCGCCGGCGTGAAAGCAGTAGCCGAAATCGATGAACACCGCGCGGTAGCGCCGCTCGCGCTGCCGGCGTGTGAAGACCGCCTGGCGCCCGTTGGCGTTGCCTGTCCACTTGTCGAGAGCGAGGATGCCGGCGAACTCGCGGAGATTGCGCACTTCGCACATCTGCTCCTCTGGAAGATAGTCAACGACCTGGCCGGGCATGAGGCCGCCCACGTAGCGCGAGCCGAATTGGAGGCCGGCCCTGCAACGTACACGCGAACGGCCAAGGTCCATCTCAAGTTCCGGCGTATTGTCGATGAGCCATTGCGAAACCTCGACCAGTTCGGCCTCCGGCGCAGTAAGGCCGGCGGCGAGGGCGAGGCGCGTGGCCAGGAATTCATTGGCCAGCACACGCAGGTGTTGCGGGTTGTTCTGGAACTTGACCACGTAGGCGTGGCCATCCGCACCCAACATAAGTTGGCCCTGCGCTCCGCCCCGCATCCGCCGGATGTGCTGCACTGCGAGTACCGCCAAGCCCGTCTCCTCATTCGTTTTGAATTGCTTACTCGCCATTCTAAGCGCTGGGAGCGCGGTGGACCTTATCGGCCGCGCGCGCCTGATTCCAAAAGCTCGGCGCGCGCAGCCAGCGCAATGGCCATGGCCATCACGCGGTCGTCGTGCAGGCCAGCGCGGGCGCCCGTGGAGCCGTCCGGCAGGCGCACGAAGCCGCGACACTCGGCCAGCAGCTTGCGGCTCATGAAGCACTCGGCGTGATGGACGAGTGCGGCGTCGAGGCGGCCGAGCATGGCCGGCCGGCTGACAGACGTCGTGAGCCAGCCGGGCTGGCCGTTTTGGCGATAGATGCGCGGATAGCCACAGGCGGTTTCTGCCAGCGCCAGTACACCGCTGCCGTGGTTGTTGCGCTCCACCACGAGCCACGCATTGTTGTACTGGGAGGCCAGCGCTGTGATGATGCGTGCCAGTGCAAGCCCGCCCACGTGCGCGGCAAACTCTGCGCACTGCAGACCACTGTCCATCTCCACCACCTGCGCGACAGAGTAGTCTCCTTCGCTGCCGCCGCCGGCGGGGTCCACGGCCACGAGATACTGCTTGCCATCGATCGGCGGCAGCCAGATCTCTAGCGCGCCGTTATGCCGCTGCTCCGCGGAGGGAGGGGCAGTGGCCATGCGCGCATCAATTGCAGGAAGCTCAAAGATGGATTCGCCGCTTGAGAGGAAGCAGGTATCGCTATCCTCGGCAAACTCCTGCCGAGCGAGGCCGCGAAAGTTGGCGCGCATCTGGCGGCGAAAGCCGATCTGTTCCAGGTCAAGATGAGATTGTGTCATCAGTGCGCGCTCTTCGTCGGTGAGCGTAGCGGGATCAGCTGCATCGGCGCGAAAGCGACGCTCCATCCACCAGGGGAAGAAGTGGCGCACGGTGCCGGTTGCAGCGGCCCTTTGCCATTCGCCGTAGAAGCAGCCGCCAATGCCTTGTGGCGTGGATTCCAGGACAATCTCCCCGGCAGGTGAGAGAGTCGCGCGCAGCCCTGCGAGTGTTTCAGCGGGGTCGCCGGGCCAGCGCGCCAACTCGGAGCAGTGCAGGTTCTGCACCGTAAGGCCACGGCCGGCATTGCGCTCGCCGGCGGAGACGACCATGTACTGCGAGTCGATTGCAGGGAAGACGATCTGCCGCACGTTGGCGCGCGAGGTTTTGAGTGGGCCGTTGCGCAGCACATCGGGCAGGCAGGCCAAAAAGCGATGCACGATGCGAAAGAGCACCTCGGCTGCTTCCTGCGTGTGCGCAACTTCCAGCGTAAGCGTGCCGGGCTGGGTGATGGTCTTCAGGAAGAACCGCGCTGCTACCCACGTGGTGAGTCCCATCTGGCGCGCCTTGAGCACGATGTTGCGCTGGCGGCGCCGCTGCTCAAAGGCCTGTTGCACGGCGTTGGCCATGAGCGGTTGTATGGCCCCGTCACGTGTACGCACGCGCAATATGCCGCGTGCAAGCGCAATGGCCACGGTATGGCCGCGCAGGCTGGCCGGGCGCTGGTCAAGGATGCGACCGAGGCGCATGAGCTCGTCGCGGTCGTACGCCCAGGGCCAGTCGTTATTTTGCGGAGTGATTACGTTCTGTTCTTGAACGATGCCTGACAATGTGCCTCCGTTGGTTCGAAAGCAGAGCTAGCCCCGCCCTCGCGCATTAGACTCTCTTTGCGAGGCAGCGCGTGAACGGGGCAACGGTCCGACTATTGGCCGAGGTCTTCCAGCTTGACGTGTATTGCGTACTGCATGGCGGTGGTGCCGCTGCTGGCGTAGTTGAAGGTGGCGAACTTCACTTGCGTTCCCGCCTTCATCTGGAACACCTTGTCACAGGTGTAGCCGCTACCTGCGTTACACCCAGTAGTGCCAACCGTGTTGGAAGTGACAGTCGCCGTCAGCCCGATGTTCTGGTAGACGCCGCTGTCCGGGTCGGTGTACGAGATGCCGCAATTGGGCAACGTTGATGAGGTTGTTGCCGCCGTGGTAAGCACCACGTAGCAGACGACGCGATACGTATGGTTCGCCGCGCCGACGGTGAAGAGGACCGTGCCGCCGATGGAGGCCGTCTGTGCGGTCGCGTCGTACTTTGCCACAACACAGGGCGTGTGGTCGTACCCGTCCAGACACCCCGCCGTGTTGGTGCTTGTGACGACGCTGGAGCCGCCGCCCAACGTGCTTTGTGCCGTAAGCTGAGCGCTGCTATTCGTGCCGAGAACGGAAGCCGACGTGGGCACCGTCGCGCCGTTCACGGTCTGGTAGAGATTGAAGCCGTCGTAGATTGTTGCCGAACCCTGCGCCACCCACTTGCTGAGTTCCTGGTCGAAGGCGAAGG
Source organism: Acidobacteriota bacterium (assembly GCA_021818105.1). Lineage (GTDB taxonomy): Bacteria > Acidobacteriota > Terriglobia > Terriglobales > Acidobacteriaceae > Telmatobacter. Next base: position 10,474 of record JAKAFB010000058.1, read on the forward strand.
TCTGCTCGACGTAGGCCATGCCCAAACCGACTGTGGGCGCGGTCGCGTAGTTCGCGCCATTCGTGCTCATAGTGGCGCTGCCGTTGATGTTGCCGCTGGCGTCCGTGGTGACGTAAGCCGCCGGGGGCACGACGGGCACGTTGGACGCCGTGGGCGTCCCGCCAGAGAATTGCAGACGAATCTGCGTGCTGGCCGGGTAACCCGTGCCGCCCGTACACGTCACGCCTGTGACCGTGCCGCTCCCGATTGTCGCGGTGCAAGTTGCACCCGTACCGCTTCCCGCGCCGTTCGTAGTGGGCGGCGCCACCATGCCAATCACGTTGCCGGGTGCGCTCACGGTGAACGGGCCGCTGCCCTGCGGTGGCTGAATGAGCCGCACGCGAACCTTTGCGCCCTGCCAACCATTCAGAAAGCTAAAGTTGCCGCTGCTGAGGTTGGACGGAATCGTGAGGCTTTGGTAGACCGCCTGTGCCGCGTCCACCTGATACGGTGAGGCGCTATTCGGCACGTTGTAGTAGCCGTCGCTTGTAGCGAGGTTTTGCTGCGTCACCGTGCCGTAGAGCAGCGCCTTACTGGTGCTGGTGCGCAGCATGCCGGAGCCGGTGAAGGTTTCCGGCGATACCGGGTAAACGAAGTTGCCCTTGAAGCTCTGCGCGGTCATCTGCGAAGACTGCGCGATGTAGGCGTAGTGCGAGGGCGGCGTGCAGCCGGACGACACGTTGTAACAGGGGTCCATCTTCACGACGGACTGCTGAATGTCCACGCTCCCCGCCAAGAGGGTTGGCGCTACGCTGGCGTCTACTTCATAGAACACAAGCGAGGAGCCGATGCGCGGGGGAACGGCGTGGTCGTCCAGACCGCGAATCAGGACGTCTGAGGCTGACGCCTGCACCAGAGGACCGCTGGAGGGTCGATAGCAAAGTTCGCACTCCAGATCGTTGACGAATAGGTGATTCGCGCCGAAGAAAAAGGGCGTGCCATACGCGTTGTCTGCTTCCACGGCGATAGCCGTGACAGACGCAGCGACGCCGATGGAAATGACTGGCTCGCCGACGGTCTGGGTCGAGTAGACGTTGTTGAGCTGTGTGCGCGGGTCGCCGGCAGAGTTGGAGAGATAGACGGTGGCGCCGCTTAGTCCGCCGCCGCCGGTGATGTCGTTCAGGTGGTATCCCCAAACGGTCTGTGAGCCGCTGGTGGGCGTGATGACACCGATGCCGCGATAGCCGCCGTAAAACATGACGCGCGAGACGTCAAAACTGAAGGTGTTGCCTGACGTGCCGTTGGGCAGGTTGAAGTACACAGAAACGGAGTTGGTGAAGTTGGGAGACTGAGCGTTGGCATAGTCGAAACTCAACTCACGCACAGCGAAGCCCCAAGCCCCATTCTGCGTGAAGTTCAGGATAGGTGTGTTGTCGCTCAGCTGAACCAGCTTTACGCAACCCATCGAGGAGCCTTCAATGCGGAAGCCGGTAGGAATAGCGCTGCTGTTATTGACGACAATCGGGCCAGAGAGCAGGTACGTACCGCAGGGAAGAAAGAACTGCTGGCCACCGTTCATCCAACTCAACGGCTGCGTCAGTACGGTCTGCATGGCCGCGTTCAGAGCGGTCGTGTCGTCGGTGCCGTAGTAGGCCTTGACGCCGGTAGTCACGTCAGTGGTGGCGGCGGTTGCCAGCGTGACGTGGGTTGCATCGACAACGGAGGCGATGGTGGTTTTGAGTCCCGCGCCGGGAAGCACCGTCGCGCCATCCAGCGCCCATCCGACGGAGATGGTAGGCGCACTGGCGTAGTCCATGCCGCCCACCCAGATGTGCATTGTGGGAACACCGCTGGAGTTGGTGATGACGTAGCCCTTGGCAGTCACAGCGGGAGCGGAGCCTGCACTGGAGAATGTGACTGGAATGGTGGCACTCGCAGGCAGTCCGCTATAGCCGGAAAAGGTGACTCCGGTGACGACGCCGCTGGCGTTAAGGGTGACGGTGGGCGTGCCAAGCGTGCCGCCCTGTAGATAGGCTGTGCCAGCACCGGGAATGTTGATGGTCTTGCCGACGTCGGCGGATGTGAATGAGCAGGCGTTGCATGTGACGGTGGTGACGCCGCCGGAAGTTGCTGTGGTGACGGTGGCGGACTGGCCGTTGCCGAGCGCGCCAGCGTCTTTCACGTTGTAGCGCTGCGTGGTATCCACGTAGTGCTGCGTGGCTAGCTGCATGCGGGAGGCAGGACCGCCGGCCGGATCGGCGGCCGCGTATGCGGGGCCGGAAAGCGTTCCGCCGGTCAGAGGCAGAGCCAGCGCGGCAGTGATATCGACGTAGTGCTTGTCCGCGGCCTGCAGGGATTGCGTTGGGTCGCCGCTAAGATAAAGCGGTCCCGTAAGCATGCCGCCGGAGGCCGTGAGTGAAGAGGTGGACATGCTTTGAATAGCCTGATCCACGTAGGCTTTGCTGACGGCCTGCACGGCCTGCGCGGCGGGCATGACCTGTGCGCGCACTTGTGCGATGGTGGCTTGCGCAGCCGAGGGCACAACCCAGTACTCGGTGCTTGTGCTGCCGTCGCTGAGATTGTAGACGGCGGTGTAGTAGAGACCGGCGGGCGTGGAGCCGAGATTGGGCACGAGGTTCACGCTTACAAAGCCATCTGTGCCTATGGTGGCGGTGGTGCGGCCTGCGGCTACTGCGGCACCGGCTGCTGTGGTGAAGGCGGGCCAGCTCAACTGGAGGGTGCCCGAGGCGGGCGCGCCGCTGGCAAGGTAGACAGTGCCTTGCACTGTGGTGGTGCTGAGGGTTTGCGCGCAGGCCAGCCACGCGCAGGCCATGCCGAGCAGGGAGATGCCGATCCATTTGCCGGTGCGACGCCACGTGATTGATGTGAGCTTCATGCGTGTATTATCCTTTGTGCCTTTTGCCGGCGAGCCCGCGACCCGCCGCCCGCGCAGGTTGTTGTCCTGCACGAATGACAAGCCGTGGGATGCTCGCCGCGCTCTGCTGTGTTGCAGGGTGCTGCTGTTGCTGAGCGATGCGATGCCGGCTGGTCAGCTTTCCGGCTCGCGGCTTCCGCCTGCTGTTTCTGCGTCTTCCTCGCGCAATTCAGCGAGCCAGTCCGGCTCCGCCGCCCATTCGCTGGCGAGGCTGCGCAGTCTGTGTGCTCCTTCTACCGGGGCGAGTTTTTCAAGCTCGCCCGCCAGTTCATACAGAAACCTGGCGCTCTGGATGTGCCCATCCAGGGAGCTTTGCGCCAAGGCGTCTGCGATTTCGAGACTCTTCAGCTGCAGGATGATGTCTGCCGCGACGCGCATTTCATTTGCGCCGCGACGGCCGCCACTCTGCTGCTCGTCTGGTTGTTTTCGTGGCGAATCGATTGCCACGAGCTGTTGTTTCGCTTCACTCATCTGTCCGCCATTCCCGGACAGCCCTCCGCGGATTTGTATCTGTTCCGCAGAAAAAGAAAAGGCGATCTCATGCGATGAGTTCGCCCGTGTGCCTTGATCGCGTGCAAAACCCGATACCGCAGGCCTGCACGCGTATTTTGCTTTCAGCCTCTTCCTCTGCGGCCACGCGGTCGCGGAAGGAGTCCGAAACGAATTGGGAGAGCCGATGCTCTCCGCTGTCTCTCAAATTCCTGATGACTGATTCAAGGATAGCGAAGACGAAGAATATTCCCCGCAAAAGGATGGATCCCTCGATGGTCTTTGTTTTCTGATCCTTGGGCTCTGCAAGATTGCAGGGTGGGGTTGACACGTGTGCCCTGCCGGGCGGGCGCGGCTGGAATCGCATGCCCGCCTGTGACGCGCCAGTCTACATGCGCAGGTAAGTGAATTGGCCCTTGCTTTGCAGCATGGCGATAGCTGAGACCATGGATGGCACGACGAGGACGCCGGGAAGCAGATGCGCCGCAAGGTCCTGGCGAACTTCGTCGGCCGTCTGCTGCAGCTTGAGTTGCTTGACCATGCGATGCGCATGGTAGTAGATGGCCATGTGGCAGGCGAGGAACTGCACGCCGCGCGCCTGCAGCGCCTGGATGCTCGCGTCCTGGAAGGCGGAGTCGTCGCTGTTGGGGTCAGTGGAAGGGTAGCGCGGGGGATTGCCGTACTTGCTTGCGGCAAAGATGTTGCGTGTGGCGGGCTTGCCGGTCTTGGGGTCGTTGACCTTTTGCGTCTCGCCGATGCGGTATTTTTCCCACATGGCATCGTCATAATTGAGCACCGTGGCTAACGCGCGAAATGCGCCGACAAGCTTGATGCGCTCTGCGGGAATGCCAAAGCCGAACTGCAGGCCATTGAGCGAGTTCACCATGTGGTCGAATACGTTGCCGTCATCCACTGCGGTTGTGTCGTAGAGCTGCTTGACCTCGTAGTCCTTTTTCAAGAGCTGCTGGAAAGAGGCCATCTTCCAATCGCCGGTCTTGTAGACCGGATCGGTTTCCTTGGCAGCGAGGGCGGGTGCGGCCATAGCTGCAATTCCGGCGGCGGCATGGCCCATAAATGACCTGCGGCTGATCGACTTCATCTTTACTGTTTCTCCCGGCATGGCATTGGGTACAGTCTGGTGGTCCCGCAATTCTGGTTCGTTCGTTGTGTGAGGAACCCAGGGTATGGAGGCGCAGCCGCAGGAGCGGATGCGTAGCAAGAGTATACGGCGCTGGCCCAGGCATGGCCCGGATGCACTACCATATCCGGGGTGGATCTGAAGATGAAACACAAACCGGTTCTTCTGGTGCATGGCGGCGCGTGGGCTATTCCCGCGGATGCGGCGGCGGCACATGAGGCGGGAGTGCGAAAAGCGCTTGAGGCGGGCTACGCGATCCTGGCACGGGGCGGCACGGCGCTGGATGCCGTTGAGGCCGCGGTGACGGTGATGGAGGACGACCCGACCTTTGACGCGGGGCGTGGCAGCTTTCTCACTTCCGACGGCCGCGTGCAACTGGATGCGCTGCTGATGGACGGCGGCCGCATGAAGGCGGGTGGAGTGGCCTGCGTGGAGCGGCTGCGCAATCCAATTCAGGCGGCGCGGCTGGTGCTGGAGCAGAGCCCGCACGTTTACTTTGTGGGCGCGGGCGCGGAGCAGTTTGCCGAGATGCACGGCATGGCGCTTATCGATAATTCCGAGCTGGTGCTGGAACGCGAGCGGGAGCGGCTGGCCGAGGCAAAGGCGCGCGAGGCGGCGGGTCTGGCGGATGCGACCTTCTCTGGCGCACAGGACGACAAGAGCGCGGAGACGGCCTACACGGCCGGAATGGGCTCGCACGATACGGTAGGCGCAGTGGCGCTGGACGGGCAGGGCAACCTGGCTGCGGGCACGTCGACGGGCGGCACGCTGAATAAGACGCCGGGACGGGTAGGCGACTCGTCGCTGATTGGCTGCGGCTGTTATGCGGATGACGAGTCGGCTGCGGTGAGCCTGACCGGCTGGGGCGAGCCGATTATGAAGCTGGTGCTGGGCAAGTGGGCCGTGGACCGCGTTGCGTTGGGCACGCCGCCTGAGCTGGCCGCATGCGAGGCCATCAGCTATCTCTACAACCGGCTGGGCGGGCACGGCGGCATTATTCTGCTGGGGCCGGACGGGCGCTTTGGGCTGGCGCACAATACGCCGGCGATGGCCTGGGGCATTGCGACACCGGCGGGCCTTCGCACCGGGCTTACCATTTAGTGAACTATGCTCATTCTTGCTTCGGCTTCTCCGCGACGCCATGAACTGCTGGCGCAGGCTGGTTTTTCGTTTCAGATTCATCCGGCGCATATCCCTGAAGATGTTCTGCCCGGTGAGGATGCCATCACCTACGTGACGCGGCTGGCGCGGGAGAAGGCGCAAGCGGTATTTGCGCAGGTGGGCGATGCTGAGGCCGTGGTGCTGGGAGCTGACACGACCGTCACGCTGGACAATCACATCCTGGCCAAGCCGGAGGACCCCGGCGACGCGGCGCGCATGCTGCGGCTGCTGAGCGGGCGCACGCATCGCGTGATCACCGGTGTGGCGGTGGTGACGGCACAGCGTGTGGAGGTGGCGGCGGAGGTGACTGCGGTGCGCTTTCTCACGCTGTCAGGCGAGGAGATTGAGGCCTACGTCCAGACGGGCGAGCCGATGGACAAGGCCGGAGCGTATGCCATTCAGGGGCAGGCTGCGCGGTGGATTCCGCGGGTGGAGGGCTGCTACTTCAACGTGGTGGGGCTACCGCTGGCGCTGGTCACGGCGATGCTGGAGTCTGTGAAGACTCAGCGGCCCAGGTAGTCGCGGTACTGGGTCTCCAGTACACCGGCAGCGCGGGCCAGGGCGAGCTTGGCAACGTTGTAGCGGTAGAGGCTCTCCACGAGACTGGTTTGCGCGGCTGCAAGCGTGGCCTGTGCGGTGACGAGCGGCAGGTTGTCATCCACGCCCGCCTGCACGCGGTCAGTCTCGTCGGCGAGGGCGCGCGTGGCGAGGGCGACGTTGCTGTGGGCGACCTGGACGAGCTGTGTGGCTGCAGCCACATCGAAGAGCGCATCGCGCACCTGCTGGTCAATGTGGGCGCGCAGGTCAGCGAGCTCGGAGCGGACGCCGGCAAGCTGGGCTGCTGAGGCGTCCTCATCGCCGCGCAGGCTGGCCTCGCGAAAGAGTGGGACGCTGAGTGTACCGATGGCGGCAAAGTTGCCGTGGGTGCCGGCGCCGTTCACGGTATCCACGCCCCAGTAGCCGCCGAATTTGAGCGTAGGCAGGCGCTCCGCGCGGTAGGCTTTGTGCACGGCCTTCAGCTCTTCCACCTGGTTGATAAGATTCTGGTAATCCTGACGATTCTTGTAGGCGATGGCGCGGACTTCCTCAGGTGTTTGCTCGGCGAGATCGCTGTAGGGCGTCGGATCAGTAAGCTGGATCTTCTGGCCGGGGTCAAGGCCGATCTCACGCCGGAGCAGGATGAGGATCTTCTGTTGCTCGTTCTGCGCTGCAATGAGCGCCTGCTGCTGCGTCTGGAACTGCACTTGGGCGCGCAATTCGTCGAGGTGAGGAGCGGTGCCCGCCTCATGGGCGGCGCGAACCTGGTCGAGCAACACCTGGTCCTCGGCAAGCAGGGCTGCGGTATTGTCCACCTCGCTGGCGGCGGCAAGGGCGCGCAGGTAGGTGGTGGCCACCTGCTGGACAACCTCACCGCGGGCGGACATCCTGGCAAAGTAAGCGACGCGCTCGGCGGCTCCAGCGGCCTTGTATCCGGAGATTACGGGGCCGGAGAAGAGCGTTTGGCTTAGATTGATGTGGCCCTGTGTGAGGTCGTTGCGGGTAATAAGGGACAGGCCGGGGGGCAGGCCGTTGGGAAACATCGGCGCGAATTCCGCGAGCGTGCCGCGGCCGAAGCCCATTGCCACAAGGTTGTGCTGGTAGACGCCAGTGCCGCCGGTGAGCGTTATCGTCGGCAAGAACTCCTGCAAAGCAAGGTTCTTTTCGCCGTGGATGGACCTCTCGTTGTTCTCGGCTTCCTTGAGGCCGAGGTTGTTCTCAAGGCCGCGGCGGATGGCTTCATCGAGCGAGAGTTGGATGGTGGAGTCTGAGAGCGGCTGTGCGGTGACGCTGCCCCAGAATGGGTTGGCTGACGAGGTTGGGTTCTGAAACTGGGCGCGGGCGGCTGTGCCGGACACGGCCAGTGCCAGCATCGCGAGCAGGGAAGGCGCGGTAGCCCGCCACAGAACAAAATGAACCCCTCGTATCACTTCCATCTATTTTCTCAGATGAGCCAGCGGCAAGAAGGATTCCTGTGCCGGGTGCAAATCCGCGTATGAACTGTCAATGGCCGTGGCGGCGAGGCAAAGGGGTGGCAAAGACTTGCCGGGCATTGCCCGTGAGGTGGGGGAAACGTTGTATCGTAAAGAAAGCAGCCTCAGCGAGTTGCCCATTGTCCGGGTTTTGCATCCAAGCAAATTGACACGGAGCACACCTTTGACAGGAAATCCAGACACGGATGGGGAGACTCCTTGTGTACGGAGACCCAGACACGGGCGGACTTTATTACGGAGATCATGATGGGAAAGAAGTGGATGCAGGCCGTAGCGGCTTTGATTGCAATTGCTGTGTGGAGCAGCGCGGCGGCCCTGGCACAGGGAACAGCGGCACCCAAGAAGCCGGCGGCAGTGCAGTCGCAGACCGACGTCGCGGCGAGTTTTTACCAGGCGATGGACACCTCCACCACAGGCAAGGGTACGGTGCAGAAGCCGAAGAATGCGATGGGTGGCATGTTCGAGCTGCGTCACATCCATAGCAATTTCATCGGGTATGAGTTCACATACTCGTTCAACCCCTACGACCAGTACTACACGCCAGACCCGGGCTCATGCGGCTACCGCTGCAACAACGCGCCGCTCACCATGACGGCCGGGTTGAACCTCTTCGGTTTTGACTGGGTGTTCTCAAAGCAATACGGAGCGGTGAGACCATTTGCAGTTGCGGGTCTGGGCTTCGCAGCTACAGTGCCAAACAGCACAGCCTATGCATCGAACAACTCCGTGCGGCCTGCCTATATTGCGGGCGGTGGCGTGGACTTTGCAATAAGCGACCACTTTGGAGTGCGCGCGCAGGTGCGGGACAATCTGTTCAAGGCGCCGGCACTGTCGCTTTACTACTCGCCGACCGGTGCATACACACAGGTGGTGCAGCCGATGGGCGGCGTTTTCTACCGCTTCTAAGAATAGTTGGCGCACAGAAATAGAACGGCCCCGGAGCCATGGCAGCAAGACTCCGGGGCCATTCTGTTTGCGCAGTGATTATTCTTCCTCTTCCTCCACCGGGCGCTTGGCGTTGGCCAGAATCTTCTCTGCCACGGCCTGCGGCACAATGTCGTAGTGGTCCACCTCCATGTGATAACTGCCCTTGCCCTGGGTCATGGAGGTGAGCTGCGTGCCATAGGCAAGCATCTCAGCCATGGGCACTTCAGCATTGATGATTGTCGTGCGGCCCTTGGACTCCATGCCTTGCACGCGGCCGCGCCGGCTGTTCAGGTCTCCCATCAGCGCACCGGCAAACTCGTCGGGCGCTTCAATCTCCACCTGCATGATGGGTTCCAGCAGGCAGGGCTTGGCCTGCTCCATGCACTTGCGGAAGGCGATGCGGCCGGCCATCTTGAATGACATTTCATTCGAGTCCACCTCGTGATAGCTTCCGTCGTAGACGGTGACCCTGAAGTCCACCACCGGATAGCCGGCGAGGAAGCCGCGGGCAGCCGACTCCTGGATGCCTTTCTCCACGGCGGGGATGAACTGCCGCGGAATGGCGCCTCCGAAGATGTCATTGACGAACTCGAAACCGGCGCCGCGCGGCAGCGGCTCCATCTTGATTTTGCAGTCGCCAAACTGACCGTGGCCGCCGGTCTGTTTCTTGTGGCGGCCCTGGGCGTCGGCCTTGCCGCGGATGGTCTCGCGGTAGGGCACCTTGGGCGCTTTGAGCGTGACCTCGGCATGGTAGCGCTTCTTGAGGCGGCTCACGATGGTTTCAATGTGCGGCTGACCGGCGCCGGCGATGAGGAACTCGTTGGTCATGGGGTCGCGGTAGAAACGGATGAGCAGGTCCTCCTCCATGAGCTTATGGATGGCGGGAGCGAGCTTGTCCTCGTCGGCGCGCGTTTTGGGTTCAATGGCGTAGGTCATGGCGGGTTCGGGCATGGGGGGTAGTTCTACGAGGATGTCGCAACCCTTCTGGCCGAGGGTGTCGCCGGTGAAGGTCTCGCGCAGCTTGGCCACAGCGCCCAGATCGCCGGCGTGCAGTTCCGGCACCTCGACGGCCTTGCGGCCCTGCATCACGCTCAGGTGGCTCAGGCGCTCCTGGCCGCGACGGGTGTAATTTTCCAGCGTGGCGTCGTTCTTGATGACACCGCTGACAACCTTGAAGAAGCTGATGCGCCCGGCAAAGGGATCGGACATCGTCTTGTAAACAAAGATGGCTTGAGGCTCGGCATCATCGACCTTGCGGAAGCTGATGCCGCTCTCTGCGGCTTCTGCTGTGCTGCCGTTGGCCACGGTAGCCTGCAGGGCGGGCGTCTTCACGGCGAATGGCGCGCGCTCAATGGGCGCGGGCGCGTAGACCTTGATGAAGTCGAGCAGATGGTCGGTGGCCACGTTCGTCAAGCCGCTGGCAAAGAGCACTGGGAAGATGCGGTCTTCGCGAATGGCCTCGTGGAGCGCACTGATGAGGTGCTGCTCGGGGATGGTGCCCTCGGCGAAGAACTCCTCCATGAGATCGTCCTTGCCCTCTGCAACCAGCTCCACAAGTGCCTCATGCGCGGCCTTGGCCTGGGAAGTCAGGCTGGCAGGAATCTCGCCGGTGATTTTGCCGCGGCCATCGCCGCCGGGTGTGTAGTAAAAGGCCTCCATGGTGACGAGATCGACGACGCCCTGGAAGCCCTCAGGCCCGGTGATGGGCAGTTGCACGGGAATGCACTGGCGGCCCCAGCGTTCGTGCAGGTCGTCAATGAGCGCGCTCAGGCCGCTTATGCCGCCGGCCTTGGGGTGGTCCATCTGGTTGAGCACAACGATGCGGGGAAGGTGGGCTTCTTCGGCGAATTTCCACACGCGCTCGGTAACGGGCTCCACGCCGCTCTGGGCGTTCACAACAAGCACGGCGGCCTCGACCGGCAGCAGCGCGGCGCGCGCTTCATGCGAGAACATGTGGAAGCCGGGCGTATCGACCAGGTTGATCTTGGTGCCCTGCCACTCTGCGTAGGCCACGGCGTTCTGCATGGTAGTGCCGCGGGCAACTTCCTCTTCGTCATAGGCGGTCACGGCAGAGCCGTCTTCCACGCGGCCCTGTGTGGGGGTCATCTTTGCGGCATGCAGCAGCGCAGCAATCAAGGTGGTTTTGCCGCTGTGTGCATGCCCCACTACAGCTACGTTGCGGATCTCACTTCCCTGGTACGTTTTCATGCTGATTCTCCTTGCCACCTGCGGTGGGGCCAACTGCCTTCGGCCTCCCGAGGCGGAGTCTTCCGGTTACGCGCCCCATCGGGCGCAAGGTCAATGGCTGGTTTGATGAAGAAAAAGTGCGCATGGCGCAGGGACTTAGTAAAGGCGTCCCGGGGGACGTCAGCGTGTCCAGTTTGCCGGGCTCGAGGGCCCAGTCTGCCGTCTTCCTCGCCCATACTGAGGCTCTCCGGCAGGCGCCCGGCGCTCAAACAGGCGGAGCGCGCCGGGCGTCTTGCTGTAAGAACGGGATGCTATCACACGTTGATTGTGGACGTCCTGTGACTGGGCGCACAGCGAGCAAGGCTCGCCCATTAGTCCGAAGAAATCGAGAGACTTACCAGTGCAGTACGGGGAGCAGCGCGGAGTAGTCGTCGGTCCAGAGGCGAAGGCCGGGCAGGAGGCGCGGAATACGCGCGTGGGCGGCCACTTGCGGCTGGCTGAAGAAGGCGGTGTTGGGAGTGAGCAGCATCCACCTGGCGGTGAACTCGCCGCGCTCGTCGTTGGCGTAGCTGGTGACGCGGCGTGCCTGCATGCCGGCCGCCTGCGCC
>JAKAFB010000059.1 GCA_021818105.1 Acidobacteriota bacterium
GCGATGACGGTGCGCGGAGCCAGAGCATTGGTGGTCTCGGCCAGCACGCGCTCGCTGCGCATGCGGCTAAGGATGCCGATGGCGGCAAGCACGGCCGCAACCACCAGCAGAACGATGACGCCGATGGCTGCCATGCGAGGCGAAACACTGGCCTGATCGGGCGCGCTCTCGTGGTTATGAGCGGCGGGGCGAGCCGGGTTCGGGTTGGGGTGCGATGCGTTCGTCATAAGGGGTGCTCCGGTAGCGGGTCAAACTCGTCGGGCGTGCGGACGTGCGCAGCGCCACGGGGCGTAGGACGGCGGCGCTCGATCCAGCCGTGTACGAGAGAGAAGAACGTGGGTACGAAAAAGAGCGTGGCCACGGTGGCCAGCAGCAGTCCGCCGATAACGGCGCGGCCAAGAGGCGCATTCTGCTCGCCGCCATCGCCCAAACCCAAGGCCATGGGCACCATGCCGATGATCATGGCAAGCGCGGTCATGAGCACAGGCCGCAGGCGGACGAAGCCCGCATTGAGCGCGGCGCGGCGCGCATCTCCCACGAGGATGTCCATCTGCTCGCGGGCAAAGCTGATGACGAGGATGGAGTTGGCTGTTGCCACGCCCATACACATGATGGCACCGGTGAGTGCGGGCACGCTGAGGCGTGTTCCGGTAAGGAAGAGGAACCAGACGATGCCGGCCAGCGCCGCGGGCAGCGCGGAGATGATGAGAAAGGGATCCAGCCAGGACTGGAAGTTAACCACGATGAGCAGGTAGACGAGCAGGATGGAGAAGGCAAGGCCGGAGAGCAAGCCTACGTAGGAGCGGTTCATCGTTTCGCTTTGGCCGCGCAGAATGACATGGGTGCCGCGCGGAATGTCGTGGTTCTTCTCATGACGGGCAACGATTTTTTCCATCGCGCGGGTAACAGAGCCGAGGTCCGTGCCTTCCACGTTGGCGTAGATGTCGAGGACGGGCTGGATGTCATAGTGGCTGACGGTGCCCATTTCCGTGCCAGGCGCGATGCTGGCCACGTTGCCGAGCACCTGCACGGGCGCAGGCGTGCCGGGGGCTACGGATGAGGCGGCCCCTGTGGCTTGATGCGGGGCGGCTCCGGGCGCAGTGGTGGCAGCGGGGGCTCCGCTGGCCGGCAGCGTGGAGGCGTAGCCGTTGATGGGCAGACCTTTCAGATCGGCCATTGTGTCCACGTTATACTGCGGCGCCTGAACGGCGACGTTGTAGCTGACACCATTCTTGGGGTCGAGGAAGAAGGTGGGCGCGGTCTGAAAGCTGCCACTGAGCGTAACGAGCAGGTTCTGCGCGACGTTCTTCTGCGTGAGCCCGATTGCCTGCGCGCGTGTGCGGTCCACGTCCACGGTGAAGTTGGGCAGATCAAAAGGCTGCTGGATGCGCGCATCGGCAGCGCCGGGCACGTAATAGACCTCATTGAGCATGCGCTCGGCGAGGGTGCGGTTGGCGTAGAGGTTGGGGCCAACTATCTGGATGTCTATGGGTGCGGCGAGACCAAAGTCGAGAATCTGCGTAACGATGTCAACGGGCAGCACGTAGAAGGTAACGCCCGGATACTCGTCGGCGAGGATTTTGCGCAGGTGGTTGACATAGGCCTCGGTTGGGTGATGGTCCTTGCTCAACTGCACCTGGATGTCAGCGTCTGCGGTGCCGACGGGAGCCGACGTGGAGTAGGAGAGATTGAGACCGGAGTAGGGCAGGCCAATATTGTCAACGATGGTCGTGATCTCACTCGGCGGAATCTCGCGGCGAATGGTGTTGTCGATGTGATCGCAGAGCGAGGCGGTTTCCTCGATGCGCATACCGGTATGAGCGCGGACGTGAATCTTGAACTGTCCGGAGTCGACCGAGGGAAAGAAGTCCTGGCCCAGCCATGGGACGAGCACGACGACCGAGATGACAGTGAAGGCGAGGAAGCTGATGAGGAAGACTCGCGCGTGATCGACGCACAGCGTAAGCAGGCGCAGGTAGGCAAGGCGGAATCGCTCAAAGCCCTTCTCAAAGGCATGCTGGAAACGCACGAAGGGGTTGTAGCTGACGCTCTTGCGGGCTTCGGCTGCGTCGTCGTGCTCCTGGAGCATGTATTTGGCCATGGTGGGCACGAGCGTGCGCGAGAGCAGGTAGCTGGCGAGCATGGCGAAGACCACGGCCTCAGCCATGGGAACAAAGAGATAATGCGCCACGCCGCTCAAGAAGAACATGGGGACGAAGACAATGCAGATGGAGAGCGTGGAAACGAGCGCGGGGATGGCGATCTGCGCGGAGCCGTCGATGATGGACTGCTCGAGCTCCTTGCCGGACTCGAGATTGCGGTTGATGTTTTCGATGGCAACCGTGGCATCGTCGACGAGGATGCCCACGGCCAGCGCCATACCGCCAAGGGTCATGATGTTGATGGTCTCGTGCAGCATGGCGAGCACGATGAGCGAACAGAGAATAGATAGCGGAATTGAGATGGCGATGATGATGGTGGAGCGCCAACTGCCAAGGAAGACGAGGATCATGATGGCCGTGAGGCAGGCGGCAATGATGGCCTCGCGGACGACGCCAGTGATGGCGCTGCGTACAAAGATCGACTGATCGGAGAGCGGATTGATTTCGAGCTGCGGTGGCAACTGGCCCTTTACGCTTTCCAGCTTGTTGCGGACGCCCGCGATAATGTCAAGCGTTGAGGCCGAGCCGGTCTTCATAATGCTCAGGAGGATGGCTCGCTTGCCATCGACGCGGACGATGTTGGTCTGCGGCGGATAGCCGTCGCGGACGTGGGCCACATCGTGGATGTAGACGATAGCGCCATTGACGGCCTTGATGGGCAGGTTGTTCAGGTCACTGACTACGTCCGGCGCGGAATTGGTTTCAACGGTGTACTCGAAGTTGTCAATCTTGATGGTGCCTGACGGAGCGATGATGTTCTGCGCGGAGACGGCATTGACCACGTCGGAGGGAGTGAGGCCGCGGGCCTGCAGGGCGGGCAGGTCAATATCGACCTGAATCTGGCGCTGTTTGCCACCGTAGGGGAAGGGCATTTGCGCGCCTTCAATGGTGGCAAGCTGCGTGCGGATGGTGTTGGTGCCCAGGTCGTAGAGCTGCTGCTCGTTGAGGCCGTGGCCGGAGAGGCCGAGCTGCAGTACAGGCACGCTGGATGCGTTGTACTGGATGATGAATGGCGGCAGCGAGCCGGGAGGCAGGGCGCGCAGAATTACCTGGTTGATGGCGCTGACCTCGGCGACCGCGGAGCCGATGTTGACGTGAGGCTGGAAGAAGATCTTGATGACCGCCACGCCATTGAGCGACTGCGACTCAATGTGCTCGATGTCGTTGACCGTGGTAGTCATGACGCGTTCGCTGTTGAAGACGATGCGGGTGGACATTTCCCGCGCGGAGAGGCCGGTGTAATTCCAGACGACGGTGACGACGGGGATATCGATGTTCGGAAAGATATCCGTAGGCATCGTGAGGATGCTGTAGGCGCCGAGTATCAGGATCAGAAGCGCGAAGACGACAAAGGTGTAAGGACGTCTGAGCGCAAGGCGGACAATCCACATAAGCCTGGTTACTCACTCCTGCGGCGCTAGCGGAGCCCACTTGCTCTGCCGGCTAGCGCCTGTTTACCTGCCGCGCGTGCGGGCGCTCTCAAGCGCGGGCGAGCCCCGGGGGACGGGAAATCTGCGATTCAACGGCCTGCAGGCCGAAGCGGCCGCGATTCCTTGCAATTGCCCTCAAGCAACCTTTATCGCGGGAGATGCGAGTGCTCCGCTACGAAGCATGGCAGACCGCTTGCGCTGGTTAACGAGGCCTGACGAGCGGATCCCGTTCCAACATGCGGGTGAAGTTCAATGGTAGACGATGAGGCGGTGCCGGCGCACGAGCGCGGCCTTAGTTCTGATGCAACTACTGGAGATAGGACGTGAATGCAGGAGCGGAAGATGCAAATTTTGGGCTGATTTCCCACCATATAAGGGAGTTGGAGTGGCCTCTAACCGCATTGCGCGGATCGCTGTGCGGAGCAGGACGATGCGCGTCAAGCGGCGAATACGGCGAGGGCGATCACTGCGGCTCCGACCAGGAGGCTGATGGGGTCCGTGATGGCAAAGACGACAGGGTCGTGGTCAAGCTCACCGCGCGCAGCCAGCAGCCATACGCGATGAAGCCAGTAGAGCAGCAAGGGCACGATGAGCCATAGGCGTCCGGCGTGCTGGTAGAGTCCTGTCACGCCAGGCCGGGCAATATAAAGCATGAAGACGACGACGGCGGCGTAGGCGCTGGCAGTACCAAAACTGCGGATCTGCTCAATGTCGGCGATGAGATAGCCTCGGCCGTGGGGTGCGATGGCACCGCTTTCACGGAGGGTTTCCAGCTCGCTGATGCGCTTGACCATGGCGAGTGAAAGGAAAAGAAAGCTGGAGAAACTGGCCAGCCAATGGGAGATCTCAGTGCCGGTGGCTGCTCCCCCGGCGAGCAGGCGCAGCGTGTAAAGGCCGCTGAGCAGGAGGACGTCCACCACGGCAATGCGCTTGAGATAGAAGGAGTAAGCCGAGGTTGCCAGAATGTAAAGGCCAAGCCACAGGGCAAACGCCGGAGGTAGCAACGGCAGGATGGCGACGGAAGCGGCAAATAGCAGCGCAACAAGGGCGATGCCATAGGCCACGGGCAGGTCTCCGGCGGCAAAAGGACGCATGCGCTTGGTGGGGTGGCGGCGGTCGCTGTCGATGTCGAGGAGATCATTGATGAGGTAGTTGGCTGAAGCCATGAAGCTGAAGCAGAAGAACGCGGCGACGGCGGCGGCAAGTGAAGGGATATTGAACTGGTGGGAGAAAGCCAGCGGCGCAAGGAGAAGGAAGTTTTTGGCCCACTGGTGAACGCGGATGGCCTGAATAACCGTGGGCAGTAGGGGGCGCTGGTCGAGGAATGACCGGGCGATGGGAATGCAGCGCAGGCGCAGGGCGATGCGCAAAGCAAGCGTGGGATTGGCCACCATGGCCTCGCGGGCATGCGTCAGCAGGACGAGGTCGGCATGGGAGTTACCGATGTAGTCAAAGGTGCCAAAGCGCTGACGCAGGCGCTCTAGCTTTTTGCTGCGGGTGAGATTGGTGGAGGGGTCAGAGGCGAACACCCCCTCAAAAATTCCGAGGTGGGCAGCGATACGGCTCGCAAAGGTCGGATCGGCGCCGGTGGTGAGGTAAAGAGTCCGTCCCTCACGGTGCTGGCCCTGTATGTAGTGCAGTAACTCCGTGTTGTAGGGGAAGCGCTGGGGGTCGAGCGGGGCGCGACGGGCAACCTCGATCTTGAGGTGCGCACGTCCATGTACAAGCCAGAAGGGTACTTGGAGGAGCAGCCATGGCTTGTGGCGCATGAGCTGGCAGAGGGAGTCCAGGAAGGAGTCTGACTTGATGAGCGAGCCATCGAGATCGACGCAAAGCGGCGGCGTTGCGGTGGAAGGCATGCCGATGGCGGATTCTGGGGCCAAGTGGACCTCATCGCTGGGAGCGCAAGCGGCCGACGCCGTTGAGAGTGCGCTCGAACTCAAAGAAAAAGTCGAGCAACGGTTACGTCAACGCACTGCGAGTGATTTCGTCCAAATTATAGGAGATAGATTCAGGCGGACCGGTTGGGCGGCAAGACGTGCGGGCTTAGAATTAAGAAGTTCCCCTGCGCGGGTTGCCGTAGATGCGCTGAAAGCTCCAGCAGGCCTCTTCAACGGGAGCACGTGCGCGAAACCTTTGCAGCAACCCAATCGTCCGTATAAGCGACCGCAAGATTTGTCTCCCCACTCTGCCGGGGGGCGAGTTGGACGCCCGGATCGAGGGCACCTACCTAAGAGAAATGAAGACGGAAAGCGACCTTATGTCCATGGAAAGCGCATCCCACTCCCGTTTGCCTGATTTTGGCGCATCAGAACCCGGGCATGGTTCCCGGAGGACCGGCGTCCGCATTGTTGTGTATCTTGTGCTGTTGAGCGCCCTGGGGTTGATCGCCTGGCGGATCTACCAGAATCACCAGCAGGCCATTGCAAATACTGAGCGGCAGGCGGCGATGCTGATGGGGCGGCCGGTGCCGGTGCAGGTGATTTCCGCCGAGCGGAAGGCAATGCCGATTTACCTGACGGGTTTGGGGACGGTGACACCGTACATGAGCGTGACGGTGAAGGCGCGCGTAGGCGGCGAGCTGCTGCCTGTGCACTTTACCGAGGGGCAGGAGGTGCGGCAGGGCGAGACGATCATGACGATTGATCCCCGCCCCTACAAGGCCGCGCTGGACCAGGCAAAGGGCACGCTTGCGCATGACGAGGCTCTGCTGAAGAATGCGGAGGCCGAATACAAGCGCTACAAGGCACTCTACGAAGCAGGCGTGACCTCAAAGGAAGCGCTGGAGGCCGACGAGGCGACGCTGGGGCAGTACCAGGGAGCGATTGAGGCAGACAAAGCCGCCGTGGAGAATGCGCAGCTGCAGCTGAGCTGGTGCTCCATCCAGTCGCCTATCAATGGGCGCATTGGATTACGGTTGGTGGACCCAGGCAACATCATCCAGGCGAATACAACCAATCTTGTGGTCATCAACCAGTTCCGGCCGATTGCTGTGTACTTTACGCTGCCGGAGAACCAGCTTCCGCAGGTGCTGAGGAAACTGGCGACGGAGCGGCACATTGCTGTGGAGGCCTATGATCGCGGCGATGTGAACAAGCTGGAGTCAGGCCAGTTGCTGGCGGCGGACAATCAGATTGACACGACGACCGGGACGGCACGGCTAAAGGCTGTGTTCTCCAACGCGAACGAGATGCTGTACCCGAACCAATTTGTGAATATTCATTTGGAATTAGAGAATCGGCCGCGGGCGCTGGTGGTGCCGTCAGCGGCGATTCAAACAGGCCTGCAGGGCTCGTTTGTGTGGGTGATTCAGAAGGATGAGAAAGGCCAGCCCGTAGCGCAGATGCAGCCCGTGAAGGTGGCGTTGGCTGAAGGGCAGGTGACGATTCTCGACAGCGGTCCGGAGGACGGTGTGCAGGTGGTGGTGGACGGAGCCGAGAGGCTGCGGCCGGGCCAACTGGTTGCAGTGAGCACGGTCCACGGGTCACAGACGCAGAACGCTGACGCCATGCCGGCAGGTGGACCGTTCTCGGGTGGAGGCGCGGCTGCGGGACGAACGAGGCAGGGCATGGTCGGCGACCCGCCACCGAGTGGCAGGCAAGACCAGAAGGTGAAGCAGTGAGTCCATCACGGCCATTTATTCTTCGCCCGGTTGCAACGTCGCTGCTGATGGCGGCGCTGCTGCTGGCGGGAGGCATTGCCTTCCAGCAGTTGCCGGTGTCGGCGCTGCCCGAGGTGGACTATCCGATCATCCAGGTGCTGACGTTCTATCCCGGCGCAGGGCCGGAGGTGATGGCGTCGTCGGTGACGGCTCCTCTGGAGCGGCAGTTTGGGCAGATGCCGGGCCTGAAGCAGATGACTTCGGTGAGCTCCGGCGGGGGCTCGGTGGTCACGCTTGAGTTCAATCTGGAAGAGAACATTGATGTGGCTGAGCAGGAGGTGCAGGCGGCCATCAATGCGGCGAACAGCTTTCTGCCCCCGGACCTGCCGAACCCACCCATTTACAGCAAGGTAAATCCGGCAGACGCGCCGATTATGACGCTGGCGCTCACCTCGGATTCGCTGCCGCTGGATAAGATTGAGGACGCCGCAGACACCAATCTGGCGCAGAAGATTTCGCAGGTCATGGGCGTGGGCCTGGTGTCGATTGCCGGCGGGCAAAAGCCCTCGGTACGCGTGCAGGCCAACCCGGCGCAGCTTGCCGCTTACAACCTGAGCCTTGAGGACCTGCGCACGGCGCTTGCCGCGTCCAACGTCGACCAGGCCAAGGGCACGCTGAATGGGGCGCTGCAGTCGTACACCATCGGGGCAAACGACCAACTGCTTTCCAGCAGAGATTACAAGCCGGTGATTGTGGCGTATCGCAACGGCTCGGCAGTGCGCGCGTCCGACGTGGCGACGATTGTGGATGCGGCGGAGAACTCGCAGCAGGCGGCATGGATGGATCGGCAGCCAGCAGTGATTGTGAACATTCAGCGGCAGCCCGGCGCAAACATCATCGCCGTGGTGGACCGCATCAAGAAGCTTCTGCCTCAACTGCGCGCAAGTCTGCCGGCCAGCGCGGAGCTCAGGATTCTGACCGATCGCACCACAACCATACGCGCATCCGTGAAGGATGTTGAATTTGAGCTGATGCTGACAATCGCCTTGGTGGTGATGGTCATCTTTCTCTTCCTGCGCAACCTGGCCGCGACAATTATTCCGTCCGTCGCAGTTCCGCTCTCAATTGTGGGCACCTTTGGCGTGATGTACCTTCTGGGCTATAGCCTGAACAACCTCACACTGATGGCCCTCACGATCTCCACCGGATTTGTGGTGGATGACGCGATCGTGATGATCGAAAACATCTCGCGCTACATCGAGGATGGCGAGAGTCCGCTACAGGCGGCGCTGAAGGGCAGCGAGCAGATCGGCTTCACCATCATGTCGCTGACGGTTTCGCTCATTGCCGTGCTAATCCCGTTGCTGTTCATGAGTGACGTGGTCGGTCGGCTCTTCCGCGAGTTCGCCATTACGCTGGCAGTGACGATCCTGGTGTCAGCAGTGGTGTCACTTACGCTGACGCCGATGATGTGCTCGCGCATTCTGAAGGACAAGTCCGTTCGGAAAGAGACGCGCTTCTATCACTGGTCAGAGAATGTGTTCAACCGCATCATTGCCGGGTATGGGCGTATGCTGCAGGTGGTGTTGCGGCATCGCTTTGCCACGCTTATGGTGACGATTGGCACGCTGGTGGGCACGATTCTGCTGTTCATCATCATCCCCAAAGGCTTCTTCCCCGTGCAGGACACGGGCGTGATTCTGGGCATCAGCGAAGCACCGCAGACGGTGAGTTTTGCGCGCATGGCGCGGCTACAGCAAAAGCTGGTGGACGTGGTGCTGCAGGATCCGGCGGTGGACAATGTGTCGTCGTTCATCGGCGTGGACGGCACAAACACTACGCTGAACTCAGGCCGCATCCAGATCACCCTGAAGCCGCTGGATGAGCGGAAGATTTCTGCCACAGAGATTATCCGTCGGCTGCAGACGAAGGTGAATGAGGTGCAGGGCATCCAGCTCTTCCTACAGCCGTTGCAGGACCTGACGGTGGAAGACCGCGTGAGCCGCACGCAGTTCCAGTATGCGCTGGAGGATCCGAACCAGGCGGAGCTGGCGACATACACCCGCAAGATGGTGGAGGAGCTTCGCAAGGAGCCCGTGGTGACGGACGTGGCCAGCGACTTGCAGGACCAGGGGTTGGGTGCAGAACTGGTCATCAATCGCGACACGGCTGCGCGGTTGGGTATTGCGATGGCCGACATTGACAACACGCTCTACGACGCCTTCGGGCAGCGGCAGGTGTCGACGATCTTTACGCAACTGAATCAGTATCACGTAGTGATGGAAGTGGCGCCGGACTTCCAGACGGACCCGGCAACACTGAACAACCTGTATGTGAAGTCGGCAAACGGCACGCAGGTGCCACTGAGCATGCTGGCACACTGGCAGCAAACGCGCTCGCAGCTGGCGATTGGGCATCAGGGTCAGTTCCCTTCCACCATCATCAGCTTCAATCTGGCGCCCGGTAAGGCTCTGGGCGACGCGGTGAATGCGGTGAATCGCGTGGAGCAGCGCATTCAGATGCCTGCGGCCATCAATGCGAGCTTCCAGGGTACGGCGGCAGCCTTTCAATCGTCGCTGGCCAATGAACCGCTGCTGATTCTTGCGGCGCTGGTGACCGTGTACATCGTGCTGGGCGTGCTGTATGAGAGCTACATTCATCCCATCACTATCATCTCCACGCTGCCTTCGGCGGGTGTTGGCGCGCTGCTTGCCCTGCTGCTCACGCATGAGGAGTTCAGTGTGATTGCGCTGATTGGCATCATTTTGCTGATTGGCATTGTGCAGAAGAACGCCATCATGATGATTGACTTCGCGCTGGATGCGGAGCGCAACCAGGGCAAGCCGGCGGAGGAGGCGATCTTCCAGGCGTGTTTGTTGCGCTTCAGGCCCATTCTGATGACCACCATGGCGGCGCTGCTGGGCGGCCTGCCACTGTGGCTGGGCGGCGGCGTCGGCGCGGAGTTGCGTCGGCCACTGGGCATTTCAATTGTGGGCGGCCTGCTGATGTCGCAACTTCTTACGCTCTTCACCACGCCGGTGGTGTACCTCTACTTTGACAAGCTGGCGCAAAGGCTGCGTGCCCGCAAGGCGCAGCACGGCCTGCTGGAAGCGTCGATGACGGCGGACTGAGGAGCCAACGAGCGATGCATCTTTCCGCACCCTTCATCCGGAGACCGGTGGCGACGACGCTGTTGAGCCTGGCGCTTTTGCTCGCCGGGTCAGTCGCCTACTCCGTGCTGCCGGTGGCTTCGCTGCCGGATGTTGATTTTCCGGTGATTGGCGTGGGCGCGGGCCTGCCGGGGGCAAGCCCTGAGACCATGGCGTCTGCGGTTGCGACGCCACTGGAGCGGCAGTTCGGGCGTATCGCAGGCGTGAACCAGATGACCTCGTCCAGCGGACTGGGTTCGACATCGGTGGTACTGCAGTTTGATCTGAGCCGCAATATCGATGCGGCGGCGCGCGACGTGCAGGCGGCCATCAACGCGGCGCGCAGTCAGTTGCCCTCGTATTTGCCACAGAACCCCGGCTACCGCAAGGCGAATCCAGCCGATGCGCCGGTTCTGATTCTGGCGCTGACCTCTGACGTGGTGCCGAAGCCCGAGATTTATGACATGGCGGACTCGATTCTGGCGCAGAAGATCGCGCAGATTCAGGGCGTGGGCCAGGTGTTTGTCGGCGGTACGTCGCAGCCCGCAGTGCGCGTGGAGCTGAACCCCATGCTGCTGGCCAACACGGGCATCGGCATGGAGGCAGTGCGCACCGCGCTGGGCAATGCAAATGCAAACCGGCCCAAAGGAGCATTCCAGGACGCGGATCACCGCTGGGCCATCACTGACAACGATCAGATCTTTAAAGCCAAGGACTACGCACCCATTATCGTGGGCTACAACGCGCAGACCGGCGCTCCTGTGCGGCTGGCTGACGTGGGCACGGTGGCTGACTCGATTGCTGACATTCACACTGCTGGCGTGGTGGGCATCAATCCCGACCATGGCCCGTCATCGCATCTGAAGAGCGCGGTGATGATCATCATCTTCAAGATGCCCGGCGCGAATGTGATTTCAACGGTGGACAGCGTGCTGCGCGAGCTGCCGCGTTTGCAGGCCGAAATTCCGCCGACCATCAAGATTGATGTATCTGTGGATCGCACCACGACCATCCGTTCCAGCGTGCGCGACGTGGAGATTTCGCTGCTGATCAGTGTGGCGCTTGTTGTTCTGGTGGTGTTTCTGTTCCTGCGCGAAATATGGGCCACGATCATTCCGTCTGTGGCGGTGCCATTGTCGCTGGTGGGCACCTTCGGCGTGATGTATCTGCTGGGCTACACGATTGACAACCTGTCACTGATGGCGCTCACCATCTCTACCGGATTCGTGGTGGACGACGCGATTGTGGTGATTGAAAACATCACACGTTATCTGGAAGAAGGCATGAGGCCGTACGAAGCGGCGATGAAGGGCTCGCGCGAGATAGGATTCACCGTTGTCTCGATGAGCACATCGCTGATCGCGGTGTTTCTGCCGATCCTGCTGATGGGCGGCATTGTGGGCAAGCTGTTTCGCGAGTTTGCGGTCACACTGTCAGTGGCGATTGCAGTCTCGTTGTTGGTGTCACTGACGACGACACCGATGCTGTGCGCAAAATTCCTGAAGGCCCGGGACGAAAGCCGGCACGGACCCCTGTACCGCATGAGCGAGCGAGCCTTCCAGTGGATGCATTACGAGTACAACTCTGGTCTGCGCTGGGTGCTGCGGCACCAGTGGCTGATGTTAGGCGTCGTGTTCGGCACGGTCATTCTGAATGCCTACCTGTTTGTGATTGTGCCCAAGGGTTTCTTCCCACAGCAGGACACAGGCCGCCTCGCCGGTGCGGTGCGCGCGGCGCAGGACATCAGCTTTGATGCGATGCGCGACAAACAGCGCACGCTGGCGCAGATGGTGCTGGATGATCCGGCAGTGCACTCCGTGGTGGCCTTTGCTGGCGGCGCCGGACCGGGCGGCGGCAGCATGAACGTGGGTCGCATGTTCATCACGCTCAAGGATCCGAGCTTGCGCAAGGGCATCACCTCAGACATGGTGGTGAACCGGCTGCGAAGAAAACTGACTAGCCTGCCCGGCGCAACGCTATTCCTGCAAGTGCAGCAGGAATTCCAGATTGGCGGGCGCATGAGCGACGCGCAGTATCAGTACACGCTTTCGGCCGAGGATCTGAATGAGCTGAACACGTGGGCGCCACGTCTGCTGGCGCGCATGCAGCAAATGCCGGAGCTGCGCGACGCCTCGACAGACCAGCAAAACCAGGGCTTGGCGGCAAACCTGGTGATTGACCGAGATACCGCATCGCGACTAGGCGTGACTACCTCGGCGATTGATCAGGCGCTTTACGACGCCTTTGGTCAGCGCCAGGTCTCAACGATGTACACGGGCCTCAACCAGTACTTCGTTGTGATGGAAGTCGATCCAAAGTACCAGTTGAGTCCGGATGCGCTCAGGAACATTTATGTGAAGGCGAGCAATACGGGTGCTGCTCCGTCTGTGCCGAATACGGGCACGACGACCGTTGCAGCTGCAGCAGCAGCAGCTCCAGCGACAGTTGCCGCTGCACTGGCCGCGCCCACACCGGCCACGCCTTCGTTCCCCACTGCGGGAGGGGCCATGGCCACAGCGGCACCTGCCGTTGCTGCCGCAACCACCTCGACGACGACGCCCGGAAGCCTGACTCCACCGCCAACAGGCACGCCGGTCACGCCCTCTCCGAATCCCACGTTGGCGGGCACGCTCACGGGCATGCCCACCGCAACGCCTGCGGCTGCTACCGGCCTTCTGGCCCCGGCAACCCCCGCGGCTGGCAATGCGCCTGCCACAGCGGCAGCCACGAACGGCGCAATGGTGCCGCTGTCAGCCTTTGCGCACTTTGCCTCGCAGCGGACCCCGTTAGCCGTGAATCACCAGGGACAGTATCCGGCGGTAACGCTGACCTTCAACCTTGCACCGAATGAGTCGCTTGGCGCGGCCGTTTCAGCGCTCGAAAAAGTGCAGCGTGATATGGGAATGCCGAGCGGCGTGCATGCCACCTTCCAAGGGACGGCACAGGCCTTTCAGGAATCGTTGCGCAATGAGCCCTACCTGATTCTGGCAGCGCTGGTGGCTGTGTATATCGTTCTCGGCATCCTTTATGAGAGCCTGATTCATCCGTTGACCATTCTTTCCACGCTGCCGCCGGCGGGCGTGGGCGCGATTCTGGCGCTGTTGCTGACGGGCACTGACCTGAGCATCATCGCACTGATCGGCATTCTGCTGCTGATCGGCATTGTGAAGAAGAACGCCATCATGATGATCGACTTTGCTCTCCAGGCCGAGCGCGAGGAAGGCCTGCCGCCCGTGGAGGCGATTTATCAGGCATGCCTGCTGCGGTTCAGGCCCATCATGATGACGACGTTTGCGGCGCTCTTTGGTGGCCTGCCGCTGGCCATTGGCATGGGTGTGGGATCAGAGCTGCGCAAGCCTCTGGGCATCACCATCGTGGGTGGTCTGATTGTGTCGCAGATGCTCACGCTGTTTACCACGCCGGTGGTGTATCTCTTCTTTGACCGGCTGCAGTGGAAGGTGATGAGGCTGCGCAAAGTGGGCGCAGAACTGGAAGAGGTACACGGGGATTAGTGATCGATGGTGCGCGCATCCGTAGAGGCTTCAGGCTTCAAAGGGATCGCTGACGAATGCCGCCTCTTCCACCGGAGTGCTCTCGACGAGCTTGATTGGGTAGTAGGCGTTGCGGATGTACTGCTTCACCATGCGATTGGTGTTGAAGTAGGAGCCGTTGTAGGCCATTGTGGTGCGCATGAGTTGAGCCCACCTCTCAGGCACATCCAGGTAGAGCGGAACCACGGCTTCTTCAAGCTTGCGGTAGAGCGACTCGGCCTCATCGGCATCAGTGGCGCCGTCTTCAATGGCCCAGCCGGTAATACCTTCGATGCAACCCTCAATCCACCAGCCGTCGAGGATGGAAAGGCTAGGCACGCCGTTCAGCGCAGCCTTCATGCCACTCGTGCCGGAGGCCTCGTAAGGCCGCCGCGGAGTGTTGACCCAGATATCAACCCCGGACGTGAGTAGCGCGCCGAGATCCCAAGCGTAGTTTTCGAGATAGACGATGCGCAGCAGGTCGCTGGAGAGGTTGTTGGCGGTCTCGATGACTGAGCGTACGAGGGCCTTGCCGGGAATGTCCTGCGGGTGGGCCTTGCCCGCGTACAGAATCTGCAGGCCACCGGCGTCTTCAGCGATCTTGCGCAGGCGTTCAGGATCGGTGAGGAGCAGGTCGGCGCGCTTGTATGTAGCAGCGCGGCGGGCGAAGCCGAGGGTGAGCACACGGGGATTGAGGACAAGGCCAGTGCGGGAGGCGACCTCTGTCAGGAGTGCCTCCTTGGCGCGGGCATGCGCGTGCAGTATATCTCTCACAGGCAGATCGATAGCGTTGCGCAGATAGAGATTATCGCGACGCCATGCGGGCAGATGCGTGTCGAGCATCTGGCGCATCGGCTCGCTCATCCATGTTGGCGCGTGCACGCCATTCGTGATGGAGTCCACGCGGAAATCGGGGAACATGTCGCGCGACACTTTGCCGTGCTGGAGGGCCACGCCGTTCGCGTAGCGTGAGAAGTGCAGGGCGAGGTGGGTCATGTTGAGCAGGCCGTCCTGGAAGCAGCCGAGATGCTCAAGGCGCGCAGTACGATCGCTACCCAGGATGCGAATCGTCTGCTCAGTCGAAAAGCGATCATGGCCAGCGGGAACGGGAGTATGCGTGGTGAAGACGCACTGCCGACGCACCTGCTCCACATCGGTTTCTGTGCAGGCGCCCAGCGGCGCGCCACCGAGCTGCCGCTCCAACAGCGCAAGCGTAAGGAGCGCGGCGTGGCCTTCGTTCATGTGGTAGACGTTGACGTCCAAGCCAAGCGCCCCGGCCATGCGCACGCCACCCATGCCGAGGATAATCTCCTGCTGCAGGCGGTAATTGGTGTCGCCGCCATAGAGGTGGTCAGTGAGGCCGCGATCCCAGCCGGAGTTTTCATCGAGATCCGTGTCGAGCAGGTAAATCGGAACGATGTGGCCGTACCGGCCTTCGAGGTCATACCGCCAGGCACGAACCGTGACAACGCGACCCTCGATGCCTACCTTGATGCGAGCGGACTCTTCCGTACAAAAATCCGACGGATCCCAAGGCTGCGTCTCCTCAGTCTGCTCGCCCGTGGCGCTAATGTGCTGCTGGAAGTATCCCTTGCGGTGCGCGAGTGTGAAAGCGACAAGGTGTACTCCAAGGTCAGCAGCGGACCGAAGGGTGTCTCCAGCAAGCACACCCAAGCCGCCGGAGTATGTGGGCATGCCAGGGTTGATCGCAATTTCCATGGAGAAGTATGCGACCGTGCCGGAGTTGGGTAATGGTTCGTAGGAGAAGGGCTTATTGGAAGTAACTTGCATCAATGCTGTCTCTCTGTGGCGTCCGCAATCTGCCAAGCTTCGTCCTTGGAATTGCTACGAGAAGCCGCCGGCGCGGTCCGTTGCCTGCCGGTCTAGTACGGCCTCTGACCTCCCAAAGATTTTAGCAGGGGAAGCAATATTGGGAACGCAAACTGCGGTATAGCGCGGATTTCGCTGTGCCCAAGACTTGTAAGTTCCGTAACATACTCTGTGCAATGCGGTTGTAGGCGGCCGCACGTGCCAGCCGCCCGTGTGGGGAGCATTAGCCGATGCGATGAGCACCGCTGGCGGCGTGGCAGATGTGAATCTGCGGCACGATGCCGATCTCGCTTGAGTAGCGGGCACCAAGCGCCTCAGCGAAGGCCGGGGCATGCTCACGCTCGACGAGATTGATGGTGCAACCGCCAAAGCCGCCGCCGGTAAGCCGCGCGCCGATAAGACCAGGCAGGTCCTGGGCGAGAGCGACCATGGCGTCAGCCTCAACACAGCTGGCTTCAAAGTCCTGGCTGTAGCTGGTATGGGCTTCGGCCATCAGGCGGCCCAGCTCCTTGAGGTTGTGATGCATGAGCGCCTCTGCGGCGGCCACGGTGCGAATGTTTTCTGTGATGACATGGCGGGCCCGCTTGAGGGCGTTGGGGCTCATTTCGTGGCCATAGTTCTTGAGGTCCTCGGGCGTGGCGTCGCGCAGGAACTTCACTTCAGGCCGGTGACGGGCGATGACAGCACAGGCTTCCTCGACCTCAGCGCGGCGGGAGGTGTACTCGCCGCCTGCAACAGAATGGCTCACCATCGTGTTGGCAATGACCAGCGCCACATTGTGCGGAATGGGCGCGAGCTTAAAGCTGAGGTCACGGCAATCCAGCAGCAGCGCGTGGTCCTCCGCGCCGTTGGCAGAGATGAACTGGTCCATGATGCCGCAGTTGGCGCCGACGAACTGGTTCTCTGCCTTCTGGCAGAGGCGGGCCAGCACTGGGCCGGGATAAGTGACGCCGAGGATCGAGCAGACGGCCAGGGCAGTGGCCACCTCCACGGCTGCGGAGCTGGAGAGACCGGAACCGAGGGGCACATCGCCCCAGAGGCTGAGGCTGAAGCCGGGCATAGTGTGGCCTTCGCCGGCGAGGGTGACGATGACACCGAGCGGGTAGTCACTCCAGTGCTTGATGGCGGCTGCGGGCAGCGCTTTGGCATCGTCGATGACGCGCTCGTCGCCGTAATTCTCAGAGTAGATGACGATCTTTCCGTCGCTGCGGGGCGAGATGCCGGCCAGAGTGGCGAAGTCAATGGCCGCGGGCATCACAAAGCCCTCGGCATAGTCCGTATGCTCGCCGATGATATTGACGCGGCCGGGGGCTGCAAAGACAGTGGGTTCCGTCTGAAATCGATTGCGGTGAATGTTGCGAAAAGCGTTCACATCGTGCATAGATGTCACCCTTAAATGGTTTCGAGGTCAACGTACATGGGCCAGGTGGCGGATGCGCCGGGAGCAATTGTGCGCGTCCAGGGGCCTTCCACGGCGAGCGAGTCAACAGGTGCGGTGCTGGGCTCAATGGCGACACACACTTGCTTGGGGCCAGGGCGCTCGGGCCAGCCGCCGTAACAGATCCAGAGGCCGAGATAGGGCGTGGCGGCCGCGTCAAAACTCACACGAATACGCACGCCCGCGGAGGGTCGCTCCAAGACGCACCAGTTTTCCTGCGCGCTGAGCTTGCCGGTGAAAAGCTTGTCGCCAATACCGGACGAAGGCGACTGGGCAATGCTCAGGTCAGATTGGCCGCCGGTGGCGAGCTGGGCGATGGGCCACTGCACAGTGGCACCACCCACGCCGAGCCGCTGGCCGCCAGAGCCTTCGAGCCGAAGTTGATGAATGGTCTCCGGCAAGTGGATGCGATCACCTTCTGCCGCAACAAATAAGGAATGTGCTGCCCAGGACCAAGGCGCTGGATAAGAGCCGCTGTTGGTCAGTTTGTAGTACTGCGCAAGCCGCCAGCCTTTGGGCGTTTCAGACAGCGTGCTGGTCCGTTTGAGTACCAGCGGGAGCGAGAAACAGGCTCCACGTAGAGTCACGGAGTCCGCTCCTGAAGCGACGACCTCCCAGGCCACGCGCCACAGATCGCCGTGGTCGGGAACCTCCGCAGAGCCGTCGGCCGTTTGCACGATGCATCCGGCAACTGACGGCAGGCACTCATCCCATCCGCTGGCGTCGCCTGCGTCAAAGGACATGGTACGAGTGCGTGGTGCGACGGGAGCCAGAGGTGCCTGCAACAGCTCATGGTTGTGAAGAACGATGGAGGCGACCTTGCCGCCAAATTGTGGAAGGAATTTGACGGAACATTTTCCTTTTTGGATGGTAACGTTTTCTTCAACGGGCTCTGTCATCGTCATCTCAGTCATCCGTGCTAAGCCTCCAGAACGTGTGTGCAGGCAGAACTGAGCTTTTCCCAAATTACTGGTAGCCATGCCTGATGCTCGGGCTTCATGAGTACACTGCGCAGGCAAGTGACAGAACCATTGCTTTGTGTACTGGTTCTGGCTGGGGAAAACCAGGAATGCGGCAATTGTACAAGGGCGAGGTGTACATCGTGTGCGGCGCAGGACACAAAAACTTTCTGGGCTAGCTCTGAAGCGCGCTCCGGCGTGGCGGCATTGAGCTTCCAAACAACGATGTCCAACTCGGGTAGACCGGCGTCAAGGGGCTGGAAGCGCGCATCGCCACGGAGGCGACAGTCGAGGTCGAGCGCGGCAGCGCGGCCACACGCAAGGCTGCGGGCAAAGGTGCCGCCTGGCTCGGGCGGCAGCAGCCGGTGCGTGGCCCAGAGGGCGACTGCGGCAGCCCCGGCTCGGGAGCACTCAAGGCTGATTTCGCCGAGATGCAGCTCCTTTGATGTGAAGTAGGTGTAGGGAGAGTCGTGCTTATAAAAGCGGCCCACGGCGGGGTCGCGGAAGAGGATGCAGCCACAGCCATAGGGCTGCAGGCCGTGCTTGTGCGGATCAACGACGATGGAGTCTGCCTGGCTGATGGCGGCGTAGGCGCTGCGAGCGGGCTCGTCGAGCTCGTCAGGGATAAGGCAGAAGTAGCCGCCGTAGGCTGCGTCGACATGGATGCGGAAGTCGTAGCGCTGGCGCAGGGTAAGAATCTGGTCAAGCGGATCGACGGCGCCGATGGCCGTGGTGCCGAGGGTGACGACTACTGTGCCCACGTCCCCTTTGCGCAACTCGTCTTCAAGGGCGTCGAGGCGCATGCGGCCACGTGTGTCGGCCGGTATGGATCTGTAGTTGAGCTTGAGGACAGCGGAGATGCGCTGATGTGTGTAGTGAGCCTGCTCGGAGCCGACAATGCGGCGGCCGGGGGCGAGCTGGCCGGCGATCCAGAGGGCTTCGAGGTTGGCCAGGGTACCGCTGGAGGTGAGGTGGCCGAGATATGTGTCTGTCCAGCCGAACATGCGGGCGAGTTGGGCTACGGCCTCTATCTCCATTTCAGAGCTGGCACGGCCACCGTCGCGGGCGTGGTTGTTGGGGTTGATGGCCATGGCCAGGGCGTAGGCGGCTCGCGCGATGGGATGCGGCGGCTTGAGCATCTGGCCGGCGTAAAGTGGGTGGAAATAAGGATAGTTATCCCCGAGATGGTGCGCGGTTTCCGCGAGGATGCGGGCCATGTCATCGAGGCTGGCGGCGGATTCGGTTGCTGGTTCAAAGGCGGGAAGTGAGGCGAACTCCGCAGTGAGCGCCTGGGTGGCACGTGCAAGCAGCTCGGGCACGGGATCGTTGGTCATTGCAACTCTTCACCGTATCACAGCGGGCGGCAAGGGTGTAACATGCCTGTTTTGAATTGTTTCTGGAGGGTGAAATTGGACGGAGCCCCGGCTGGGGGTGCAATTTAGGAGCACGGGAAGATAAGAACAGTGCTACACTAGGTTTAGCGTTAGAGCCGAACCGGGCGTGAGCAGTACATGCCCAACCAAGCAAGATTCTGCCAGTGGTCGCACCGATTCATCCAGCGCAATTCAAAATCAGGAATCAGAAGCAAAATGGAACAAGGTACTGTGAAGTGGTTCAATGACGCGAAGGGCTTCGGCTTTATTTCGCGCCAGAACGGCGAGGATGTTTTTGTGCACTACTCGGCGATCAACTCGAGCGGTTTCAAGAGTCTGCAAGAGGGTCAGGCCGTGCAGTTCAACGTGGTGAAGGGCCCCAAGGGCTGGCAGGCTGCGGACGTTCAGCCGCTGTAAGCCAAGAGGCCGGAATCCGGCAGATTCGATTCAACATGAGCGAGGGCAGGGAGTAATTCCTGCCCTCGCTTGCTGTTTGGGCGCAATGGGGACGAGGACTGCGGGATTGGCAGTTCATAGGACAGCAGCAGGTAGAAGACAAGAGATTAGGCGCGGCCTTGCCGGATTGTTATTCCGCGAGTGGATTCAAGAGATCGGGGTCGTTGTTGCGAACGTTGCCGACGCGTGGGCTGACGGGCCAGGCGGTCATGGGCTCGGCGGTGAAGGGGCGGAGCAGGTCAATGGGCGGACGGGCGGGATCACCGGGCTCGAGCCAGCGGTCGTAATCTTTGGGCGCGAGGATGACAGGCATCCGGTCGTGGATGGGTTGCATGAGCTCGTTGGCATCTGTGGTGAGTATGGTGAAGGACTCAAGGGGCGGGCCTTCGCGGGGGCGCCAGACGTCCCAGAGGCCGGCAAAGGCAAAGGGCTTGCCGCTGTGGAGCGCGACGGCGAAGGGCTGTTTGGATTTGGGATCGAGGCGTTGCCACTCGTAGAAGGCGTCGGCGGGGACGAGGCAGCGGCGCTTCTTCATAGCTTCACGAAAGGCGGGCTTGGAGGCAGCCTCCTCGGCGCGGGCGTTGATGGTGCTGTAGCCGATTTTGCTGTCCTTGGCCCAGAAGGGCACCAGTCCCCAGCGCAGGAGAGCGAACTCGCGCTGGCCGGTGTCTCGGTTAAAGCGCACGACGGGCTGCGCAGTTTGCGGGGCGACGTTGTAGCTTGTCGCAAAGGGCGGCAGTTCGTCGAGGCCGACACCGAACCACTCGGCGAAGACCGCCTGCGTCGACTTTCGGGCGAAGCGTCCGCACATGGTTTACACAGCATAGTCAATTCTTGCGGCTATGCCGAGAACGGACTTGCGCAGTGGCGTGACTTTGGGCGGGATTGTTGCCACCGACGCATGTTTCACAGAAGCGCGAAATTTTCGGCAAACTTTCTGTGGGAAAGAAAAATAAAAAATATTCAAGTGGGGAGGGGGGACCCTGCCGCTAACTTCCAGCTACAATCCCCAAGCTTCTCTTTCCAGTTCCGGGTATGGGCTGAATCGGCGCTATTTGTATTGTGCGATAAGTGGGAATAATTATCTGCAAACTCCCGGTAGGAATTTTCGTGGGCTTCCTCCCATGGTGTCCGCTGCGCGAATGCCGTGGATGGGGTCCGGATTTTGTGGATGGGCAAGATAAAGCGAGACATATGACCACCTGCCAAAGCGCAATGCAATGAAAAGTAAGCGAGTTACATGGGAATATTTTGTTCATGGTGAGGGAATGTTTTGTCCATTGCCCGCAGGGCCTCGCGTGGATAAGCTGAGCGCCTCATTGGGCCAATCCCCATCGGGTCAGCAATCAGTTTTCTGCGAGGAGGTCAGCCATGATGGCAATCATGGAAGAGCGGTCCTGTATTGCACTGTGCCAGAAACGAGTTTGTGTGGTCCTGGATCAATCCCGTGTGCAAGCCTGCGGCAGGATCATGGGCTTCGCCGTAAGAGGAATCATGGCCCCAGTCAGCCTTGCTCTCCTCTCTTTGTGCTTTGTGAGCGGCTGCGGATCGTCCACAAGCAGTGATGTTTTACCCCAGCCGACACCTCCACCTCAAACTACAGTTTCAGTTAGTATCTCGCCCACATTTACTGAAGTGAAACGGGGTACCAGCGGGAACTTTTCCGCCGCAGTCGTGAATGCGAAGGACACCTCAGTGACCTGGAGTATTCAGGAGGGAGCTGCGGGTGGATCCATTACCAGTGCTGGTGTCTACACCGCGCCAGATGCCGACGGCGATTATCACATCGTTGCCACCTCCCATGCGGACAAGACGAAGGGGGCGGTTGCCAAGGTGACGGTCGCCGCATCCGTATTTACTG
>JAKAFB010000124.1 GCA_021818105.1 Acidobacteriota bacterium
CGTGGACCACTGCGAGGAGTTGCTGAAAGAAGTGGCGAACGAGCCAGGCCACAAGCTGGTGATTACCGACGGCGTGTTCAGCATGGACGGCGACATTGGGCCGGTGGACAAGCTGGCCGCGCTGGCGGAGAAGTATGGCGCCATCATGATGGTGGACGATGCGCATGCGTCGGGCGTGCTGGGGCGCAACGGGCGCGGCAGCATCGATCACTTTGGCATGCACGGGCGCGTGGATGTGCAGGTGGGCACGCTGTCCAAGGCCATCGGCGCGCTGGGCGGATATGTGTGCGGGTCGCGGGATCTGATTGACTTTCTCTACCATCGCGCGCGGCCGTTTTTGTTTTCCACGTCGCATCCGCCGTCGGTGGCGGCCACGTGCATTGCGGCGTTCGACATTTTGGAGAACGAGCCGGAGCGCATCGAGCGGCTGTGGGCCAATACGCGCTACTTTCAGGGCGAACTGCGGCTGGCGGGCTTCAACATTGGCGGCGTGAACACGCCCGCGACGGAGACGCCGATTACGCCGGTGATAGTGGGCGAAGGGCGCGCAGCCATGGAGTTCAGCAAGGCGCTGTTTGACGAGGGCGTGATGGGCACGGGCATTGCCTTCCCCACGGTGCCGGAGGGCAAGGCGCGCATTCGGCTGATTCTGACCAGCGAGCACACGCGGCCGCAGCTTGACCGCGCGCTGGAGACGCTGGAGCGCGTGGCAAAGCGGATGGGCCTGTTGTAAGTGCTCGGCCTTTTATACCGAGCGATTTTCGTCTAGGCCCCGGCTTCCCTTGTTCTCGATAGAGAATCGAAAATAGGAGAACCTGCGCTCTAGATGTTGTGCCAATCCATGAATGAGTACTGATGGGAATACCCAGAGTACCAACACGCCCACGAACAGGACCTGAGCAGCCGGGCGACTCTGGTCTTCCAACACGAGATACAGGACCGGGCTGAGTGCAAGCTCAAGCAGGACGATGAGCGCGGTGTTGCCATGTTCGCGTAAATGCCGGTAGGAATCGACAAGATCCTGCTCGTCTTTCCTAATTGTCACTATTTCCTTAATTCTACCTTTAACCTTTTCCTCATCGTTTGGTTTTGCCTTCTCTTGGGTTATGACGGCTCGTCTCTCCGAAAGTTTTCGAAGGTATGCGTAAGCAATGCTTGCATCGTTCTCTGCGTCAAAGTCTTTGTCTAGTCCGAATGATCCGATTGTTGATGCCACTTTCGCTATCCGGTAAACTTGTAAAATTGAAAAGAGGAACACCAGAAATGCTGCGCACCATTTCTCATTTCTCCAAGCAGCCACTCCGACCAGAAAGGTGAATGCGATGCTGCATCCATAAGGATTCAGAAGCCAGTACGGCCAGTTCGCAAGGCGCCCCTGAACGTCCTTGAAATCAATAATTCTAGTGGCGTGAAAGACCAGTGCAGAATAAGAAGCTATGTAGCTGTAGAAACTGCCTAGAAGAAGCCAGAAGATTAGATGAGCTGTATTGAAGTCCTTCCAGTCATTAGGCAAGAAAGATGGGATATAGAGACGCGCGCCAGAGAATCGCTGGAGCCAGTACACAATTAGCATTCCTGCAAGGGAGGGTAAGAAATACCTAACTAGGTAATTCTCCCACCATCGATTTGCAGCTGAACTCTCCGCCATAACACCTCCAATTGCTTACCGATGCTACTGCCTCTAATCCATCCAATCTACGCCTTTTGAACGGCGAATCCGCAAGGAAAGTTTTGGCGCTGATTCTGGCTAGGCGCGTTATCCTCATTGAGGAAGACCATATGATTGCTCATCTGCGCGGCAAGTTGATTGACAAGCAGCCCGGCCAGGCCATTGTTGAGGCGGGCGGGGTGGGGTATGACGTCACCATCTCGGTGCCCACATTCACGGCGCTGCCCTCGGTGGGCGCGGAGGCGTCGCTGCACATTCACACGCAGGTGAGCGAGGACCAGATTGCGCTGTTCGGCTTTCTGGACCGCGAAGAGAAGCGGCTGTTTGAGCGGCTGATCACGGTGAGCGGCGTGGGCCCAAAGCTGGCCATCAAGATGCTGAGTGGCCTCTCAAGCGAGCGCGCGGTGCAGGCGATTCGCGGTCAGGATCACGCGCAACTGGTACGCATTCCCGGCGTGGGCAAGAAGCTGGCCGAGCGCCTTGTCGTGGAACTCAAGGACAAGCTGGATGACTTTGCGGTTGCTCCGACGCCGACGGCTGTGCAGGGCGCGGCGGTGGACGATGTGCTCTCGGCGCTGGTGAATCTGGGCTACCAGCGGCCTGCTGCCGAGAAGGCGATTGAGCAGGCCGTGGCGAAGGATGCGGCGCTGAAGGATGACTTCGACGGGCTGTTCCGCGGCGCGCTGAAGGTGATCCGGTAGGAGCTTCTCGATGGCACGTGCTGCAAAACCGGCTTCTGTTGCGCCCGTTCCGTATTTTCGGCCCGAGGCGCTCAAGTTTTTGCGCAACCTGGCGCGCCACAATGACCGCGAGTGGTTCACGCCGCGCAAGGCGGTGTTTGAGGCGGAGTTGAAGGAGCCGATGCTGGCCGTGATCCGCAAAGTGACCGATGCGATGGCGGACTTTGCGCCGGAGCATGTGCGGCCCGCGGAGAAGAGCCTGTTCCGGATCTATCGCGACACGCGCTTCAGCCATGACAAGCGGCCCTACAAGACGCACATTGCGGCGTGGTGGTCGCATCAGGGGCTGGAGAAGACGTCGGGCGCGGGCTACTACTTCCACGTGAGCGCGAAGGAAGTGATTATTGCCGCCGGCGCCTACATGCCGGAGAAGGACCAGCTGGCCGCGATTCGCCACTGGCTGCTCGAGAACCACGCCGAGTTCAGAAAAATTCTGCGGACGGCAGCGCTTCGGAGGGCATTCACGGAGTTTGAAGGGAATGCGTTGACGCGGCCGCCGAAGGGCTTTCCCAAGGAGCATCCGGCGCTGGATTTGATCCAGTGCAGGCAGTGGGGACTGAGCACGACACTGCCCGCAGAGGCGGCGCTGAAGGCGGATTTTGCGGCGACGATCACGCGGCACTTCCGGCTGGCGTCTCCGGTGGTGGAGGCGCTGAATACGCCGATTGTGGCGGCGATGAGGCCGGAACGGATGGTGCTTTTCGGGCTGCGCTGAGGGGCGTTTCTTGCAGAGCCTGGGCTGTGCCGCAGGGTCAAAAATGGCTAAAATCCGGCAAAAAACGGGGATTTTGGACAAAAATAGCATAAAAACCCAAGAAAACTGTGGAAATCGGGTGTTTTTCCATTGACTTTGGGTACCCCGAAGCCGCATTGTTTTCAACGACAGGGTTCTCAAGAACCCGCATGAATACAGGGATTTCGTGCACAAGTTGCCCCGGTCGCACGGACCCCATGCGGAGCTCGTTCAAGGCGGAATCGGCGGAAGTGCCGAGGAGGCCGGACGGCGGAAACCCAGGCAACGTCGGCTGCCCCGAGGGCATGCCCAGAAGGAGAACATCAAAATGGCAACTGGAATGACCAAGACCGCCCTGACGCGGCACATGGCCGAGAAGCTTCAACTGACCAACAAGCAATCTGCTGCCTTCCTGGACCTGCTGGCGGAGACCGCCATCAAGGAGACCAAGAAGAACGGCGTATTCGTGATCCCGGGCATCGGCCGCCTGGTGAAGGCGGAGCGCAAGGCTCGCATGGGCCGCAACCCGCAGACCGGCCAGGCCATCAAGATCAAGGCCAAGACCGTTGTGAAGTTCCGCGTGGCGAAGTCCGCCAAGGACGTCATCGCGCCCCCGAAGAAGTAGTTCAACCGGACTGCGGACCAAGAAGGGAGAGGCCTGAAGGCTTCTCCCTTTTGCTTTTGTGGGGATGAAGGGGCGCGTGATTTTGCTGCACACTGCGGCGGGCGGGCGACATCGAATGAGGCATGGCAAGTTCTGAGCAAGTGAGCAGGCCCGTGGTGCAGGTGCCGACGGCGAGCGTGCGCGTGCTGCTGCGGCTGGAAGGGCTGGCAGTGGCGGCGGTGACAGCGGTGCTGTATGCGCGCATGGGGGCGAACTGGTGGTTGTTTGCGGTGCTATGGTTCGCGCCGGACCTCTCCATGGTGGGCTACGTGGCAGGGCCGTGCCGTGGAGCGCGCGTGTATAACGCGTTCCACACGTATGTGGGGCCGGTGGTATTGGCGCTGAGCGCGCTGGCGATGGGCGGACACGCTGCGTTGCCGGTGGCGCTGGTGTGGGCGAATCACATTGGGGTGGACCGGCTGCTGGGCTACGGGCTGAAGTACGGCGATGGCGCCGGATGGACGCACCTGGGGCGCGTGGGCAGGCGGAGTGAAGAACCACCGACGCATGCCAACTAACTGCGCGGCAGGAAGGCGCGGACGACGAGCGACAGTCCAAAGCTGACGATGACGGCTTTGATCATGAGAACGTTGTCGTAATTCCAGGAGAGAAAAGCAAGCGTGATGAAGACGCCGATGGGGCCGATTTCGGCGGTGATGGCGTGGAGCCA
>JAKAFB010000060.1:0-19811 GCA_021818105.1 Acidobacteriota bacterium
TTCAGGCTCCAGCCGTTGATGATGTTATTCACGACTGCACCGGGATTGGAGAATAGCGCCCGTCCTCGGCCGAAGGGCAGGTTGTAGATGACGTAGCCCTTGACGATGTGCGTCATGTCAAACGATGAGATGTTCTTCGCTTCGTTCTTCAGGTCGTAGATGTTCTGCAGACTGCCAGTCCACCAGAGTTCCTCGAAGCCTGTATCGACATCGCCATGAATGCGCGCCCAGGCATAACTGCCCTGCAGTGAAAGTCCCTTCGCCGCACGTCGTGTCACGCTGATCTGCATGCTCTTATAGTCAGAGTTTCCCAGCGGAGGTCCGACGGTGAAGAGCGGGCCGTAGGAGACAGCCACCTGCGGGTAAGGCGTAATGCCCTGCCAGCCAGGTCCCGTGCCGCCATATCCCCAATAGCCGTTGTAGGACGAGGGATATGCTCCGTTCAGAACGTAGTTCTGCATGTTGGCAACAGTTGGCTGGTTGGTCAGCAGCGTCCCGCTCTGCAGGTGATAGCTGTGGCTCTGGATCCAGTCTGCATTCACGATCGTGTTCTGCGTCAATTCGCGCTGCACGCCAACGCTATACTGCTGCGTGTTGCCCGGCGTGAGCGCCCGCGGATCGATGCTCACAACACCCCATTGCGTGTAGTCCGGCGTCTGCACCTGAGAAAGAACGGGTTGGTAGCCGCCATCCCAGTTGAAGTTTGCCTGCGAGCTGTGCTGATAGTAGCCGGGGTTGCCGGTCTGCTGGTACGGAATACCGCCCCAGGTGTTTAGGTTGAGCGGCGTAAAGAAGACGCCGATGTTGCCGCGCACGACTGTCTTGTCCGTCACCTTGTAGGCAACGCCGATGTGCGGAGCATAGTTGTAGTAGTCCTGACGCGTTTCAAACGACTGGCTGCCGCTCTTCAGGTATTTGTACAGGCCCATCTCGCCTGTTACTGGGTTCATCTCGTTCAGCACAAAGCTGGACCAGTGGCCGTACTTCTCCTTGTAAGGATTGTTGAAATCCCAGCGCAGGCTCACGTTGACGGTCAGCCGCGGGTTCACCTTGATGTCGTCTGTGACATACCACGAGAACGC
The DNA here is from genome assembly GCA_021818105.1 of Acidobacteriota bacterium. Taxonomy (GTDB): domain Bacteria; phylum Acidobacteriota; class Terriglobia; order Terriglobales; family Acidobacteriaceae; genus Telmatobacter. The sequence goes on from JAKAFB010000060.1 coordinate 1,083, forward strand.
CTTGCGGCGCCCATACACCGGATCTTGCGGCATCTCGGTTGCGAGATACGCATCGCCCAGCAGGAAGCTGCCAAAGGCGTTGCCGATCTGGTTATAGGAGTTGATGTAGTACCAGTGCGGCGCCGTTGAGGTCGGGTCAAAGGTGATGTTGTTGAACGTCCCCGAGTCAGGGTGGCTGTTGAACTGCATCGCGCGGAACTCGACGCCGAACTTCAGGTTGTGGCGGCCGAGATTCCACGCCAGCTCATCGTTGTAAATAAATGTGTTTCCGGCATAGTAGTCGTTGAACTGGCTGCCCATGCTGGAGAAGTTCCAACCGTTCTGGTAGTTGCCTCCGTTGGTGTACATGCCGGAGCTGAAAACGATTAACGGGAAATTGCCAGCGCCTGCATTGATGCCCAGCTTCTGATCCCATTGCGATGCCTGAGAGATCGCAATGCTGGGGTTACGGAACCGGTTGAACGTCGCATACACCGTATTCACCATGGTGGGCGAAATGGTGTAAGCATCGCTGATGCGCGCACCCGGTGCGGTGGTGTTGTGCCAATAAGCATTCGCCATCGGACCGCCGTATTGGCTATTGGGCGACCACACGCCACCCTGGTCCGCGTTGATGCGCGGGTAATTGTCGTAGTAGAAGGATCCGTTGAGGTGCTGCCGTTCGCTGACGTTGTAGTCAATCTTGATGCTGCTCTGCGTGTTGTGGAACCACGGATCCGGGTTGTACGCCGGTCCTGCATCATTGATCGGCAGCGTGGATTCCGGCCTGTAGTACTGGTGATACAGCTTAAGAATCTGCGAGGTGACCGTGCTAATCCTGCTGGTCGGAATCTGGTTGTTCACAAACACGCAGCCAAATCCGCCACTGGCGGCGGTCGCTGGATCTACAATCGCTCCACGATACACCGCGTTGCCGCAATCGTCATACGCAGGGGTGCCGTTATAGTTCAGCACCGGCACGCTGGTAGACAGCATAGGGCTAAGGTCCGCATAGGGTTGTACATTGCCATTCGAGTCAAAGCCCATCATGGCATCCGTCGGCACCGTGCGCGAGTTCGGGCCCAGGCTCCACATCGCCTGCATGTACCGCTCAAAGGCTCCAAAGTAAAAGAGCTTATCCTTTACGATGGCCCCGCCAAAGCTGCCGCCCCAGTCTGAGAGCGAATCGCTCTTGTGCAGGTAAGCATCGGCATTAGCAGGATCGGTGATCGCCGAAAGACGATTCGACGCGCTCAGGGCGTCCAGGCTGGTGGAGTGCAGGAAGCCGAACATTGACCCGTGAATCTGGTTCGTGCCGGACTTCATTTCGTAGCGGAAAACACCGCCGCCGCTGCGTCCTGCGTCTGCGCTGATGCCCGCAGTATCGGCCTCAAACTCCTGCACCGCTTCCATCGGCGGCTGCGATTCACTTATGTAGCCGCCAAGCTGCGATACCGCCGAGGTGCCGTCAATCAGCACTTCCTTGGTCAGGGCCATGCTGCCATCGATGTGCGAGCTGTAGTCGTTGCCTTCCGCTCCGGGAACGTAAGCAAAGATGAAATTGGAGAGATTGCGGCTCCCCTGGACATTCAGGGGCAATTCACTGACTGCTTCACCGTTCAGGTTTGTGCCGATCGCTGTGTTCTCGGTCTGAATGAGCGGCGTTGCGCTGGTGACTTCCACCGTTTCCATTGCGCCACCAACCTCCATGACGGGGTCGATCTCCGCAACCTGGCTGATCAGCAGCGTGATTCCCTCACGCTTGAAGGTCTTGAAGCCATCCTTCGTGAAAGTGACACTGTATCGGCCGACAGGCAGATTGCCCAGCCGGTAATATCCAAGCTTGTCTGTGGTTGTGGTCGTGACAGCATTGGTGCCCAGGTTGGTCGCGTCCACGCGAACACCCGGCACCACTGCCTGCGAAGCATCCTTGACCGTACCAGTGATCGTGGCACGGTCAGATTGCGCAAAGACTGGCAACGCCACGGTCAGAACAGCAAGAACCGCGAGTTGCAGGAATCGTTTAAGCATCACTGCCTTTCCTCCATAAAGCTGCATGAGCCACGCGGACAGGTGCTCCTTCACACCCGTCGGATCAAGACCGATCCTGCCCGCCGGCTCGTAATCTCATTCGTCCACAGCAAGCGAACATCTTCCTTCTCTGTGGGTCCATCACCCCTCACCCATTTGCTGCCGGAGACTTCTCAGCCCGGCGCCGGCGAAAGGCGAAGGCTCTGTCTTGAACACGGCATTTGCTTTGTCCCAAATGCCAGTCCTTCCTGCTTCCGGCACGCAAGGAGCTTACTGGTGCAGACAATGCAGCTGCCCCGTCCCTTTCAATGCCTTGGAACACTGGGCATTGGAACTGTCAGGCGATACGCTTGGAAACGTAAGAGCAGATAAATTTACAGGTGGCGTGGGCTGCACCCACAGGTAAGTGGTATGCCTTAGGAAGAAAGTCGACCGGTGCGGCCTTGGACATCGGACCGTCAAGTGGTACACCACCCAAGTGGTCCTGTACCTCGACGTGGTGTGAATCTCCGTCGAAAATCCGTAACGGAGGACTGAACGCCTTGTTATACAAGCACCTTTGGCTCCAGTTTGGCGCCAGACGTTGAAAGATAGATCCAGGGAAGCTGGAGCACCCAGGGGAAACCGGGGGGACGGCAGAGCCCGCTTCGGCGAAGATGAGAGGAGTTCCCGGTTGAGACAGAAGGGGCAGAATTTACGGGTAAATCATGGGTAAATCCAGGCGGATTTACCCTAACCAATCACGCTACACGCCGCCAGTAACCTCAAAAGGCACAGTCAGCTGAGACCGGTCACCGCTGATCGTCGTGCCTGTGATGGTCACTTTATAGGTTCCAGGGGGCGCCACCGTTTTGCCTTTGTCAGAAAACGACTCCGTCGACAAAGTTAGCGTATCTTCCTGCGACAGGGTGTCGGAAAAGTTGACCTCCGACGCCGCTAAAGAGCACCCCACCGTGGCCGGTTGGGTAGTGCAGCTCAGTAGCACACGACCGACGAACTGCCGGGCCCGAAGGCCGACAATACTTGCAGCGGATGCGCCCGCCTTGACCGGGACCGGCTGCCATTCAATGCTCGGAGCAGGCAGCGTCGGAATCTTGTACACCCGCACATAGTCCACAAGCATGTCTGCCGGGTTTGGCGTGGAAGCATCCGGGTCGCCCGGCCAGTCTCCTCCCACAGCCAGATTCAGCAGGAGATTGAAAGGATGGTCGAAGACCCATTGCCCGCCGGCAGGGATGGCATTGGCATCCTGGACGTAATACACGTTGGCAGGATCGTCCACATAGAACTGGAGCATGTCCGGCGACCAAATAATGCCGTAGGTGTGAAAGCCGTTGTCATCGACGCGTGCGCCGTTCGGCAATTTGTAGTCATGCCATAGCCCGTTGGCGCCGTAGTACCGAGGTCCGTGAATGGTGGCACGAATCATCTGTGGTCCCAGGCCATTGGTCCGTTGCGTCATCGAAACGTTCTCAACAATGTCCACCGAACCCGCAGCAGGCCAGCCTGCCTTGCTGAAATTCGATCCCAGCATCCAGAACGAAGGCCAGAGGCCCTGCCCAACGGGCAGCTTCATCCGCGCTTCGATGCGCCCGTAGCGGAATTCCTTCAGCCCGCTGGTCATCATTCTCGCGGAGGTCCACTGGCCATCAGCGTTGCGCCGGGCGCGCAGGACCAGGTGCCCAGCACCGTCCAGGAAGGCATTAGGCTGATGCGGATCGCAGCCCTGCGGGTTTGCTCCCCGCGGCGAGCAGTAAATCTCAAGTTCGTGGTTGCCCCACCCGTCCTGATTGCCGGTGGCGTAGGTCCAGTTCGCTGGGTTCGGAAGCTGACCCATCGTCCCATCAAATTCATCACTCCAGACTGGTTCTCCCCAGTCCAGCGATTGATTATTGAGAACCACCTGCGGCTCGGTCCGACGACCCATCAAGTATCCGGTGACAAAGACAACAGCCAGTGCAACGAGCCCAAGCACCAGCTGCCCCAGTGTCCTGCGATGGCCAGTCAACCATTCAGCAATTCGTGCCCAGGAGAATCTCTCTCCTTCACGCTCGCTGTCCGGCCCCTTGGCTGTCTGCTCGACAGCATTCTCTTCCCCGTCGGGAGACTGCTGATTGCAGACAAACTGCGGCACATAGTGGCCGACCGGAAGCACAATGCGAAGAGGACGATCTTTTCCGTCGCCCGCGTAAATCTCATTCAACTTCTTGCGCAGGGCCCGTGCCGTCACTCGAACTATCGGATCCGCGTGCGAATCAAAGCTCTCGGCTTTTCTCCCCAACGCCTCGACTGCAATGGAGTATTCGCGAATGCCTTCCTCGCCACCATCAAAGTAACGGTTGCAGACAAAGGTAAGAAAGCGAACCAGGTTCGTGGAACGGGATATCTCCGGATGCTGGAGAAGCCATTCCAGTTCCAAACGCTCTTCAGCAAAATGCTGAGAAGCATGATGCCCGGAATCCTGCAAGGGCAGCGGCGAATCACCGGACATATGAGAACCCATACGCTTTGAAGGCTATCTCAACTGGGCAGGCATGACGCATAACCCCGCGCAAGATGGTCATGTCAGCGGCGACTTGATAGACACCTGCGCTTTCCCCACTCTGCATAACTCCGAGGTCACCTTTCGGAATCATAGCACTCACCAGTTGAACTCCATTGCACGTAATGAGCGCAGCAACAACTCGGAAGCAAGGATGGCTGTAGTAAACGCATTCCGCAAGTTCACCTGTTGCTGCTAAAAAGCTGGAGAAGAGTTACGATGTAACTTCAGGAGTGCTCTGAACGACGCGATCGGCTAGGCATCGAATCACCCATAGTTCGCGGCTCGAAGATTTGCGGGCCTCAGGGAATGATCCAGTTCCTTCCCCACGCGCAGAACGATGGAGAGAAGCGCTTCGATGTCTGCCAGAGAGGTGCGGAAATTGACAATACAGACTCGCAGCGCATACTTCCCTTTCACCACAGCATTCGAGAGGAACACCTCACCGCTGTTTTGCAACCTGGTGAGCAACTCAAGATTCAATTGGTTCAGATAGGTGTCCACCGCCTCGCTGCCAGCTCGCAGATCTGCAGGGACAAATCGGAATGTGGTAATGCTGAGAGACTGCGTCAGAGGCTCCAGCTCAGGATATTCCACCATGCGCTCAAAAAGTGCACGGGCCAGGCGCATATCGTCCGAGATCATCCGCACGTAGCCTTCGCGCCCCACCAGCTGCAGTGCAAGCCAGACCTTGAGAGCGCGGAAACTGCGTGAATTCTCTGGGCCGATATCGAAGTAGTTGATCGCTTCAACTCCGAAGTGATAGTAGGGCGGGTGATAGGAGAACGCGTCACGCAATCTGCCCACGTCACGCACCAGAACGCAACCGGCATCGAGTGGAGCGTAGAGCCACTTGTGCGGATCGACAGCCACGGAGTCCGCTTCCCGCAACCCGGCAAAGGCCGACGGTGCGTCGGGCAGAGCTGCGGCCATGCCACCGTACGCGCCATCAACATGAAACCAGAGATCAAATTCGCGACAGAGAGCGGCCAATTCTGGCAACGGGTCCACAATGCCCGTACTCACCGAACCGGCTGTGCCAACCACCATGATCGGCCTATCGCCGGCCTCGCGATCCTTGACAATCTGGTTGCGCAGGGCCACTACATCCATCTGCATCGCATCGTCTGTAGCAATCCAGCGAATGGCATCCGTGCCAAGGCCCGCAATATCCGCTGCTTTTTGAATCCATGTGTGCGTTTCCTTAGAGCAGTAAACACGCAGGCGCATGCCCGCTACTCCCTGTGTACGTACATCGGGTCCAGCCTTTGCCTGGCGTGCAGCGAGAAAACAGACAAAGTTGGCCATGTTGCCGCCGCTCACAAACAAACCACCACAGTCCATGGGATAGCCCAACATCTCGGCTATCCACCGGATTGTCTGCGCCTCAATTTCGCTGGCCATGGGTGAGAGCTGCCAGGCACCGACGTTCGGGTTGACCGCTGATGCAAGCAATTCGCCGAGCGCGCCGATAGGCGCGGCAGACGAAGTGATGTATCCCCAGAAGCGTGGATGGCCATTGAAGAGCGAGTGATGCAAGAGCAGATCGGCGGCATTGTCGAGCAACGCCGCAGGATCGGTTCCCTGCAGCGGCAGCGAACGCTCCGCGAACAGTGCCTGCCTTACGGCGGATGGCGATTCTCCTCGGGTGACTGGCAGTTGCGGAAGGGTGTCCAGAAAACTGGCAATACGGTCAATAAGCTGAACACCCAGCGCTCTGAACTGCCCTGAGTCCATGGCCAGAGGCGAGACTCGTTGCGTGGGTCTTGTTTCGTTCTGCATGGCGACCTCGGCGGGAATCTTAATGAAATTATGCATCGAAATGCAGGCAAAGACCTTGGATCATCGGTCGAATCGCTCCCAATCGCCGTTTGAGACGCGCGATTCTGCTGTCATGCCCACAAATGCTGGTGGTAAAATCGCGCATCCGGAGGAGGTCTATGGGAAAAAGGTATGCAAGCATTCTTGAGACCGTCGGGAATACCCCCGTGGTTCGCATTAACAAGCTCGCTCCGCCCGGGGTGAATCTTTACGTAAAAGTCGAGGCATTCAATCCTCTCGGCTCTGTAAAGGATCGTCTCGCGCTCGGCGTGATTGAGGACGCAGAACGCAATGGACGGCTGAAGCCCGGACAGACTGTCATTGAAGCTACCAGCGGCAACACTGGTATTGGACTTGCGATGGTCTGTGCGCAGAAGGGCTATCCCCTCGTCGTCACCATGGCGGAGTCATTCAGCGTGGAGCGGCGCAAGCTGATGCGCTTTCTCGGCGCGAAAGTGGTTCTCACTCCCGCGCCCGCCAAGGGCATCGGCATGGTCGCCAAGGCAATCGAGCTGGCAGAGAAGCATGGCTGGTTCCTCACACGTCAGTTTGAGAATGAAGCAAATGCCGACATGCACTCGCGTACAACAGCGCGAGAGATTATCGACGACTTTGCCGGAGAACGGCTGGACTACTGGGTCACCGGGTTCGGCACAGGCGGCACCTTAAAGGGCGTTGCACGCGTCCTCGCAAAAGAGCGGCCGGAGACTAAGATTGTTGTCTGTGAACCGGATGATGCGCCTATGCTCTCCAGTGGAATCGAACAGCAGCGGAATCCCGATGGATCTGCTGCCGCGAGTCACCCCGTTTGGAAACCGCATCCGCAGCAGGGCTGGAGCCCGGACTTCATTGCCAAGCTGGTCGGCGACACCGTTGACATGAAGGTAATCAGCCAGGTTCAGCGCATCAAAAATGCAGAGGCAATGAGCCGCAGCCAGGAGCTGGCCCGCAAAGAAGGCATCTTCGTTGGCATCTCCTCCGGCGCAACCTTCGCTGGGGCGTTGCGCGTTGCGGCCGAGGCACCAAGAGGATCGACGATTCTGTGCATGTTGCCTGACACCGGCGAGCGCTACCTGAGCACTCCGCTCTTCGCTGAAGTTGCCACGGACATGACCCCAGAGGAGGTTGAGATTTCACGCTCTACGCCGAGTTGCTGGCTTCAGCCACCGCAATAAATCACGCATGTAAGCATCTGCGGCGAGTCTCAGATCACACGATTGGGTTCCCTGCTTCTGCACTTGTGGAAAGGGAACCCATTCCGCACCCTTACTGAAAAGCGCTGCCTTTCTCTTGCCGCTTAACAGAAATTCCGACACATCGAGCTCAGCTCTTGCCGAAGTCCTCAGGGATTTGTACAGCAACCACCTTGCCCGTGACAGTGGCAACTCCCTCTGCATAGACCGTGGATTCCACCACGACCTTGCGCCCTTTCATCTCGATCACGCGCGCGCGAATCGTGAGCGGCACACCAAGCGGTGTGGGCTTGAGGTAGTCAACATGCAAAGATCCGGTGACGAAACGCAATGCAGGCTCGGTGCCGGGTTCACGTCCCGCTGCGCGGTAAGCCGCCGCAGCGGCCGTACCAGTGGAGTGGCAGTCCACCAGAGAGGCAAGGACTCCACCGTACACGAATCCTGAAACGGCAATATGAAAAGGTTCTGGAGTAAATACAGCAACCGTCTCATCTCCATCCCAGAGGGTGCGGATGTGGTGGCCATGCTCATTGAGCCGGCCGCAGCCGAAGCAGTAGGCAAGACTTTCAGGATAACGATCTTGCACAGCGAGAGTCATGGCAAGTCACACTTTCACAAAGCGAGAACGAGTTCATTGTATTGGCATTACATTTCAGACCTTCCCAGCACGGCAAGCGCCATCTAGCGGAAGAGGCTGAGGTCGATGGAGTCGGCCATAGCTGCGTAGCCCGCATCACTGGGATGCAGGTGATCACCGTGATCGTACTTCCGTGCAAAGACGAGCGGATTGGCCGGGTCGCGTGTAGCCTTGTCAAAGTCGACGGTGCCGTCGAACACGCCGGAAGTCAGAATCCAGTGATTCACCGCTTCGCGAATCTGCTCGCCCTTTTCCGTGAAATATCCGGCGCCCTTGTATGGCGTAAGCGTCGCTCCGATGACTTTGATGCCATGTGCATGAGCACGGGCAACCATCTGTGCGAATCCTTGCTCTAGGTCCTCTGCAGTCAGCTTATAGCTCGGCTGGTTAGGACGGCGAAGAGCGCCAATATCGTTGATGCCCTCGAACACAATCACATACTTCACGCCTGCTTGCGCAAGAATATCGCGGTCAAATCGAGCCAGTGCATTCGGCCCAACACAGTGAATGAGAACGCAATTGCCTCCGATGCCCTCATTGAGAACGGAGAGGCTGCTGGTGGCCGGGTTGCTGTGGAGCCGCTGGGCAAGATAATCAGGCCAACGATGGTTGGCGTTCTCCGTTGCCCATGCGCCATCGGTAATGGAGTCGCCAAAGGTAACGACTGCCGCGGCATTCGGCGCGTCGGACAGTACGTCGACGCCCTTGACGAAGTACCAGGACGGCACAACAGCAGGCGCGTTGAGCGAAGCCGCGCTCACATGGTTGCCCGTCTCAATGTAGTTGTCCTGCTGAGCGCTCGAGTGCACGGAGACATCGCTGATCTGCTGAAGGGGCAGGTAGACGCTGATGGCGAGATTCGTAAAGGCCGGAGTCGCCATCGGTACGGAGTCGGAGACAACCTCCGCTCCCGGCGGGATGACAATCGAGGACGCCCCCCCAAAGGTCAGGCTATGGAGAGATGTGGCATCAATGCTGCTTTCGCCGGTGCTGAGTGCAACGGTAGCGGCGCCTACACGCAACGCCTCGGTGCCGAACTCATTGCTGAGGCGAACACGAAGCTCCTTGCCCGCAATGGAGGTGTGAACCACCTCGCGGAGCGTGGAGTCGACGAGCGTTGGCACCGTGTGCCAAGGATCACCGTCGAAGGCTGAAGTGGCCCATGTGCCAACCCACGATGCGGGTGCAGCCTTGTGTGCGGTGGACTGGGCGTACAAAGTGGAAGCTGCGATCAGAAGCAGGACGGCAAATCGGATGCGCATGGCAGCGGTAGTATCTCCTTCCGCGTCTTTAAGAACATCCATCATAAATGGCGGGCGTTGCGCTCCGCACCTTGCCAGTGGAACTAGAATTGGCTCTCGCCGTCGATGTCCAATGTCCATGTTTGTCCTGACAGAAAAGAGGAACAGGCAGCTTTGACGGCTATCTTCCAATCCCCAACAGGACTGCTGGTGACTCACTCCGCAGTCGTTCCTATCAGGAACGTCGCTGGCAATTTCGTAAGAAATAAGAGGATCGGCGTCCGAAATCTTTGACACCACGTAGCAGGATTTGGACGTTGACCGTACGGGCCGCTAGAGCCGCGCTCCCATAATCAAGAAGATGCGACGGAAAATATCGGAGGAAAAAATTGGCCATCTATGTGCATGTGACACCGGATATCGGCCATCTCCAAAAGGAAATGCAGATTCAATGAGGGGATTTCGATGAATCTACTGCATTGACAGGTTCAATATCGGGGGTGTGCCCGGGAGCGTTTAAGATGATGAAGCACATTCGGCTTTATGCAAGCCTTGCCATTGCCCTGATCTGCTCTTCCCTTGCGGCATATGGAGCGACCACAACGAAATACACATTGACCAGCCTGAGCCCGACGCAAGTGGTAGCCGGCACTAGCAACTTTGTTCTTACCCTAAATGGAAGTCAATTCAAGAAGGGCATGCAGGTCCAGTTTGGATCCGCCCTCCTGACTCCCAGTTATCTGGACTCCAAAGTCATGCGCGTTACCGTGCCAAGCAGTGCAATCGCGACAGCAGGTTATGTCAGCGTTAAGGCAGTCCTGCTCGGCGCGCAAGGAGGAGAATCCAACGCGCTCAGTTTTCTAGTGATGAATCCAGTCCCATCGATATCGGAAATCAGGCCGTCGAGCGTCACCGTCATCGTTTCCACTGAGCAGCACACGCTGATCACCATCCTTGGCTCGAATTTCGTCAGCAATGCGAAGGTCAACGTCGAGGGTAGCGAGGTTCCTGCCTACTTGATCAAACCAGATGAAATTACCGTCGACTTGCCCGCCGCCTATCTTGATGAGGCGGGGAAGCTCCCCATCAGCGTGACGAATCCGGCTCCGGGAGGCGGGACCTCAAAAGCGGTCAATCTTATTGTGCGAGGAAGGATACCAGCGTCCTGGCGCACCGTTGCCAACAACAATACTGTGATTCCAGGCACGCAAAGCCCGACGAACTTCAACAGCTATAACCAACCATCCGTCAACGAACATGGCCTGGTTGTTTTCAAAGGACAAAGCAAGGGGCAATCGGGGCCAACAGTCGGCATCTACACTCGCGACATGTCGTCCAACCAACCCGGGGACATCGTAAAGATGGCCGACAACAGTACCAGCGTGCCCGCGCCAAACAACCTCTCCGCAACCTTCATCCAATTCCCATCATTCCCGCGCATCGACAAGGATTCGAGCACTATTGCCTTCCGGGGTCAATCCCAGCCGGTCTGGCAGTATAGCGTCAATGAAACAGATACGCGCATTGGCACCACGGGCGTGTTTGCCAATCCTGCTGGGGCACTTGCCACAGGTGTCAATCTGCTGGGGGCGGTTTCGGGATTCGAATACTTCCAGGTGCCCGGCGCGCCCCAGGGAACTCGCTTCGATCAGTTCCCCGGCTCACCGGCAGTCACCGATAACTCGATGATCGTCTTTAAAGGAAACTACACCGTCGACAACGTGGGCAAAACGGGCGTCTTCTACCGCGATATATCCCTTCCTGACGGCAAGGCATCCGTGGAGTTGATCGCCAATTCCGGCACCGTCATCCCCGGGCAGTCAGAAGGCGGTACAGCAGTCTTCGGCTCCACCGCACCACCCAGCGCGGCCAATGGCAACGTAGTATTCGTGGGACTCGACAATGAAGACAGTCCCACCATGGGGGGGATATATTTCGCTCGCCTGTCGCCTTCACCAACTCTCGAAACACTTGTGAGCATCGGCTCCCAAGTGCCGGAAGAAAACCCGGGTACGACGTTCAATCGCCTGAGTGAAGGTCTCTCCTTTGATGGCCGCTACGTCGCCTTCTGGGGTGCGTGGGGAACGGGCATGAAGACCCGCCTCCTTAAATGCCAGACTGATGGCAATGCAAGCGTGATTGCCGCCTGCAATTCCACGTATCCGAATGGCTACCGGGCAAAGATTCCGGTCCATCAGGGTCTCTTCGTCTACGATCTTTTGACGCGGACTATGTCCACGATCACCAAGACTCCGGGCGAGTTCGATGACTTCGTGTATTGGGTCTTCTCCGGTCGCCCACCCAGCACAGGCGGTTCCGACGGCGACGATGAAGCGGAACCACCCCGCTGGCGTTCGTCCTCCTTTGTCGCCGTGGCAGGTCATGCAGCAGATCGCTTCAGTGTGACTTTTAAAGCATGGATTGGCTCGACAGATGGCATCTACCAGGCTCAGGGGCCGGGTCCTACGCCCATTCTCACTGTTGTGGACACCGCCACGCCGGGCACAAGCATTGATCCAGAAGCGCCCGCCGGATCTTCCCTTGTTACTGTGGGTATGGAACGGGACAGCCTCCGTGGCGATTGGCTTGTCATCACATCAAGCATGCTTGACACTGTCACATTAGAAAGCAATGCGGGGGTGTACATTACACCAATCACGGCTCAATAACAGGGAGCTATCTCCCAGAGACAGAGCCCGGGCACATCGCCAACCATGTGCCCGGGCAGAACGAGTCTGATGAATGCAGAGCTTCACTTAAACCGATCTTTCCGCAATCGTCTAGTCTTGAACGCCCGTTCTCCTCTCCCGCCACTTTCCACTGTATGCATTCCTAACCTTGCTCCGCTGCAGAGGTGCGGGCCAATGCATCCGCCCACTTATGCATGCGTTGATTCCCAGAATTTTGACAAGACTGCTGGAGATTGACCGATTTCTTTGACATCGTGTCATCATCGCGACCTCGTTAACCTTCCCTTGCAACTAGGGCGCTTACTCTAACCTACTGCTTCTCCAAGTGATTGGTATGAGTCGGTGCATAAGAGAGCTTCTGGCAACCAAATTGCTTAAGAGCTAGAGGAGCCAGAGTCTCGGGCACCCTCGCGGGTGCTCGGGCGGAAAGATGAGCTCTTGCTCAGGAAAAAGATTCGCGGGCTCCATCTGGGGGAGTCGTGAGAGCAGAACGATCCTCGACTCAGCACAGTGTGGCCGTCATTCTGCACCGGGACCGAGTTGCCCCAAAGTTATCGGTAGCTGTCCACTCTCGCGTTGACAAAAAACGGCCTCGCTCGGGAGCTGTGCCGCGACCCGATCTCACAATCACCTCACCTGCGCCAGTTCCAGCCATCGTGCGCCAGGGTCGCGCTGTTCCAAGATCCATTTCAGTCGCAGAAAGGAGTGATGTCATTCATCGGCGTCCACGTTGCAACAGGACCAATCACAGGTCCTGCCACTCAACACGACCGCAGGTACACATACATGGGCGAGTAAGTGGGCTGATAAGCAGCAGTAGAAGTTTGCAAGACGCGCCGAGCCTGCTCAGGCAGAGCTCAGCACTTAGCATCAGGCATCCTGAGGAGGGCGTATGACCACCCGTTTCACACCGCTGGCATTAGCGATGGTTCTGTCCATAGCTTGTTGCTCCCTGTCCAGCTGTGGCGGCGACAGTAAAGCGACAACACCCACAGAGCCAACTCTCAATCCCACTCCTACCATTGCATCTCTTTCAACCGATACGGCACTTCTAAATAGCTCGGACCTAACCCTGAAGATTACCGGAACTCAGTTTGTGAATGGAGCGCTGGTTTCCTTTGGTGCCACCATGCTCACACCCTCGCAGGTCAGCCCCGGCGAACTCACAGTCCTGGTTCCGGCGAATCAATTTACAACGGCGGGCGCCGTGGATGTGAAGGTGACCAATCCATCTCCAGGTGGAGGCGCATCCAATGCGCTGAAGTTCACCGTTGGTTATCCGCTGCCATCCATTACATCCTTCGCTGCCGGATCCACGCTCATCAACAGCACTGGCTTCGTTCTGGAAGTGGATGGGCACGGGTACACGGCGGCCACACGCCTTAGCTTTGGCTCTGATGAGCTCACGCCGTCCTCGGTCACCGAGTCGCACATCTCCGTTCCGGTACCGGATACGCTGCTCACAGTCGCCCGCGTTGTCACCGTTGTGGCTAGCAATCCGCAGCCGCTGGGCGGCACATCGAACGCGGTCGAATTCAGTGTCAATAACCCCGTGCCAACGCTCACACAGCTTTCTGTTGCCGAAGCCGATGCGCTCGCCGAGGCGGATCTTCCACTTGAGGTAATCGGCACCAACTTTGTGCCTGGGGCGATCGTAAACTTCGGCCCAGCTCAGTTGACTCCGGCTTCGCCCACTGGCAGCAAGCTCGGCGTCACGATTCCCGTTGCAGCGCTGCAGACAGGCGGCAGTATTGAAGTGACCGTCACGAATCCCGGCCCCGGAGGCGGCTCTTCGAACGCGCTGTTCTTTAGGCTCAACAATCCCCTTCCACAACTGAATTCGCTCTCGCAGGTATCAGCACTCGCTGGAAGTCCCGCGTTTGATCTGAGGCTCGATGGAGCGAAATTTATATCCTCGTCCGTAGTTGATTTCGGCGGAACGCTCCTTACACCGTCCTCCGTCACAGTGAATCAGATGGTCGTGAACGTTCCCGAAACAGCCTTTGCGACTGGCGGAGTAGTGCAAGTGAAGGTCTTGAGCCCGGAACCAGGCGGCGGGGCCTCAGGCACAATTGCCTTCACCATCAACAATCCAACTCCGGCAATCACCTCCGTAAATCCCACCAGCATCACTAACTTCGGAAGTGATGCAGTCATCTCGCTGGTTGGCACCGGTTTCGTTTCCACAAGTGCCGTGACCGCAGGGGTTGACTCCGCCTCATCGTCGCTGGTTTCCAAGACGGAACTCAAGGTGACCGTGCCCTCCGCCACCATCGTTGCGGCGGCCACAGCCGGCAAATTCACCGTCAGTGTCACGAACCCATCCCCTGCGGGTGGCGCGTCCAACTCAATCGACGTTATTGTCTTCAACAAAGCGAATCTTGCTTGGCAAACTGTCGCCAATGGCAAGAGCACTCTGCCTGGCACTACCACGCCGTTCGAATCTTTCGGGCCACCGTCTATCAATGCAAGCGGCATGGCTGTTTTCAGGGGCGTGAGCGTCCTTGCGACTTCTGAAGGAAGCGGTGAAACAAGTTCCACCACAGGCGTTTACACTGCTGATCTGGCCAATGGGGGCAAGCTCGCAAAGGTCGCTGACATCGCAACAGTCGTTCCGGCGCCGAACACGCTCACCTATGGGCAGACGCTGGCAAAGTTTGGCGGATTCCCATCCTTCCCAAAGATCGACGCGTCCTCCACATTTGTCGGCTTCAACGCGACGCATCCGCCGGTCATCTCTCTTCCAAATAGTGGCAAGGCAGGGAGTGCAGGCATCTACAGCAATCCGGCCGGGGCGCTCGATACTGGAGTCGGTCTCTTCGTACAGGACATCTCAACAACATACCCCTACTTCGCCAACCCTGATACGGGAGCGGCCTTTGGTGCCTTCCCGGCATCTCCATCTGTTATCGGCGGCAACACCCTCGTGTTCAAGGCAGACTACCTGAACGGCACAGTTGTCGCGAATGGCATCTACTACCGCGATGTTGTGTCTGAGGGTGGCGAGTCTCTTGTGCAACGGATCGCAAGCCCCGCAACCGCAATTCCAAACACGACCACGAAGTTCGGGTACTTCGGCGCTCCCAGTGCGGTGGGCGGCACGGTGGTATTCGTGGGCTACAACAAGAAAGATGCTCCTACTGTTGGCGGCATCTACTCCGCTCCTGTCAGCGCAACCCCGCTTCTCACGCCTTTGGTTACCATTGGCGCGCCAGTGCCGGGAGAGGCTGAAATGGACACCTTCACCCTCTTTGGCGATGCGGTCTCCTTTGATGGTCGCTACGTCGGCTTCTGGGCAGCTTGGGGCACCGAGACAACCAACCTCCACATAACTTGTTCGGAGTTGGATACAGCGATGCAGACCTACTGTCTCACGCTCTTCCCAAAGGGCTATGACGCAAAGGTGCCGGTCCATCAAGGCATGTTTGTTTACGACACAAACTCGTCCATTCTCACTGCGGTTGCCAAAACCGGCAGTGGCTTCACTGACTTCACCTATTGGCCATTCGTGGGAACGCTGCCTGAGGAAGGACCTCCCACGAACGTCGGCGGTGGCAGCGGCGAAACCGAAACTGAGGTTCCGCTCGAACCCCCGGCCTTTGTCCCGTCTCCGAGAATCGTGGTCGCTGGCCAATCAGGATCCACCTATCAGGTTGCCTTCAAAGCCAAAACCGGATCTGTGGACGGCATCTACAGGGCCACGGGACCAGATGCAGGCCAGTTCACGACCATCCTGGACACGACTATGCTCGGGAACCTCGTCGATGACACTGCACCTTCCACATCCAAAGTCGACAGGCTATATCTGGAGAGTGAAGGTATGCGCGGCAACTGGCTCGTCATTGGCACGACCATGCATGACAGTGCAAATGACACCTATCCAGCCGGCGTATATGCCACCAGTGTTTCCACGCAGTAAATGTATTTCCACGCGTGGCGAGCTTAAACAGGTTCGCCACGCAGTAGCCTGACCCGACTAGGGTATAGGCGGCACCGAAAATGCGACGAATCGGTGCCGCCCTTCTTTTTGCCGCCCAAAGGTCACACCACTAAATCATCCGCGAGCAAGGCTTGCCGATGCATCCCCTGCCATTGAAGCCGTATGTCACCATAGTTTTGGGCGATTGAGTGCAGGACTCTGCAACATAGACCATCAAGATAAATTCTGATCGCATGCAGGGGGTGCGTACACTCCATTCCATCTGAGAGTATTGAGATAGGCGCTGCCAAGCCAAGGGCCGAATCACTTAGGGAAAGGCGAAGAGCGAAGAGGTAATGCAAAAGAGGAGTGACCGAACCTTCAGGAGGATGCTCACAGCAACGCTTATGCTGTGCGCCAGCTTTGCCAGCAACGCACAAAGCGAGAACACAAATAAGAGTGTTGTGGACTCCCCCAAAGCACCCGTGCGTTCCATCGAGGACCTCAACTACCTAGGAGGAGAAGCCTCCATGCCAGCCTTCTCCGATAGTGTGATCGATGTCAACTCGCGCTATCGCCAGAATATGTTTCGCAAAGGCCTCGCCTTCCGGGTCATTACCGGGCCTCAGTACACACAAAACTTGCTGGATGCGCCCGTGCCTGCCGATCAGCAGGTGTATGTCGGCCAACGCCCGTACGAGAATGCCTTTGTACAGCCCATCCTCTCTTCTGATCTTCGTCAGATAGGTCTCCACCGCGCACAACTCTATATGGGCGCTGTGTGGAACTGGGTCAGCTGGAATCCTGCCGGCCCCAAGTCGCTCCAATTGTGGGCTCTCTACTTTTACAAGGAATTCGGAAATGACCGTGTCGAGATTAAGACCGGTTACATTGCCCACAACATGAACTTCGTCGGCTTCTTTGTCGGCGGTTCCACAGCATCGGCCGTGCAGGGCAGTTACGCCGTTCTTCCCTTCGAGGCCGGCATGTCCTACTTCCCTCTCACAACTCCTGCATTTGATCTTCGACTGCGGGGACCAGGGCATACGTACCTGAAATCCGCCGCGCAGCGCAGCATCGACCCCAACGGAGGCCCTACCGAAGTTTCGCGGAATCACACCGGCTTCCGGTTCATTCCCCACGGCGACAAGCTGGTCCTCATCAATGAGGCTGGCTACCTGCGCTCGGCAAGCGCCCATGAGCACGAGGCATGGTTTCGCGCAGGATACATCCACAACAACACGCCCTATACAAATCAGGCCACGGGCCGGCTGGACTCGGGCAACTACTGCGCCTACGTTCTCATGGATGGTCAGGTTACCCAGACTAGCCCGGAGCATCCGAGCCATGGACTCTACGCCGGAGGTTCCTTCATGACCGTGCCGGATACGATGAACGCATACTCCCGCTATTTTGAGGCAAGGCTTTATCAGGAAGGACCGTTTCGGTCGCGCCCTGACGACATTCTCTCCCTCATTGCATCGCGCACCGGCTACAGCAAGATCTTCACAGACAAACTCGTCACCCAGGGCCAGTCCGTGTGGCGTGCCGGGACCACGGTCACCGGCAGTTATTCTCTCCATGCTGCGCGCGGCAACTACCTGAGTTTCGGGCTGAGCTATCTTTATGGGCCAGCCATCTCGCCCCGCGTGTCGAATGCGCTCAATGCCACCGCAACCTGGTACATATACTTCTAGGCCGGAATCTTGGCCTCAGTGGACTGTCCCGCAACTTCTGCATCGTACAGCACCACGCATCAGTGCCCGATGCCGATGGACTATGGTTTCATACCACTGCTCAGGTACACTGACGGCTAAGAAGCTCAAAAATGCGTGCGCTTTGCACCGTGTCGTTGCAAGAACCTGTACGAAGGAGCCACATGAAGCTGAAATTCGCATTTATTGCCGTTACCGTTCTCGCGTCATCCATTGTTTCTCCCGCCTTTGCGCAGAGCGCGGGCGCAGACACTTTTAAAGCGAAATGCCAAATGTGCCATGGGCCTGACGGATTGGGCCAAACCGCGGCGGGCCGGGCGCTGAAGATTGTTTCACTAAAGGACCCAGCCGTCGTCCATGCAAAGGATGCCGATCTTGTTGCCATCATCAAGAAGGGCAAAAATAAGATGCCTTCCTTCGCAGGCAAGCTAAGCGACGATCAGATCGAGTCCGCAGTGAAATATATACGAACACTCGAGAAGTAGCGGAGCACGCAGACAACTCAACGCTCCAGTTCAGATCAGCACCAATATGCCTTCGCAGATGATCCGGCAGCATTCTCTTCCCACCCGCCTCCGGTTCAATTCTTGAAGAAGAGCAGACATGGCACCGTCTCCCGGTGTCTGACTCCCTGTGAGAGCGCTGGCATTTACCTTTAATGGCAGACACGTAGCTTCGCCACGGCGGGCAACTGGCATGCGCGGGTCCATCAAGCATGATTGCGTGGTGAGATCCCTTTATGCCTTCATACCCTGCCGTCAATTGGCGTGCCGCAGTCGGGACAACGCCCGTCGCGGAGGCGGTTCAGTTGGACATGGAATCCATACCGATCAATCAGCAATGACCCGCAGTGATAGCAGTACGTGTCTTCGCCCTTCACACCCGGCACATTGCCCTCGTAGACGTAGTGCAGTCCCTCTGCCCGGCCGATGTCACCGGCCCTCTGCAGCGTTTCCATAGG
>JAKAFB010000060.1:19911-21290 GCA_021818105.1 Acidobacteriota bacterium
ACGCGCAACGCAGGCTGCAACCCACTGTAGCGATGGAATAGGCCCTCGATCCGGGATAGAAGTGGTAGAGGGGCTTCTTTTCGATCGGGTCTACATTGCGCGACACAATCTTGTCGTAGACCAGCGTGTATAGCTTGCCGCTTGAGTTATACCGCACACCGCATACGCCGCGCCCGCCCTCTGCAATATGGCAGTGATGGGGGCACAGGCTGCAAAGTACACGCCCATCCTGCAGCGTTTCGTAGTAGCGGGCTTCGTGCAAGTCATCCATGTCCGGACCTCGGCTTTCACCTTGGGACCAGTCAATGTGCACAGGGAAGATGCTAAAGCTTACCTTGACTCGGAGCGGACGTGCAAGATGCGGACGGTGTTGGGGTCTTGTTGTGTCAAGGTAGATCTGCAGAGCCATGGACGCTCGCCCACCAGGCTGTGCATGCTTTTGGCAAAGCTTCTGAGCGGACTTTGCCCTTCTCCACTTTCAGAATAGCAGTCCTCTGAGTGCAAAAACAGGCTGTATTTTCGCCCTGGATCGGCTACCTTCAACGAACCGCAAGATCCACGAGAGGACAAATGAAAGAGTTCGCAGGGAAAGTCGCAGTCATTACGGGCGCCGCAAGTGGCATTGGACGTGGGATCGCCGAATGGTGCGTCCGCGTCGGCGTGAAGGTAGTCCTCGCCGACATCGAAGAAGCGGCATTAGGCAAAGCAGAAGCTGCACTGCAGTCCATCGGTGGCACTGTGCTTTCCGTCAGGACAGACGTATCGAAGCGGAGCGACGTCGAGCAGCTCGCTCGCCAGGCATTCAACGCCTTCGGAAGCGTGCACCTGCTCTTCAACAATGCCGGGGTCGCTGCCGGCGGCGCACCGTGGGAAGCAACGTGGAACGATTGGGAGTGGGTCGTCGGCGTCAACTTATGGGGCGCGATTCATGGAGTTAAGGTCTTCACACCCCTCATGCAGGCGCAGAACACGGAGTGCCATATCATCAATACCGCCTCCTCGGCAGGCCTCATGGTCGGTGGCTTCTCCGCTCCCTATTCCGTCACCAAGCACGCAGTGGTTGCCCTCTCCGAGAGCCTCTACCTGACGCTTCAGCAACGGAACTCGCTCGTCAAGGTCTCGGTGCTCTGCCCCGGTCTGGTGCAGACAAACATCGCCAGCACCGAGCGCAACCGGCCCGCTGAGTTGAGGAATGAACCGGTTGAACTCAGTCCGGAGATGCAGGCCGGACGGGCCGCGTTCGAGGCGCTCATTGCATCCAGCATGCCGCCTCAGCAGGTCGCTGACATCGTATTCGAAGCGATCCGGAAAGAGCAGTTCTACATTCTCACCGATCCCGAGTGGATAGAAGTGATCCGGCTAAGAACAATGAAACTTCT
>JAKAFB010000125.1 GCA_021818105.1 Acidobacteriota bacterium
CGCACTTTGGGCTGGGCACTGCGACGGATGCGGGCACGGCGGAGATTCGCTGGCCCTCCGGGCGCAGGGAGATGGTGCGGCTGCCCGCAGTGGATCGCATTTATACGATCACAGAGGATAAGGGGATTACGGAGGCGCTGTGCGCAGGCCATCCGTGCCCAGTGGCCAAAACTGCACCGAAGGCAACCAAGGCGCGTGTGCCGCACGCCGCGCGGTAGGCAGCTGTTTCCCCTCAACGAAACAGAAACCTGCGGCAAGACATTGCGCCTGTAATGGGTGCATGATGTGAGTCGGATCCTGCTGAGTAGGGGGACACGATGCGCTGGCTTGCGTTGATCTTCTGGATTGGGCTGTGTTTCGGGGTGGCTGCGGTGGGCGGACGCTGGACGACGCCGGAGATTCCCTCCTGGTATCAGACGCTGGAGCGGCCTTCGTTTGCGCCGCCGAACTGGATCTTTGGTCCGGTGTGGAGCGTGCTGTATCTACTGATGGCGCTGGCGGCATGGCGCGTGGGGTTGGCCGAGGCATCGCCGCTGCGCCTGTGGGCGCTGGCGCTGTTCGTGGTGCAACTGGCGCTGAACCTGGCGTGGTCGTGGATCTTCTTTCATCAGCATGCGATTGGCGCGGCGCTGGTGGAGATAGTGGTACTGTGGGCGGCGATTGGAGCGACGACGCTGCTGTTTGCGCGCGTGGCGCCGGTGGCCGCGTGGATGATGGCTCCCTACTGGGCGTGGGTGACGTTTGCGACGGTGCTGAACGCGGCCTACTGGCGGCTGAATTAATCGCGCCGCGAGAGATTTGCAAGCGCGAGACTTGCCAGAAGCGACGTGGGCGTCTAGGCTGTGTGTATGCGTCGATGTCGCTAACGCCGTCCTGGTGTGTGCCGCGATGCAGTTGTGCGCCGATTTTACGCGCGCACTCTCCCCTACCAGCATCCCTGGCCCCAAATCCCTGCAATTTCAGAATCCACGTCCTGTGAGTGTTTGCGGACGTACAAAAACAAGGAGATCAATATGGCGCGTATTGCCGCGAATGTGACTGAGCTTATTGGGCACACCCCCCTGGTACGTCTGAATCGTGTATCGGCAGGACTGCCCGGCACGGTGGTGGTGAAACTGGAGAGCCAGAATCCGGCTGCGAGTGTGAAGGACCGCATCGGCCTGGCGATGATTGAGGCTGCGGAGAAGGAGGGCAAGATTGCTCCGGGCAAGACGGTGCTGATTGAGCCCACGAGCGGCAATACGGGTATCGCGTTGGCATTTGTGGCTGCGGTGAAGGGCTATCGCATCATCCTGACGATGCCGGACACAATGACGATTGAGCGCCGTGTGCTGCTGAAGGCCTTTGGCGCAGAGCTGGTGCTGACACCGGGCGCGAACGGCATGAAGGGCGCAATCGCCAAGGCGAATGAGATTCTCGCGGCCACGCCGGACGGGTACATCCTGGGGCAGTTCGACAATCCGGCGAACCCGGCGATTCACTATGCGACGACGGGCCCGGAGATCTGGGAAGATACAGACGGCAAGGCGGACATTCTCATTTCCGGCGTGGGCACGGGCGGCACGCTGACGGGCACGGCGAAGTACATTAAGGAGCGGAAGCCGAGCTTCAAGGCTGTGGCGGTGGAGCCCACGGACAGTGCAGTGTTGAGCGGCGGCGCTCCGGGGCCGCACAAGATTCAGGGCATCGGTGCTGGGTTTGTGCCTACCATCCTGGACACGAAGCTGATTGATGAAGTGGTGCAGGTGAGCAATGACGAGGCGATTGAAATGGCACGCAGGCTGCCGCGTGAGGAAGGGTTGTTTGTAGGCATCAGCTCGGGTGCGGCGGTGGTGGCGGCGCTGAAGGTGGCCGCACGGCCCGAAAATGCAGGCAAGCTGATTGTGGCGGTGCTGCCGAGCTTCGGCGAACGGTACCTCTCGAGCGTTGCATTTGACCCGCTGCGCCAGGAGGCGCTGGCCTTGCCCACGCATCCAGTGGCGCTGTAACCGGAATGGCCGGCGAAGCATGTTGCTTCGCCGGCCAGTATATTTGAATCCAACTCCCATGAGCCTGTTTGAACGAATCCGGGAAGATATACGCTCTGTGCTGGACAGGGACCCCGCTGCGCGGTCCTGGCTGGAGGTGCTGCTGTGCTATCCGGGGCTGTGGGCGGTGTGGATTCATCGAGTGTCGCATGTGCTGTGGAAGGCACATCTGCGGCTGCCGGCGCGGTTTCTGTCGCAGGTGGGGCGCTTTCTAACGGGCGTGGATATTCATCCCGGCGCGCTGCTGGGGCGGCGACTCTTTATTGACCATGCGACGGGTGTCGTTATTGGCGAGACGGCGATTGTGGGCGACGACGTGACAATATATCAAGGCGTGACCTTGGGCGGCACGGGCAAGGGTCATGGCAAGCGGCATCCCACGGTGTGCGATCGCGTGTTCATCGGCAACAACGCGAACATTCTGGGCAACGTTACAGTGGGCGAGAACTCGCGCGTAGGTGCGGGCTCAGTGGTGCTGACGGATGTGCCGCCGAACTCGACGGTGGTGGGCGTGCCCGCGCACATTGTGTATCGCAATGGCGAGCGCGTGCTGATTACCGATCCGCACGACATCAAGGACCCGCTTTCAGATGCGCTGATTGCGCTGTCAGCCCGCGTGGAGGACCTGGAGCGGCAGCTGGGCGCGCAGGAGCACAGGGCTGTGCCGTTTGCGGCGGAAGAGGCCGAGCGCACGGCTTATCGCGCGGAGCTGGATCACCTGCGCGAGTATGTGTCGATGGGCGAGGGCATCTAACGCTCGCCCAAGGTGCTAGAGTGGACTCGTCCGCACTTCGACGCCGGGGTCAACCTGCTTGTCTTTCCTGCGACTTCTTCTAGTGGCCGTGGTGGCGCTGCCGTGCGCCGCGCTTGGGGTTCCGCGCGTGCAGCCGGTGCCTGTGCCCGAGGAGATGCGGACGAAAGCCTTCACGATCACGGTGAACGGTGTGCCTGTGGACGTGGCGCATGCGGCGGCGAGCTACTCGTTTGCGAGCTTTGACATCACCGGGCCTGTGGACGTGGCGATTACTACAGCGGAGCCGGGCTTCTGGGACAAGGGCGTGGACATTGAGCCATGGCGGCTGGGGCTGCGGCCAAAGCGCGAGGGGCAGACGATTCGCTTCAGGCTGGCGGGGCCGGCGAAGCTTTCCATCTCGCGGCCGCGGGACTTTCTGAATCACGCCGATATGCTGTTCCTGTTTGCAGGCACGCCGCCGGAGCCGCCGCCGCAGGGTGCAGACGTGAAGGTCTACGCACCGGGCGTGTACCGGCAGAGCCTGAACCCGAAGAGTGGCGAGACTCTGTATCTGCAGCCGGGCGCGGTGTTCTTGGGCAGCCTGAATCTGTGGAAGGTGCAGGGCGTGAAGGTGCTGGGGCGCGGCGTGATTGTGTATGACGGCCCGCAGGACCCGAACAACGACGAAGGCTGGATGCAGAAGCCGGACTGGCACTGCATTGGCGCGATGGACGCGCGCGATGTGGAGATCCGCGGGCTGACGTGCATCGTGCGATCGCGGACGTGGTCCATCCAGATGAAGGACTCAACGGGCTTTACCTATGACGATCTGCGCGTGATTGGCGGGAACCCGGGCAATGCAAACCAGGACGGCATGGACTGGCTGGGCGGCGGCGACACGACGGTGCGGGATGCATTTCTTCGCGCATCGGATGATGTGTTTGCCATGCAGGGAAACTGGGACGGCTACAGCGAAGAGGACATGACGCTGCCGGGGCACGATGTGGCGAACATCCTGATTGAGCACAGCGTGTTGTCCACGAGTATTTCAAATATTGTGCGCGCGGGCTGGCCGCAGAAGATCTATAACTCACGGAACTTTACGCTGCAGGACTCGGACGTGCTGCATGCGGGGATTGGCGCGTGCGGGCAGACGTTTGGGCTGCTGGGGTTTTGGGGCGCGAATGGCGCGAGCGGCGAGCACATGGGATTTACGTTCCAGAACATTTTCTTGGACAACTGGTACTCGCTGGTGCAGATGGAGCAGGAGAATCCGAGCCTGCATGAGTTTACGTTTCGCAACATCTGGGCGCTGGATCAGCCGCCGCTGGCGGGCTCGACGCTGACGGGCGACGTGCGCAATGTGACATTTGACAACGTGAAGTATGGGCAGGTGCGCGCTGCGGTGCGCGCGGATGTGCCGGTTACGACGGCGCAAGGAGCGGCTCCGGCGAAGTTTCCAGCGCCAACGGGGCCGGTGGCGGAGTTTGTGGTGAATCCGCCTGTCTTCGGTCCGGGCGACAAGGTGACATTTACGGCATTTCCGGTTCCGCACACGAAGTACACATGGCTGTTTGGCGACGGGACGGTGGGACAT
>JAKAFB010000061.1 GCA_021818105.1 Acidobacteriota bacterium
CAGGGAAAGGAGACGCTATGAGCAGCAGCCGTAAGCAGGTGGCGAAGGGCGAAGACATGCGCAAAGAATACGACTTTACGCATGCGGTTCGAGGCAAATACGCGAATCGTTTTCCAAAGGACGTCGTGATGGTGACGCTCGCTCCGGACGTAGCTGAGGCTTTTCCTGATGCAGAGTCAGTGAATCAGGCGCTGCGCGTGCTGCTCAAGGCCGCGAAGAAGATAGCTCCGGCAGCCTAAACAGCGTACAAACTCGGGTCGGCGAATACACAAATGCAGGTCAATCCAGACACACTCCCGCCCTGGTTTCTGCCCCTCTTCCCTTTTTTTCATCGGTATCTGGGTTCTCGTCTGCCTGATGATAGGCTCCGTGAGTGGCTGGCTGGCACTCGCCGCGCGCTTCAGACAGCAATCTGAGCCTTACGGTGACACCAAAGCCGCAGGACCGTGGTTTTACTCGGTCTATATGCGCTTCTGGTCGCACTACGGCAGCATTGTCCGCATGATAGCCTCCGATGATGCCCTTTATCTCTCCGTTCTGCTTCCCTTCCGCGCCGGTCATCCCCCGCTGCGCATCCCGTGGAACGAAATCCAATTCTCAAGAACAAAGTATTTCTGGCGGCGCTACGTGGTGCTCACTCTCGGGCTGCAGGAGCAAATTCCCCTGCGCATCTCCGAACGCATGGCGCGCAACCTTGGGATTCCGGAAAGATTCCCTCCGACGTCTTATCCAATCGAATAATTCCGTGCGAAAGCGTGGCATCAGCCCGCCCTTGCCCTCTCCGCTACAATAGTTGAAAGCGCCTGCCGTGCCTGGGACTCGATTCCCTTGCCCGCCAGGCGCGTCAAAGCATGATGCTATCCAAAAACCTGCCGGAAGCCCTGACCTTCGACGATGTGCTGCTGGTGCCCGCGTACAGCGACGTGGTTCCCGCGCACGTAAGCACGCAGACGCAGTTGACCCGCGACATCACGCTCAACACCCCGCTGCTCTCCTCGGCCATGGACACAGTCACCGAGTCGCGCATGGCCATTGCCATGGCGCAGCTGGGCGGCATCGGCATCGTGCACCGCAATCTGTCCATCGGCCACCAGGCGGGCGAAATCGACAAGGTGAAGCGCTCTGAGAGCGGCATGATCGTCGACCCGGTGACGATCGGCCCGGACCAGATGATTGCCGACGCGCTCGAAGTGATGCGGCGCTACAAAATCTCCGGCGTGCCGGTCACGCGCGGCAAGCGGCTGGTGGGCATCCTCACCAACCGCGACCTGCGCTTCGAGACGCGCACCGACATTCCCGTGGGCGACGTGATGACCAAGGATGATCTCATCACGGTGCCCGTTGGTACCACGCTGGAAGAGGCCGAGCTGATCCTGCACAAGCACCGCGTGGAAAAGCTGCTGGTTGTCAACGATCAGTACGAGCTCAAAGGCCTCATTACCGTCAAGGACATCCAGAAGAAGCTTCGGTATCCCAATGCCTGCAAGGACGCGCAGGGCCGTCTGCGCGTAGGCGGAGCCATCGGCGCAACAGGCGACTACCTGGAGCGCGCAGCCGAGTTGGTAAACGCGCGTGCCGATGTGCTGGCCATTGACTCAGCGCATGGCCACTCATCGCGCGTGCTCGATGCCGTGCGCGAAGTCAAGAAGCACTTCCCGAAAGTGGGCTTGCTGGCTGGTAACGTCGCTACCTATGAAGGCGCAATGGCACTGATTGACGCCGGCGCAGACGCTGTAAAGGTAGGCATCGGACCCGGCTCCATCTGCACCACGCGCATGGTCACCGGTGCAGGCATGCCGCAGATTACCGCCATTGCCGAAGCGGCGCGCGCCGCAAGCGAACGCGGCATCCCGGTGATAGCCGACGGGGGCATCAAGTACTCCGGCGAAATTACCAAGGCCATCGCTGCTGGAGCCAGCTCCATCATGATTGGCTCACTCTTTGCCGGCGTGGACGAGAGCCCCGGCGAGACGATTCTCTACCAGGGGCGCAGCTTCAAAACCTATCGCGGCATGGGTTCGCTCTCTGCCATGAGTCAGGGATCAGGCGAGCGCTACTTCCAAAGCACGGCGGACATGGCCAAAGCCGAAGCGGGCACCGAGAGCGTGGTCCAGCGCGAGCGCGCCAACCAGAATCGCCTGGCCAAGTTCGTCCCTGAGGGCATTGAAGGCCGCGTACCCTATCGCGGACCGCTGGAGGCCATGATTTACCAGCTCGTGGGCGGCCTGCGCTCCGGCATGGGCTACCTCGGCTGCGGCTCCATTAAGGAACTGCAGGAGAAGGCGCAGTTTGTGCGCATCTCCAACGCAGGCCTGCGCGAAAGCCACGTGCATGACGTCATCATCACCCGCGAAGCTCCCAACTACCACGTAGAGTAGGCGCTCAAAAGCGGTTGCAAAGCCCGCCTGAAGCGCAGATAGAGAGAGCATCGATGCTGCCCGCAACCGCGCGGCTCATTTGTCCCCGGAAGAAAGGCTCGAGTTGGATACCTTTACGGCACAAGAACAGAAGCGCGTCAGCTGGCTCAGCGCATGGCTGCCGGTCATCCTCGGCACGATCCTGATCGCGACCTCGTCCTCAAACTTGTTCAGTGCACAGGACACCAGCGGTCCGTTTCGCTGGGTGTATCAAACCCTCTTTGGCCCGGTGAGCGACCTGCAGTGGGGGCACATCCATACGCACATCCGTAAAATGGCGCACTTCTTCGGCTATGGAACTTTTGGGTTGCTCTGGCTGCGGGCGTGGTGGATATCGCTGCCCCGCTCGCGCTTCTTGCAGGATGCGGCGTTGGCCGTGCTGGGCTGCGGCATCGTGGCCAGTGCAGACGAATTCCACCAGTCCTTCCTTGCGCATCGCACCGGCTCGCCCTGGGACGTGCTGCTGGATTGCAGTGGCGCCATCACGCTGCAAATTATCGTCTACATCGCAATGCGCGTCTTCAGGCCCAAGAAGCTCAAACGAACCACGTAGGAAGCGCCCGACCCAGACAAGCACGCAAAGAAAAACGGGCGCACTCCGCATGGGAATGCGTCCGCATTATTCTTGCATTGACTTTGAATGACGATGAACCCGAACCGCTTTACGCGGCCTCTTCGCCGCCCTCTTCCTTCTTCTGCTCTTCGAGCTGCTTCTCCAGCTCAGCGCGCTTCTTGGCCTTGATGTCGGCACGCTTCTGGCGCTTCTCGTCCAGTTGCTTTTCAGCACCCAGCAGCTCGATGAACGCCTTCTCTGCCCCATCGCCCTTTTGGAAGCCGGTGCGCACGATGCGCAGATAGCCGCCATTGCGGTCACCGTAGCGCGGGGCCACAGTATCGAACAGGCGTGTAACGGCCTCGTCGGTCTGGAGGAAGCTGAGCGCCTGACGGCGCGAGTGCAGATCGCCCTTCTTGCCCAGGGTGATCATCTTTTCCACGTGCGGACGGACCGCCTTGGCCTTGGCCACTGTCGTCTCCACACGATCTTCCACAAGAACGGACGTGACCAGGTTCCGCAGTAGCGCGCGGCGATGGCTGGTGTTGCGTCCGAGCTTGAATCCTGCATTGCGATGGCGCATGATGCAACTCTCTTTCGAAACCACCTGCGGTGGGGCAGGTGTGGAATTTCAGTTCTTTCCTACCGTCCCAGACGCCAAACCTGATTGCGTCAGGGACGGGGATTTCAAGTTCTTCTACAACGCGGCAGAAGAGGGTTTTAGAAGTTCTCCGACTCCGTGGGCAGCTGGAGGTCAACCGAATCCAGCGGCTCATCCTCATCGTCGTATTGGTTGTAGCTGGCAGCCAATGCTGCGGCAGGCGAAATGCTCGTCGGCCCCGGAACCGCGTTGCCGCTTTCGTCAATCTTCATACCCAGCGACAGGCCCATCTGCGCGAGAATTTCCTTGATCTCGTTCAGGCTTTTGCGGCCGAAGTTCTTGGTCTTCAGCATCTCGGCTTCGGTCTTCTGCACCAGTTCACCAATGGTCTGAATATTGGCGTTCTTCAGGCAGTTGTAGCTGCGGACAGACAATTCCAGCTCTTCCACTGAGCGATTGAGGTTGTCGTTGCGCAGCATGGTGCGACCCTCTTCACCGCGCGCCTCGGTCTCAATCTCCTCTTCGAAGTTGATGAAGATGTTCATGTGGTCCTTCAGCAACTTGGCAGCCAGGCCGATGGCGTCTGCAGGCAGCACCGCCCCGTTTGTCCACACTTCCAGCGTGAGCTTGTCGTAGTCCGTAATCTGCCCAAGGCGGGCGGCTTCCACCACATAGTTCACGCGGCGCACAGGCGAGTGGACCGAATCCACCGGAATAAAGCCCAGGCCGAGGTCCGCATCAAAATTTTTGTCGGCGGAAACATAGCCGCGTCCGCGCTTGAGGCGCATCTCCATCTCAAGGCGCCCACCCTCAGAAACGGTGGCAATGTAGATATTCTTGTCCAGAATTTCAACGTCGCCGTCGGCTTCAATCATGCCGCTGGTGACCACGCCCGGCTGATCGGCGCGCAAATACAGCGCCTTGGGCCCATCACCCGAAAGCTTGAAGGGAATCTGCTTGAGGTTCAGGATGATGTCCGTCGCATCCTCAACCACGCCGGTGATGGACTGGAACTCGTGCAGCACGCCCTCGATGCGAACCGCGGTGACTGCAGCGCCCTCAATCGAGCTGAGCAGTGTGCGGCGCAGGGCATTGCCGATGGTGGTGCCAAAGCCGCGCTCAAAAGGCTGGGCACTGAACTTGCCGTAGGTTTCTGTGAGCGTCTCGGCATCCACTGCCAGGCGCTTCGGTTTTTGAAATCCTCTCCAAAGCATATCTTTCTCTCGTTTCCCGCGCGGCGGGTGCGTCGCGATGCATTTTGCGGCGGCCGCGCAAGTTCTCCTTCGGTTTGAATTGCGGGCGGTCTGTTGCCAGGCCGCCCGGTGTTGCTTACTTCGAGTACAGTTCGACGATAAGCTGCTCGTTGATCGGCAGGTTCACGTCCTTGCGTTTGGGCAGTGAAAGTACACGGCCGGAGAGATTCTCAAAATTGGCTTCCAGCCACACCGGAACAGGGTTCTGCGCAGCATACTGCGCGGCCTGCTCCACGATGGCAAGCTTCTTGGCGCTCTCGCGGATGGCGATCTCGTCGCCCACGTTCACCTGATAGGACGGAATGTTGACCTTGCGGCCGTTCACCGTAACGTGGCCGTGGCGCACAACCTGGCGGGCCTGGCGGCGCGACATGGCAAAGCCCAGACGGAAAGCGACGTTGTCCAGGCGGCGCTCCAGTTGCTGGATGAGCAGTTCGCCAGTGACGCCGGTGGCGCGGTTAGCCTTCTCGTAATACTCGCGGAACTGGCCTTCCAGCGTGAAGTAAATGCGCTTGGCCTTCTGCTTTTCATGCAGTTGCAGGCCGTAGCCCACAATCTTGGCCTTGCGGTCCTTGCCGTGCTGGCCGGGCGCAAAGTTGCGCTTCTCCAGCGGGCAACGCTCTGAGGTGCACTTGGCACCCTTCAAAAAAAGCTTGGTGCCTTCGCGGCGGCAAAGGCGGCAGACTGCTCCTGTATAACGTGCCATTTCTTCTCCTGACTTCGGATGACGGCCGGTTTACATGTCCCTGGGACACTTCCTCCCGGCCCGGTTTGTTTCAGTTCTTACACTCTGCGCCGCTTCGGCGGACGGCAGCCGTTGTGTGGCACCGGCGTCACGTCGCGGATGGAGCGCACCTCAATCCCGGCGGCAGCCAGGGCGCGGATGGCCGACTCGCGGCCCGAACCCGGACCGGCGACTCGAACATCGACCGCACGCAGACCGTGGTCGCGGGCCATGCCGGCCGCGTTCGACGCAGCCTGCTGCGCCGCAAACGGCGTGCCCTTGCGCGAACCACGGAAGCCCAGCGATCCAGAGCTCTTCCAGCTCAGCGTGTTGCCCATCTGATCGGTGATGGTGACGATGGTGTTGTTGAACGAGGCCTGAATGTGCGCAATGCCATACGGCACATTCTTGCGCTCGCGCTTCTTGAACTTTTTGTTTTTGGCTGCCTTCCCGGCGCCCTGTGCTTTCGCCATTAGGTCTTCGCCGTCGCTTTCTTCTTGCCCGCGATCGTGCCCTTACGGGGACCCTTGCGTGTGCGGGCGTTGGTGTGAGTGCGCTGTCCGCGCACAGGCAGTGAGCGCCTGTGGCGGGTGCCACGGTAGCTCTGGATATCGATGAGGCGCTTGATGTGCATCGCGACGTCCTTGCGCAGGTCGCCCTCGACGCCTCCCTCGTCCTCAATCACCTGACGGATACGGTTCACCTCGTCCTCGCCCAGGTCCTGGACCTTCTTGAAGGCGTCAACGTTCGCCTTGTCCAGAATCTTAAGTGCGCGCGGGTTGCCGATCCCGTAAATGTATGTGAGCGCGATCCGAGCCTGCTTGTTGCGGGGCAGATCTACGCCAGCAATACGTGCCATGCTGATTCCTTTTGCTGCTTCTGGTTATGTGCCTCCGGCCTCAACCGGCTCGCACGGGTGATGCGGTATCTCCGGGGTTCATCGCAAGCCTTTACTCCAGCTAACTAGCCCCTGCCTTGTCGGCGTTGGAGGGTCCCGCTACTACCAGGCCAACCCTAGCCCTGGCGCTGCTTGTGTTTTGCGTTCTCGCAGATCACGCGAACCACCCCATGGCGGTTGATGACCTTGCACTTGGCGCAAATCTTCTTCACTGATGCACGGACCTTCATTTCTGACTACCCTTCTCCGCGCCAACAATCAACAACGGCGCTAGTATGAACACTTACTTGTAGCGATACACGATGCGTCCGCGATTCAGGTCGTAGGGGCTTAGCTCTACAGCCACGCGGTCACCAGGCAGAATGCGAATAAAGTTCTTGCGCATCCTTCCGGAGACATGGGTCAGCACCTCGTGATTATTCTCGAGCTTGACCTTGAACATGGCATTTGGCAACGTCTCAATCACCGTTGCCATCACCTCAATCGCATCTTCCTTTGACAAACCGTATCCCGCTTCTGCCGGCGCGCTCCTGCTCAACCGGCGGGTTATACCGAGCCAGCTACTCGGTTAAAATCATCGCCCCGGTGGCCGTAACCGCCACCGTGTGCTCAAAGTGAGCACTCATACTCCCATCATCTGTAACCGCCGTCCAGCCATCCTTCAGCACACGCACATCCGGCTTGCCGGCATTCACCATCGGCTCAATGGCGAGCACCATACCGGCGCGCAGTTTCATGCCCTGCCCGGCCTCGCCAAAGTTCGGCACCTGCGGATCCTCATGCATGTGGGAGCCGATGCCATGCCCCACAAAATCCCGTACCACCGAGAACCCCTCGGCCTCGACCATCCTTTGCACGGCAGCGCCAATGTCGCCCAGCGTTGCTCCCGGCTTCACCGCCGCAATTGCCGACTGCAGAGACGCCTCGGTCACCTGCAACAGCCGCGTCGTCTTCTGGTCTATCTTCTCGCCCACCGGCACGGTAATCGCGGCGTCTCCATAGTAGCCACCCACCACCGCCCCGCAGTCCACTGAAACGATATCCCCTTCCTTCAGGACCCGTTTCGACGACGGTATGCCATGCACCACCTCACTGTTGATCGAGGTGCACAGCACGCACGGATACCCGTGATACCCCTTGAAGGCGGGTCGCGCGCCGAGGTCGGCAATACGCTTTGCAGCCACCCGTTCGAGATCCAGCGTGGTTGCGCCCGGTTTCACATGGCCGCGCACCAGTTCCAGCACCTCGCGAACCACACGGCCGGCGCTGCGCATCTTCTCGATCTCCTGTGACGACTTCAGTACAACCGCCACCCAGCCAATCCCACTCTCAGCGCACTAGTGCGCGCAAAAACCCGCCCGTCGGCTACCCTAACTGCGCAGCCGCTCGACGGCGGTTACAATCCGAGCCGCAACTGCGGCAATCGCTCCGTCCCCATCCACCTCGGCAAAACGACCCTGGGTGCGATAGTGCTCAACAACCGGAGCGGTTTGTGCGTTATACGCACGCATGCGCTCCGCAAACACCTCTTCCCGATCGTCAGCACGCTGGGCCAACGCGGCGCCTTCCACATCACAAAAACCAGCCGTCCTGGGCGGGTTGAGGTAGATGTTGTAAATGCGCTGGCAGACTGGACAGTTCCTGCGCCCCGTAATGCGGCGTATTAACTGATTATAGTCCACGTGCAGGCTCACAGCAACCACAGGCAGGGCATCGGGTTGTGCCGCCAGCCGCGCGTCCAGCCAATGAGCTTGGGGCAAAGTGCGAGGAAATCCGTCAAGAATGTAGCCCCGTGCCGTGTCCGGCTCCTGCAGACGCCGCGCGACCATCTCGTTCACCAGCGAATCCGGCACCAGTTCCCCTTGCTGCATCAGGGCGCCAGCCGCCTTGCCCAGTTCTGTCCCCTGGGCCACATGGGAGCGCAGCAGATCCCCCGTGGAAATCTGCGGAATGCTCCAGATTTTGACCAGTTCCTTGGCTTGAGTTCCCTTGCCCACACCCGGAGCGCCCAGCAAAAGAATGGGGCCCGGAACAATGTGGACAGCCGTATCCGAGTAGCTTTCCACTTGAGTTGCCGAAAAGGACATTACCAGGTTTTCCTTCCGCGGATGCGACCGGAGCGCGGGGAAAAGCCGTCATAATGACGCATGATCAGCTGCGATTCGATCTGGTTGATGGTATCCATGGCAACACCCACCACAATCAGCAGCGAAGTGCCGCCAAAGTAGAAGTTGACCCCCAAACCGTGAATCGCCCAGGTCGGCAGATTCTCAAAGAACCTCCCGATGAGCCATATCTTGTCGAATCGAATGCCGGAAATCAAGAAGGTGGGAACCATCTGCACCAGAATCAGATAGATAGCTCCAACCAGCGTAATGCGGGTAAGAATGTCATTGATGAAATCCGAGGTGCGCTTGCCGGGCCGAATGCCGGGGATAAATGAGCCCGACTTGCGGAAGTTGTCCGCAATATCGTCCGGCTTCATGATGATCGACACGTAGAAGTACGCGAAGAAGATAATCCCCAACGCATTCAGCAGAACATACCAGGGATAGCCCGGCTCAATGGCCTGAATGATGGGCTGCAAGAAACGGCTGTTCTGTACCCACTCCACCTGGCCAAAGAGCAGCGGTGCTGACAGAATCGAGCTGGCAAAAATAATGGGCATCACGCCGCCGGAGTTCACCTTGAGCGGCAAGTGGCTGGACTGTCCACCCATCATGCGCCGGCCCACAATGCGCCGCGCGCTCTGGATGGGAATACGCCGCTCAGACCGCTCCACGTACACAATGAAAGCCACTACGGCAATCATCGCGACCAGAAGAATCAGCACAGCAAGAATTGTCAGCGATCCCCAGGCGTTGGTCTGGATCTTCTGCACCAGGTCGCCTACGCCGCGAGGCAGGCCAGCCACGATGCCGGCAAAGATCAGCAGACTCATGCCGTTGCCGATACCGCGATCCGTAATCTGCTCGCCCAGCCACATGATGAAAGCCGTGCCCGTGGTCAGCGTCAATACGGTCATCAGGCTGAAGCCGATACCGGGATGAAGCACCAGTCCCTGACGCGTAAGGATGGCGGCAATACCGATGGACTGCAGTGCACCTAGAATGACGGTCAGATAGCGAGTCCACTGCGTAATCTTTCGGCGGCCCAGTTCGCCTTCCTTCTGGATGCGCGCCAGCGGCTCATACACCACAGTCAGCAGCTGAAAAATAATCGACGCCGTGATGTACGGCATGATGCCCAGGGCGAAGATCGTCATGCGGCGCAGGTTGCCACCGCCGAACAGGTCCATCAGGCCCAGTGCCGAGCCGCTCTGCTGGTTGAACAGCAACTCCAGCTGGTGCGTGTTCACCCCCGGCGTGGGAATGAATGCGCCCAGACGGTAGACGGCCAGAATGCCGAGCATGAACAGCACCCGCTTGCGCAGGTCGGGAATCCGGAAGATATTGAGAAACTTCTCAAGCATGTTTGCGTATCCGCTTCAGGTGTTGGCCGCCGTTAGGAAACTGTGCCATGGACTATCTTAGCCGTGAAATGAGGCGCGTGTCGCCCTAGGCCGCAGCCGGAGCACCCGCCACAACAGCCTTACCGCCCGCCTTCTCAATCTTCTCAATGGCGGACTTGGAGAACTTGTGGGCATGGATCGTCTTGGCCGAGGTAAGCTCGCCCGAGCCGAGCACCTTGATCAGCGCCTTTTTGCTGGAGGCCAGACCGAGCTTCCGGTAGTCATCCAGGCCGATCTCCTTCACTCCCAGCGCCTCAATGCGATCCAGGTTCACCACGGTGTACTCGGTGCGGAAGATGTTGGTAAAGCCGCGCTTGGGCAAACGGCGATGCAGCGGCATCTGGCCGCCTTCAAAGCCTCGCATCAGCCTGGAGCCGGAGCGGGATCTCTGGCCCTTGTGTCCGCGGGTTGAGGTCTTGCCCATGCCGGAGCCCATGCCCCGGCCCACACGCTTGCGCGCCGTATTGGCATTCTTCGGCGCGCGCAGATTGGAAAGATTCTTTGCCATGTTGTCCTCGCTGTAGCGCCAGCGGAAATCAGGATCCCGCCGACTCGCGTTTGTTGGCTTTCCAGATCGCGTTGTCGCGGAAAGCGCCGCGCGGCCTGAAAGCAAAAAGGGTTGCGGCGTTGCCGCCTTAGTCTTCGAGAATGCGGACCAGGTGCGGAAT
Source organism: Acidobacteriota bacterium (assembly GCA_021818105.1). Classification (GTDB taxonomy): domain Bacteria; phylum Acidobacteriota; class Terriglobia; order Terriglobales; family Acidobacteriaceae; genus Telmatobacter. The sequence goes on from JAKAFB010000061.1 coordinate 10,626, forward strand.
GGTCTTCACCATGCCGCGGATCGCCTCATTGTCCACGCGTTCAACAATCTGGTTCAACCGCGTAAAGCCCAAGCCTTTCACTACCAGCTTGTGCTTGGTGGGCGTGGCAATGGCCGAGCGATAGTACTGGATGCGAATCTTTTTGGGTTCAGCCATGATTACAGCTCCTCCACCGTCTTGCCGCGCATGGTCGCAACCTCAGCCTTGTCGCGCAGCTGCACCAGCGCGTCAAACGTGGCCTTGATGACGTTGTGCGGATTGGCGGTTCCCAGGCTCTTGGTCAGCACGTTCTGCACGCCAGCCGAGGTCATCACCGCGCGCACTGCGCCACCGGCAATCACGCCCGTGCCTTCGGGAGCAGGCTTGAGCAGCACCTGGCCGGAGCCAAACCTGCCCAGCACCTGGTGCGGAATCGTCGTCTCCGTCAGGTTCACCTTTACCAGGTTCTTTTTGGCTGACTCGATTCCCTTACGAATCGCCTGGGGAACCTCCTTGGCCTTGCCCGAACCGTAGCCCACTACGCCCGAAGCGGCGTCACCCACCACCACCAGCGCCGCAAACGACATGTTCTTGCCGCCTTTGACCACTTTGGTCACGCGATTGATGGCCACCACCTGATCCTTCAGGTTGTATTGGTTGGCATCGAGTTTCTTCTTCAACATCGTCATTGCTCTCTTGTCTGTCCTTCCGGGCGCCGCTCCGCGGTTTGGCGTCTTAGGTTAGGATCCTTGCTGTTCTGCACAAAATTGTCCGCGGGAGCGCCCCTCAGAACTCCAGGCCGGCTTCGCGCGCTGCATCTGCCAGCGCTTTGATGCGCCCGTGATACAGGAAGCCACCGCGGTCGAAAACAACCTTAGTTACGCCTTTTCCCTTGGCAAGTTCCGCCACCGCCTTACCCACTTCTTTTGCTGCGGCCACATTGCTGCCGGTCTTCAGCTTCAGCGCCAGCGTCGAAGCTGATGCCAGCGTCTCGCCCTTCTGGTCGTCAATCACCTGTGCATAAATGTGGTTCAGCGAGCGGTACACGTTCAGCCGCGGCCGCTCGGCGGTGCCGGATAGCTTCTGGCGAATGCGCGCATGAATGCGCTTCCGTATCTCGTTCCTCTTGGTCTGCGTAATCATTGTCTCTCGTCCCTATCAGCGGCACTGCCTTGCAGCACCGTTCGGTTGTACGCAGGCGGCTCATGCTGCCCGCGCTTTGCTGGTTACTTCGAGCCTGTCTTGCCGGCCTTCTTCTTCAGCTTTTCGTTCGTGTAGCGCACACCTTTGTTCTTGTACGGATCCGGCTTGCGCAGCGCGCGCATATCCGCCGCCACCTGGCCCACCTTCTGGCGGTCAATACCGCTGACCGTCAAGTGTGTCTGCTTCGGATCAATCGCCACTTCAATGCCGGTGGGTAGCGGGAACTCGATGGGATGCGAGTGGCCCAAAGTGAAGACTACCGTGCTCTTGCCCTTCATCTCTGCGCGGTAGCCGATGCCCACGATATCCAGCTCCTTGCTCCAGCCCTTGGTCACGCCTTCCACAGCGTTGAACACCAGTGCGCGCGTCAGGCCATGCACGGCGGCATGCTTGTCGCTCTCGCGCTTCACGTGCAGATGGCCGTCGGCAGCCTCCAGCGTGATGCCCTCGGCAATCATCGCCGAAACCTTGCCCTTGGGGCCTTCCACCAGAACAGTGTTGCCCTCCACCTTGTACTTCACGCCCGCCGGCAGCGGGATTGGCTTCTTTCCAATTCGCGACATCGATTCAATCCTTTATTGGCTTGCGAGTCCCGCTGCGGCCTGCACCGCTTCGTTCCACTGCAGCCCTGGGGGCTACTACCCCCTGCCATACAAACCGTTTGCATCCCCGCAAAGCTCGGCAAGAAACACCGAAGGCAGTTGCCTGGACGGCCAGTCCTACCAGACTTCGCAGAGCACCTCGCCACCCACGCCTTCGCGGCGCGCCTGGCGGCCCGTCATCACGCCCTTGGGCGTGGTCAGGATGGAGATGCCCAGCCCGCCCTGCACGCGCTTAATCTCGTCGCGGCCCACGTACACACGGCAACCCGGACGTGAAATGCGCGCCAGGTCGCGGATAGCCGCTTCCGTGCCGCCGTACTTCAGGTACACTCGCAGGATGAGCTTGCCGTCCTCTTCCTGGGTCTTGTAGTTAGAGATGTAGCCCTCTTCCTTGAGAATGCGGGCAATCTCCGTCTTCAGCTTGGAAGCCGGCACATCCAGCTTCTGATGACGCGCCCGGATCGCATTCCGGATCCGCGCCAGAAAATCTGCTACTGGGTCGGTCAGACTCATTCCTTCTCCTTCATCCCCCGTTCGCTCCCGCCGTGCCTGCGCAGCGGCTGAGGAGAACCAGCGGGAATGTATGCCGGACACTTAACGCCCGGCGATTTCGTTTCGGCTCGGCCCGCCGTGCGAGCGGAGCCTCAAACACTACCAGCTCGATTTGACGACGCCTGGAATCTCGCCCTTCAGCGCCAGGCTCCGGAAGCACAGACGGCACACGCCGAACTTCCGCAGGTATCCCCGCGGACGCCCGCAGAGCTTGCACCGATTGTGCTTGCGGCAGCTGAACTTCGGCTTCCGCGCGTCTTTTACTCTCTTTGCAGTGGTTGCCATAAATCCTCAAATCCCTCTTGCCTGGTCCTACGCGTTCCCGACTACGCGCCCTGGCGGAAGGGCATTCCGAAGTGGCGCAGCAGCGCGCGTGCTCCGTTGTCGTCCCTCGCCGTGGTCACGATGGTGATGTTCATGCCTTTCAGCTTCTCCACCTTGGAGTAGTCAATCTCCGGGAAGATCAGCTGGTCGCGCAGGCCGAGCGTGTAATTGCCGCGCCCGTCAAAGCTCTTTGTTGAAACGCCGCGGAAGTCGCGCACGCGGGGCAGCGCAATTGAGATCAGGCGGTCCAGAAACTCATACGCCTTGTCATTGCGCAGCGTCACCATGGCGCCAATCGACATGCCCGCGCGCACCTTGAAGGCCGCGATGGACTTCTTCGCCTTGGTGGTCACCGGCTTCTGCCCGGCAATTGCCATCAGGTCTGCCACCAGCGGATCCAGCAGCTTGGTGTTCTGCGTGGCCTCGCCCAGACCCATGTTCAGGACGATCTTCTCCAGCTTCGGCACGGCCATCGGGTTCTCGATGCCAAGCTCCTTCTGGAGCGCCTGCTTAATTTCCTTCTGATATTTCTCTTTCAGCCTTGCCGCCATTCTGCTTCGCTCTCTTTCTTCCGGCGCCCGGGGTGGCCCCACATTGAGCCGTGTACCGTTGCGGAAGTGTGCTGGCCGCCGGGTGGAGATGGTCCGCATCCGTCACGGCCGGAAATTCCGGTTATTTCTTCGTGGGCAGCTCCTGCCCGCACTTCTTGCAGATGCGCACCCGGCTGTCGCCTTCCGTCTTGCAGCCGACGCGCGTGGGCCCGCAGCTGGGGCAAACCAGCGCCACATTCGAGACATTGATCGGAGACTCCTGCTCCGCAATACCGCCTCGAGTGTTCTTGCCCTGCTTGCTCGAAACCGTCTTCTTGACGACACGCACATGCTCCACCAGCACCGTCCCCTTGTCCGGGAAGGCGCGCAGCACGCGGCCCGTCTTGCCGCGGTCGGCGCCCGTGAGCACCTTGACCGTATCGTTGCGATGAATCTTTAGACTCGGCATCTCTATCTCTCACTTCGGCCCATGTGAGCCGTTCAGGTCTGCTGCCCGCTCCGCCCTATACAACCTCGGGGGCCAGGGAAACAATTTTCAGGAACTTCTTCTCGCGCAGTTCGCGTGCCACCGGGCCGAAAACGCGCGTGCCCACCGGCTCATTGGCCTCGTTGATGACCACGGCAGCATTCTCGTCAAAGCGGATATACGTGCCGTCGCGACGACGATGCTCTTTGCGGGTGCGGACGATCACGGCCTTCACCACCTTGCCCTTTTTCACCGTGCCGTCGGGCGAAGCCTCCTTCACGGCTGCCGTCACCACATCGCCGAGGCCCGCTTCCTTGCCCAGCCCGCCGCCCAGCGGCAGAATCACTTGCAGCTTGCGCGCGCCAGAGTTATCGGCCACCGCGAGCATGGTTCTCATTTGCACTGCCATGGTTCTTCTCCTTACCCGCCGCTGCTATTTCGTCGCGGGCGTCGCGTCCTCAATCTGGTTCAGGGACGAGCGCCGTACAATCTCTTCCAGGTTCCAACGCTTCTGCTTGCTCAGCGGACGCGTCTCGCGGATGCGCACCACGTCGCCCACGCGCGCCGAGTTCTGCTCGTCATGCGCATAGAACTTCTTCGAGCTGCGCACGATGCGCTTGTACTTGGGGTGAGCCTTGCGCATCTCCACTTCGACCACGATGGTCTTCTGCATCTTGGTCGAAACCACCTGGCCAACCTTCTCGTTGCGCCGCGAGGCCGCTGGCGCTCCCTGCACTGCTTCTGTCGTCGCCGTCATTTAGCGGGCTCCCTTCCCGGCATCGGCCGCGGCGTCCTTCGACGCTCCGCGGATGCCCAGCTCGCGTTCGCGGGCCACGGTCTTCATTTGTGCGATCTCACGGCGCAGCTGGCGAATCTTCTTCACACCGTCGTTCTGCCCCAGCGAGACCTGGAAGCGAAGCCGGAACAGCTGCTCCGCAGCTGTCTTCTCCTGCTGCAGCAGTTCGGTGTCGCTCAGGTTGCGAATCTTATCCAGTTCCATTGCTTTTCTCTCCGACGCCCGGCCTGTCCGTCCCCGGCTGGCGGTGCGCCTATCTCATCTGGCTCAAGTGGCTGGCCAACCTGGCTAGGCCGCGCCCTTTTCCGCAGCAGTCCGCTGCACAAACTTCGTCTTCAGCGGCAGCTTGTGCGACGCCAGGCGCATCGCCTCCTGCGCGATGTCCGGGGCCACGCCCTCCATCTCAAAGAGGATCTTGCCCGGCCGCACCACGGCCACCCAGTGGTCCAGCGCGCCCTTGCCCGAGCCCATGCGGACTTCGGCCGGCTTCTTGGTAATCGGCTTGTCCGGGAACAAACGCAGCCACACCTTGCCGCCGCGCTTGATAAAGCGCGTCATCGCGATACGGCTGGCCTCAATCTGCCGGTCGGTGATGTATCCGCACTCCAGCACCTTCAAACCATACTCACCGAACGAGAGCGAAGAACCACGCCACGCCTTGCCGCGGCGCTTGCCCTTCTGCTGCTTGCGGAACTTCACTTTCTTTGGCATCAACATAACGAAAACCTCGAAAACCAGCTATCAGCTTTCAGCTGTCTTAAAACACTGTCGTCCCGACCTGCGGCGTCTGGCGGCGCTTCTGCTCGTAGATATCGCCACGATAAATCCACGTCTTAACGCCGATCACGCCATATGTCGTCCGCGCCTCGGCAAAGCCGTAGTCCACATCCGCGCGCAGCGTATGCAGAGGCAAACGGCCCTGCAAATACCATTCCGAGCGCGCAATCTCATTGCCGTTCAGGCGACCCGACACGCGCACCTTAATGCCCTTACAGCCAAAGCGCAGCGCCGAATCCACGCTCTTGCGCATCGCGCGACGAAAACTGACGCGCTTCTCCAGCTGCAGTGCGATGTTTTCGGCCACCAGTTGCGCATCCAACTCCGGCTTGTTCACCTCGATAATGTCAATGAACACGTCACGGCTGGTGCGCTTACCCAGTTCGGCCTTCAGCTTCTCGATCTCCGCGCCCTTGCGGCCGATGACGATACCCGGCCTGGCCGTGCGGATCAGGAAGCGCAGCTTGTTGCCCGGCCGCTCAATCTCCACGGAGCTCACGCCCGCAGCCTTCAGCTTCTCGCGCAGCTCAGCCTTGAGCTTCACATCTTCTACAAGGAGCTTGTCATAGTCGCGCTCCGAGAACCAGCGCGAACGCCACGGCTTGTTCACGCCCAGCCGGAATCCGTAAGGATGGACTTTCTGTCCCATATTCTTCCCTCAAACTCTCTCAGGCCTTCTTGCCGGCCTTTTTCTTGGTTGCCTTCGGCGTAGCGGACTCTTCAGCCTTCGTCACCAGTTCTGCACCGCTCTCGCGCTCGGCCACTGAAACCACAATGTGCGCCAGCCTGCGCTGATAGCGGAAGGCGCGACCCATCGGCGCGGGGCGGATGCGCTTCATGCGCGGACCGTCATTGGCCAGGGCCTGCTTCACGTAGAGGTTGTCCACGTCCAGGTCAATGCCCTGCTCGCCTGCCACGTACTTGGCGTTGTCCACCGCCGAGGTCAACAGCTTGTGGATCACCGGGGCGATGCGCTTCTTGGTGAAGGCCGCCGTCTCCAGCGCCTCCTGAACACCCCGGCCCTTAATCAGGTCGAGCACCAGGCGCGCCTTCTGCGGCGACACGCGCTGGAACTTGGCCTCAGCCCGGAATTCCCTTGTCTCGACTGCCATTGGTATGCCTTCCTCAATCTCATCGCGCTAGGGGTATGAACCCCGCGCGGAATGTGCTAGCGTGCCTTGGCTGCCGCCTCGGCCTTGCCCCCGGTGTGTCCCTTGAAGGTGCGCGTCGGCGCAAACTCGCCCAGCTTGTGCCCCACCATGTTCTCCGTCACATACACCGGAATAAACTTCTTGCCGTTGTGCACCGCGATCGTGTGCCCCACAAATTCAGGGAAGATCGTTGAGCGCCGCGACCAGGTCTTCACCACCTTCTTTTCGTTGGCCTGGTTTAGCGCATCAACTTTCACGCTCAGATGCGTATCCACGAACGGACCCTTTTTCGTCGAACGTGCCATAAATCTCCCGCTCCTCTACTTCGTCCGGCGGCTGACGATGAATGCGTCCGTCCGCTTGTTGTTCCGTGTTTTGTAGCCCCGCGTCGGCTGGCCCCACGGCGTCACAGGATGACGCCCGCCCGAGGTCTTGCCTTCGCCGCCGCCATGTGGGTGATCTACCGGGTTCATCGACACGCCACGGTTGGCCGGGCGAATACCCTTCCAGCGATTGCGACCCGCCTTGCCGATAGTCACGTTCTCGTGGTCTGTATTGCCCACCTGCCCAATGGTCGCCATGCAGTCCACCAGCACCCTGCGTGTCTCACCGGAAGGTAGCTTCAGCAGCGCATATTCGCCTTCCTTGGCCACCAGCTGCGCCTGCGCGCCGGCAGAGCGCGCCATCTGCGCGCCTTTACCAGGCCGCAGCTCCACGGCATGTACCGTGGTACCGGCAGGAATGTTCTTGAGCGGCAGCGCGTTGCCCACCAGAATGTCGGCCTCGGGGCCCGAGCTCACCGTAGCACCCACCTTCAGGCCAACCGGCTGCAGAATGTAGCGCTTGTCGCCGTCAGCATAGTGCACCAGCGCAATGCGCGCCGAGCGGCCCGGATCATACTCAATGGTCGCCACGCGTCCTGGCACGCCATACTTGTCGCGCTTAAAGTCGATGAGGCGCAGCTTCTGCTTGTGGCCTCCGCCGTGGTGGCGGATCGTCAGGTCGCCGGAATTGCGGCGCCCCCCGGTGCGCTTGCGCGTCGTCAGCAGCGGCTTAAACGGCTTGTCTCCGGTCAACTCCTCATTCACCAGAGTGGTCTGGAAGCGCTGCGTCGGCGTTACCGGTCTGTATGTCTTGATTGCCATCGTCTTTGTCCTGAAGAGCCGGCGCCCAACTCCGCGTCGCTCTCCCCGTTTCTCCGGGGCACGCCTCTTGCTCGCAGCCCCGATAGTCCTTCACTCCAGCCGCCTCGCGCGGCCCGCAACCACTACAGGTTGCTCACATACTCGGGCATCTTTTCGCCGGCCTTTAGGCGCACATACGCCTTCTTCCAGTCCGGCTTGTAGCCCGCAAACCGGCCACGGCGGCGCTCCTTGCCCAACACATTGGCCGTGCGCACGGTGGCCACCTTGACCTTGAAGAGAGCCTCAACGGCTTGCTTCACCTCGGTCTTCGTTGCATCGGGAGCCACGTCAAACACCAGCGTACCCTCGGTCTCTTTCACGCCCAGCCCCTTTTCCGTAATCAGCGGGCGGCGAATCACACTATAGAGAGTCGGCATTACACAGCCTCCGACTGTGCCAGCTTGCGCTTGGACACGGATTTCTGCAGAGCCTCGGCAAGCTGCTCAATCGCGGCCTTCGAGAAGATGGCGCGCTCATAGCGCAGCAGGTCGTAGGGATGCACTTCGTTGTTCAGCACCAGTTCCACACCCTTCAGATTGCGGGCGCCCAGCACCAGAGCCTGCGTCAGCGTCTTGCCGTTTTCCACCAGCAGAGCCGTACGCTTTGCGTCCAGCTTGTCCAGCGCCGCGCGGTAGAGCTTGGTCTTGGCCTCCTTCAGCTCCAGCGTATCCACCACCGTCAGCTTGCCGTCGGCCAGCTTGGCCGCCAGCGCCGAGCGCAGTGCGCCCAGCAGCTTCTTGCGCGGAAATGCGTAGTCATAGCTGCGCGGCTGGGGTCCATGCACCGTGCCGCCATGGCGCCACAGGGGCGAACGCACCGAGCCAACACGCGCCCGACCGGTGCCCTTCTGCTTCCACAGCTTCTTGCCAGATCCGGCCACCAGCTTGCGGTTCTTGGTGGCGTGCGTGCCCTGGCGCATAGAGGCGCGGTAGTGCTTCACCGCCTCCCACAGCAGAGCCTCGTTCACCTGGTCAGGTGCGAACACCGCGTCGGCCAGATCTACCGAGCCTACCTTTTCCCCGTTCAGATTCAAAACATCCACTTTTGCCATCGTCTTCTTCTTCCGCTGACCCTCTTCCCTGTCAGCTCGCAATCTCATACCGCCGTCAGGCGGCTAATGCCTGAACGTCCGCTTCACTTGCGCTTTGCGGCCGCGCGCTTGGATGCCTTCAGAGGATCCACCGCGCCGGCCCCGGCAAATCCGCGGCGCTCGCGCGGCGGAGCCTTGGCCTTGGAGATCATCACGTAACCGTCACGAGGACCGGGCACCGCACCCTCCACCATCAGCAGGTTCTCGTCAGCATCAATACCGCGAATGCGCAGGTTGCGCACCGTCACCTGGTCCACGCCATAGTGCCCAGGCATGCGCTGACCGGGAAACACGCGCGACGGGAAGCTGGATGCGCCAATCGAGCCCTGCACCTGGAACATGTGGCCGTGAGACTTGGGACCACCGCCAAACTTGTGGCGGCGAACCACGCCCGCGAACCCGCGGCCCTTGGAGGTTCCGATCACGTCCACAAACTGTGCGTCGGCAAAAATGTCCACCAGCACACGATCCCCTGCTTTTACATCAGATCCGCCATCCGCGCCCGCCTCAACTCCCACTTCCTTAATGAACTTCACCGGAGGCGCTTCGGTCTTGGCAAAGTGCCCAGCCTGCGGCTTGGTCACATTCTTGGCCTTAATGAACTCCACCAGGCCGATCTGTGCGGCATCGTAGCCGTCTTTCGCGGCCGTCTTCAGTTGCGTAATCACGCAGGGACCGGCCTGCAGCACCGTTATCGGATGCACATCGCCCTTTTCGTCGAAGACCTGCGTCATGCCGATCTTTTTACCCAGAATTCCTGTAACTGCCATGTCTCTCTCGCCTCATCATGCGATGCTCTTTCCATCGCACTGCCGGATTTCTCGTTATGGCGGCCTGCTTTCGCGCCACAGGGCGCTACTGCCTGAACGGCCAGCCTACTTCTCGAAAGCCTTGATCTCGACGTCCACGCCAGCCGGCAGGTCGAGCTTCATCAGCGCGTCCACCGTCTGCTGTGTCGGTTCAAGAATGTCGATCAGCCGCTTGTGCGTGCGGATTTCAAAGGCCTCGCGCGACTTCTTGTCCACGTGCGGCGACCGCAGCACGCAGTACTTATTTTTGATTGTCGGCAAGGGAATCGGTCCGGCCACCGAGGCTCCGGTGCGCTTGGCCGTCTCCACAATCTCGCCAGTCGAGGCGTCCAGCACGCGATAGTCGTATGCCTTCAGCCGGATGCGTATTCTCTGTCCTACCATGGCTCTTCTTTCCAGTGATCCCTGATCCTCGACCAGCGACCAGTCTGCATGCTTGCCGCGCCGGTAACCATTCGTCCGAGGACGGACGGCCCGGCGCAGCCGGCGTCTACTTGATAATCTCCGAGATGGTGCCCGCGCCCACGGTGCGGCCGCCCTCGCGGATGGCGAAGCGCAAGCCCTTCTCCATGGCCACCGGCGTAATCAGCTCCACCGTCAACTGCACGTTGTCGCCCG
>JAKAFB010000007.1:0-48527 GCA_021818105.1 Acidobacteriota bacterium
AATCGCATCCTACAATCTTCATCGAAGGCTTCTCCTGATCTTCGAGCTCGTGGTCCTCTATCCACTCGCTACTCGATCTTCGCCGAAGCCTTCTTCCTTATCCCATCAAAGGCAAGGCACCCGGGGCAACCATCTTCAGTGGTGGAACTCACTTCGCAATCCCGGCACCCGGGCCAGCCCCCTGTGTTTGGCTACGATATCATGATGCACGAGGCCAGCTACCTCCCTTACATGATGGCCAGCCGGAGCCGCACGCTCTATATCGGCCTCACTGGCGATCTGCGCAAACGGGTCACGCACGAGCAGGCCAGCATGGGACTAAGACGCGCATGACAGCTCCCGAGCCGGACAGTTGATGATGGCTATTGTGGAAGCATCTCTGCGGGACTCTCGATGACTTGTACCACCGGTGGCATCCAGCGACCGTAAAGTGCAGGCGCTTTCGGCGCATAGAGTCGCAGCGTTATGCTGAGTGTCCCGCTAGCAGGTGAGGGTAGCCAGTTAGATTCTTTGTCGGGTCCAGGGTTCTCGTGCTGGATATAAAGATCCAACGAACCATCGGGATTGAATGAGAGCTTGTCACGATCGCCGAGTGCAAAACGGTTGAGCGGATTTGCCACTTGATTCCCGTTTGCGTCATACATGGTCAATGACCAGAAAGCTTCGACCGGCGGTAGTTGTGCTTTGTCGAAGTGGAGAATATACCTGTTCTCTCCCTGGAGCGGCCTTCCATCGGCATCGCCAAAGTTAATCGGGTAGATTGCATCGTCCGGCTGGCTGGCTCCCAATCCAATCATGGCGATAATCGCGCGCTTGAAATAGTAGTTTCCGTAGACACCCATGGTGTCCGTGTTCATCTGCCAACCATTAACGACCGGGGCAATTGTCGGCAGTTTCGCGTACATCGCTTTGAGCCCTGCTATGGAGGCACGGGTCAGAGCATCTTGAACCATTGGCTCCAGACTGTCCCAATTGAAGCTCTTCCCCGGCTCCATGCCAATGTGTTTGAGACGCGCCACCATTGACCAGTCTGTCAGATGCGGTGGATGCAATTTCATAAGCTCCGCGGCATAGCTGAAGAACGCCTTAGCAGGCATCTTGTTCACCTGCTCCAGTGGCGGGGTTTTCATGTCCACGGTTGGATCGGCCTTGAACACCGCCGGTACGGGCGTCTTGCCCCACTGGGACATGGGAATGATGCGATAGCCATCCTGAATCTTGTGGACAGCTTCGTAGTCCGAGGGCCCGTTCGTCTGCGTCCGTCCTATGGCCCACACGTAGGGCGTGGGTGACTGGATAAGCTCAACGCCGTGGGGCAGGTTGCCCTTCCAGCCCGGAGGCACGACGGCGAAATTGTTGGCTGCAGTGCCGGTTGTTCGCTTGCCGGGCGCGGCGAAGACGTCGCTCCACATATCCAACATCGGGATCAGATAATAGCGCCCGCCGGTATCTGGCACGGAGACGATCATCGGCTCCTTGGTCAAGTCGAGCCAGGCGATGGAGTAGAGCGTGTCGAAGTTGGGGCGCACCACTTCCCTGAAGTCCGCAGTTGGGAATGCTCGCACATGGGTAAAAGTGTTCATCGGGCCGCGGCCAGCCATCTTGCCGGACTCGATGTTCGTCATCTGCTGGCGGGTTACATCCATCATCACCAGCGGATAGAGGTAGACATAAGCCTCCAAACCGATCTGGTATACCTCGTCCTGGCTCTGAGCGGCGGCATCGACAGGACAAGCCATCGAGAAGAGGAAAGTCAGGATCAAGGCAATAGCAGCCCGGGGCGGAGTTATTCTCATCGGTTTCTCCATTGGACGACCTCGCGCTCACCGTATTGCCCGACAGTAGTCTCCAGTGAACTTTAAAGCGCTACGAGCAAAAACTGAGCAGCGCCGCTCTGAGCAGATGGAGTGAGACTCTGCTCGCAGATGTCTACCCAATTTTGGCCGAATGGCTACGGCTTGTAGTTGCTCATGCCCGGCCCAGTCTTGTCATATACGTTGAAGAACTCGTCGGGCATGAGGGTGGCCACGCCGCCTTGCGGCCTCTCGATCAAATCCTGCTCCAACGTCTTGACCCGGAACTTCCAGCCGGGCGGCAGCTTCTTGAACTGGCTTTGTCCAGCGGCAACAAATTGCTCGTAGGTGTATGTCGGTTTAAGGCCGACCTGGAATCCCTTCATGATCCAGGTGTTGCCTTCCGCATCGTCCAGCAGCAAAACCGTGGTGCCCTTGTTCCAACCGATGCCGCTGCCCTCGCGTGCAATGGTTACGGGTTTGTAGGGCGTGGATTCTGAGACACCACCGGTGTTGTCGCCCATATCCAATTGGGCGACCCATGGAACCTTGCGGCCATTGAACTCCCTAACGACGCCATTCTGGATTTCAATCCAATCGGGCGTAAAGAGTTTCGGGCCGTTCATCGACGCACCAAGGACGCCAAATTCGTTCTTTATCTTGTCAAAATCGAGTCCCTCGACCCACGCCTGCGGCGCGGTGTCCTTGGAAGCCGGAACGGCATCTGGGAAAAGGGCCGTGTTGTAGCACGCAGCAACCAGCTTCCCGGTCTTAGCTTCGCGACCCGCAAGGAAAATCTCGGCGAAACGCACCATGTGCAAGCCGTCGACACGTATGAATTTGGCACCGTCGCCGTCCCGAAGCACAGCTGGTTCCGCTGAAGAAGTTTGTTGCGCGAAGGGCACTCCGGCTGCTAACACCAAGAGGGCCGACGTCACCAAAATCAAGTATTTCGTCATACGATAACTCCAGAACTGCAATCTGCCGTGCGCCAAAGGATAGTAATCCGTCGGCTGCGCCCACAACTGGTGGTTTTACCAGCGCATGCGTCCATCGGACTCAGTGGGTGTCGTCATTGTGTGGGGCGGGTGGCGCGGGTCTCGGGATGTTGACTTACCTCGAGACTGGGTGCCCTCAAAAAGCGAGACGGGGCACCCGCCCGAATGGCTACGGCTTGTAGTCGCTCATGCCGGGCCCGGTCTTGTCATACACGTTGAAGAACTCGTCGACCATGATCGTGGCCACGCCGCCTTCGGGCTTCTCGTTCAAATCCTTGTCGAGGGTCTTAACCCGGAACTTCCAGCCCGGCGGCAGTTTCTTGAACTGGTTTTGTCCTGCGGCAACGAATTGCTCGTAGGTGTATGTCGGTTTAAGGCCGATCTGGAATCCCTTCATGATCCAAGTATTGCCTTCTGGATCGTCCAGCAGCAAAACCGTGGTGCCCTTGTACCAACCGATGTCGCCTCGTAAGATGGTTTGGGGTTTGTAGGGCGTGGATTCTGATACACCACCTGTGTTGTCGCCCATGTCCAATTGGCCGACCCACGGAACCTTGCGGCCATTGAACTCCCTTACGACGCCATTCTGGACTTCAATCCAATCGGGCATCCAGAGCTTCGGACCATTAAGAGACGCACCAAGGACGCCGAATTCGTTCTTTATCTTGTCGAAATCGAGGCCCTCGGCCCACGCCTGCGGCGCGGTGTCCTTGGAGGCGGGGACGGCATTTGGGAAAAGGCTCGTGTTGTAGCACGCAGCGACCAGCTTCCCGGTTTTCGCCTCGCGACCGGCGAGGAAGATCTCGGCGAAACGCACCATGTGCAAACCGTCGACACGTATGGATTTGGCACCGTCGCCGTCGCGAAGCACAGCGGGTTCCGCAGAAGTAGTTTGTTGCGCGAACTGCACTCCCACGGCGGATGTTAGAAAAACCGTCGTCACCAAAACTACTGTCGCTATATCCTTCATAAATCTCTCCATCTGGAGATTCCCTGCGGTACAAACAGACAAGCAGTTCCCCATGCGGGAAAGCGTAAACCGGCCCGGTTTCGTCAGAAACTGGAGGTTTTACTAGTACTTGCACTCAACGGAAGTCAACTGGGCGGGTGGCCGACCCTTCCCCTGCACAATGCTAACTTACCTCCGACGTGGATGCCCCATCCTTGCGGGGACTTATCGCGCAAGGGTGGGTACCACAACCCTTCGCCCATCCGGGTCTCGCCTTTGTTCCCGCTCCCACGCCGTCCAAAACGACTCGATCTCCACCGTACCGCGCAGCCCAGCCGAGTCATGACGACAACTCGACCACGGCCAGTCCTCAGGCTTTGCCACGAGCCCGCGCACAACTGGATTGCGGTGCATATACCCGAGCTTCTCCGCACGCTTCTCTTCACTCCGCACGTTTCATGGCGAAATGCGAGTGTATGTGGTTCCCATCCTTTCGGCCAACCGCAGGCCGAAAGGATGGGGCACCCACGTTTGCGGTAAGTAAGCATTGCGAAGGGTGGGCGACCCGGCGGGCAGTCACCCACGATTGATGCAGAGGGCTGAATTGGAGGGAGGAAGCTGGCGGGGAGGGGTCAGGCGCCTGCGGGCGGGGGTGCGGTGGAACCGCGGAGGACGAGGCTGGTGGAGACGAGGAACTCGCGCTGCTTGTTTTGATCTTCCGGTATTTCGGCCTGCTGGCGGAGGGCTTCAAAGGCGGCGTGGGCGAGGTCGGCGCGCGAGAGGCGGATGGTGGTGAGGGGCGGCAGGGTGAACTCGGCGAAGTCCACGTCATCGAGACCGACGACGGAGAGATCCTGGGGCACGCGCAGGCCCTGAAGATAGGCGGCGCGGAGGACGCCGATGGCGGTCATGTCGTTGGAGCAGAGGATGGCGGTGGGGCGTGAGGAGAGTGCCTGGAGCTTCTCAAAACCTGCGACGCCTCCCTTGAGTGTGTGGTCGCACTCGATGACCCAGTTCTTTCGGATCGGCAGGTTGACCTCCTGCATGGCTGCGCGGAAGTCGTTCTCGCGGGTGACGGCGGAGTGGATGTTGTGGGGGCCGGCGAGGAAGGCGATTTTGCTGTGGCCGAGCTCGGCGAGGTGCACGATGGCCTGTTTGATGCCGGTCTTGTAGTCCAGAAGGATGGTGCTGACGTTGGGATCATCGAAGCGGAACTCGGCGAAGACCATGGGGATGTCATGGACTGCGAGCTGGTTGAGCACCGGCTCCTCCTCACCGAAGGTGAGCATGGCCACGCCCTCAACCTTGCGCTCAATCATGCGGCGGATGGTGGTGGCGAGATTTGCGGGATTGCTGTTGGAGGAGCTGACGAGGATTTCGTAGCCGTGAGCAACGGCAGTTTCCTCGAAGTTCTTGATGAGATCGGGGAAGAAGGGGTTGGTGACGTTTTCAACGATGATGCCGAGGATGCGGCTGCGGCCGGAGACGAGGCTGCGTGCATTGGTGTTGGGAAAGTAGTTGAGTTGCTTGATAGCCTGCCAGACGCGCTTGGACAACCGATCACTGACGACTGGTGCGCCGTTGATGGTTCGCGAAACCGTGGCAATGGAGACCTTGGCCAGGGCGGCTACGGCACGAATGTCGGGCGTTTTGTCGTCTGTCTTGCGGATTGCTCTTCGAGCCACATCTTCATCCTAAATGAAACGGGGGCACAAGCGTAAGAATGGCGGCGGCGTGGGGGGCCTGTTCCGGCGGGATGGGAACAGGCCACGAGAGTTAGGACTTATCAGCAATGAGCAGGCGGAGGTCGCGGATGTTGAGGCCGGTGGGGCCGGTGACGACAGAATCGCCCAGGGCGGTGAAAAGCGGGCATGCGTCGAAGTTGCGGAGGGATTTTTCAGGGTCAAAGCCGAAGGCGCGAGCGCGGTCAACGGTGGTGGGGTCGGCAATGGCACCGGCGTTCTGCGTATTTCCGTCGATGCCGTCCGAGCCGGCGCTGAGGACAGAGAGCATTCTGCCGGGGTGTGCTGCGAGATCGAGGGCGCAGGCGAGGGCGAACTGCTGATTGCGGCCGCCGGCACCGGGGGTGCGGTCGATGGTGACAGTGACTTCACCGACGGAGATGAGACAAAAGCGCGGGTGGACGGCACGCATGGAGTGGAAGCGCTCAAGGAGATAGCGCGCCGCATCGGCGTAGTCCCAGTCATCGCAAGAGTTGTCGACGGCGACGAAGTAACCGGCTTGTTGCGCGAGAGAGCGGGCGTTTTCGATGAGGTCATGG
Source organism: Acidobacteriota bacterium (assembly GCA_021818105.1). GTDB lineage: Bacteria > Acidobacteriota > Terriglobia > Terriglobales > Acidobacteriaceae > Telmatobacter. The sequence continues at coordinate 6,022 of JAKAFB010000007.1, forward strand.
CTGGAGAGGAGAACTTCGTAGATGGCGTTGCGGAAGACGGGGCTCTCGGCAGCGAGGGATGTGGCCTTTGTGATGTCGCGGGACTGTGTAGCGCCTCTTCGGTTTGTCTTGGAGAAGAGAATGGGACGCGTGGACTTGTTGCCGGGCGACTCGGGCAGGTCAGTGCGTTCAAAGAAGGCGCGGACGGCGGGGGGCAACTTGTCGGCGAGGTTGTATTTGGTGATGATGGCGCGGGCGTCGTCGACGGTGGAATGGTCTGGCGAGGTGGGTCCGGAGGAGAGCGCGTCGAGAGAGCGGAGGGGGACGTCGGGCACCAGGAGGGAGATTTGCGTAGCTTCCTCGGCGGCGAGAGCGAGGCGGCCGCCTTTGACGGCGGAGAAGTGCTTGCGGAGGGTGTTCATCTCGTTGATGGGAGCGCCGGAGTTGAGCAGCGCCCGATGTAGGCCGATGGTGTCTTCAAGGGTGAGGTCAGGGTCAAGAGGCAGGTCGAACATGGCGGAACCACCGCCGGAGATGAGGAAGAAGACGAGGGTGTCCTTCCTGGCTTTCTTGAGGAGGGTGAGCGCGGCGCGGGCGGCGGCGAAGGAGTCCTCATTGGGCAGGGGATGGCCGCCCTCGAAGTATCGGAAGCGCCAGTTGCGCTGTGCGGGTGGGTACTTGGAGCAGTAGATACCGCGCAGGCCTTTGCGGCGCTTCATGCGGGAGAGAAGGACGTCTACCATGGGGCCGGCGGCTTTGCCGAAAGCAATGACGAAGATGCGCTTGTATCCGGCGAGATTGATGGTTTCGGGGCCGCTGCCATCGGGGAGAAGTCGGTGGAGCAAGTTGCCATCAAAGCGCAAACGGCGATCGAAGGCGCTTTCGATATTGCAGGCGGCGAGAGCGCCGGTGAAGATCTCAGTGGCGGTGTGGTGCAGGGGATCGTAGACGGAATCGGCGACGGGAGTCATGCCAGGAGTTCCTTGAGCCAGCGGGCGAGTTCGTTCTGCATCGCATCGAGCTGGCCGGCAAAAAAATGATCGGCGCCGGGCAGGAGCACAATCCTTTTGGGGTTGGCCGTGGTGGCGGCCACATCACGCAGATCATCAGCGGGGGCGAACTGGTCGTGATCTCCGCTGAGAAAAAGTTTGGGAAGCGTGCACTGGGAAAGAAATGGATAGCGATAATGACGGCCCTCTGCCTGCGTGGGCAGTCCGAGGGCGGCGATGAAGCGCACATCGGCGCGGGGATCGAAGGGAAGCTGTGAGCGGGTTTGCGGATCACAGCAGGCGTAGAGGGCCATGGCAGCGCCGAAGCTGAAGCCGGCGAGAACGATGGGTAGTTCGTACTCGGCGGCGAGCCAGTTGAGAGCTGCGGCGACATCGGCGGTTTCCGCCATGCCGTCGTGGGCGCCTTCGCTGAGGCCGGTTCCGCGGAAGTTGAAGCGGAGCACGGGCAGAGCGAGGCCGAACTCGGGCGCGTTGAGGGCCTTCATGGCGTGGTAGACCACTTTGTTGTGCATGGTACCGCCACCAATGGGATGTGGATGGCAGACAAGCGCTGCGCAGGGCGCGCTGGGCGAGCCTTCATTGAGCAGCGCTTCGAGCCGTCCGGCGGGTCCGCGGAGATGGACAGAGCGCAGCTTTGCGCTGCCCGCGGAGGACGCCGGCATATCCGGTGGCAACTGGGTGGTCATCCCTTGGCTATTCTACGCGCATTTTTCGGGGAGGGGATGAGGCCGCCGGGGCAGAAGTAAAGCGTTCAAGGAGAAGAGGCGCGTGCTGGAACACTGTGGGACGAAAATGCGACGGGATGGAAGGACAGCGCATTGCGTAGGGTATTCTGGCAGCATCATGCCTGAGCTTTTGCCGCTTGATCCGATTCGATTTACCCGTGAGCTGGTTGAGATTGAGTCCACCACATACCACGAAGGCGCGATGGGGGATTTTCTAGCTGATGTTCTTGCGCGGCGCGGCTGGGCGGTGGAGAAGACGCCTGTGCCGCAGCCACCGGATAGCGTGGCTGATGGCGCACGCTGGAACGTGTATGCGGGTATTGCGGGGAAGACGCCAGACTTGGTGTTTTCCACGCACATGGACACAGTACCGCCGTATATCCCGTTCAGTGAGGACGATAAGTTTCTCTATGGACGCGGGGTGTGCGATGCGAAGGGCATACTGGCCGCGCAGGCGGCTGCTGCGGAGACGCTGCGGGCCAAGGGCTTTTCCGTTGGGATGCTGTTTGTGAGCGGCGAGGAGCGCGACTCGGCGGGGGCGAAAGTGGCCAATGACGCAGCGAAGGGAAGCCGGTTCCTGATAAATGGCGAGCCGACGGACAACCGGCTTGCGCTGGCCTCAAAGGGAGCGCTGCGGGCGGTATTGCGAACGAAGGGCAAGATGGCGCACTCGGCGTATCCGGAGTTAGGCGAGAGCGCGGTGCACAAGCTGGTGGAGGCGCTGGGGAAGGTGCTGGCGCTGGAGTTGCCGGTGACGGAGGACGTGGGGCCGAGCACGCTGAACATCGGGCAGATTCAGGGCGGGTATGCGCCGAACGTGATTGCGGACAAGGCCGAGGCACAGGTTCTGGTGCGGCTGGTGGGTGACTCTGCGCCGGTGCGCAAGGCTCTTCTGGAGGCGACGGCGGGGCTAGCGGAGGTGGACTTCACGCTGGATATTCCGTTTGTGCGGCTGCGCAATGTGGAGGGGCTGCCGACGATGATTGCGAAGTTCACGACGGATATTCCGCAACTGAGCAATTGGGGCGAGCCGCTGCTGCTGGGGCCGGGGTCGATTCACGTGGCGCACACGCCGCATGAACGGCTGGCGAAGAAAGAACTGCTGGAAGCCGTGGAGTTGTATGTGCAGGTGGCACGGCGGCTGCTGAGCTGAGGAGTCCGACGATTGGCTGGGCAGAGAGATACGCATACGAAGAGCAGAGGAGATGGTTGAATGAGCGCATCAATTTATGAGATTCCGGTTCGCAAGATTACGGGCGAGGAGACGACGCTGGGCGAACACAGGGGCAAGGTGGTGCTGGTGGTGAACGTGGCGTCGAAGTGCGGACTGACGCCGCAGTATGAGGGGCTGGAGAAGTTGTACGAGACGTATCGCGACAAAGGGCTGGTGCTTGCGGGCTTTCCGTCGAACGACTTTGCGGGGCAGGAGCCGGGGACAAACGAGGAAATCCAGGCATTCTGCACCGGAAAGTTCGGGGTGAAGTTTCCGCTGTATGACAAGATTCCGGTGGTGGGCTCGGGGAAGCATCCGCTGTACGCGGCGCTGATTGCGGCGCAGCCGGAGGCGGTGAGCGTGACGGGCGTTTCGTTTGCCGATGATTTGCGGAAGTATGGGATTGTGCCGAATGAGGCCCCGGAGATCCTGTGGAACTTTGAGAAGTTTCTGGTGAGCCGCTCGGGACAGGTGGTGAAGCGTTTTGCGCCGGATACGACGCCGGATGCGAAGGAGTTTGTAGCTGTGATTGAGGCGGAGCTGACGTGCGTGTAATCCATTGCGCATGATGCAACAAGGTCGGCCTGATACGCTGGCCGCAACGGGTGCGGCCGATGTATGCTCAGCCCATGTCTTCCGATTCTTCTTTCCCCCCTGGACACACCAACCGACTGGAACATGCGGCATCGTCTTATCTGCGCTCGGCGCGGCATCAACCGGTGCAATGGAACGTGTGGGGCGAGGCGGCCTTTGCTCGCGCGGAGGCCGAGGACAAGCCGATTCTGCTGGACATTGGTGCGGTGTGGTGCCACTGGTGCCATGTAATGGACCGCGAGTCGTATGAAGACGCGGAGATAGCGCGGATTATCAATGAGAACTTCGTGGCGGTGAAGGTGGATCGCGATGAGCGTCCCGACGTGGACGCGCGCTACCAGGCGGCAGTGTCGGCGATCAGCGGGCAGGGAGGCTGGCCGCTGACAGCGTTTTTGACGCCGGATGGGCGGCCGTATTTTGGCGGGACGTATTTCCCGCGCGATGACCGCTACGGGCGGCCGGGCTTTGGGCGCGTACTGCTAACGATGGCGCAGGTGTGGCGCGAGCAGCGCGAAGAAGCGCTGGAGTCAGCGGCGAGCGTAATGAGCGCAATAGAGCACAATGAGAGCTTTAGCGGACGGGGGGGAGAGCTGACGCATGCGCTGGTGGAGAAGATTGCAGAGTCGGCGCTGAAGCAGTTTGATCCGCGCAATGGCGGATTTGGATCGCAGCCGAAGTTTCCGCATCCGGCGTCTCTGGATTTGCTGCTGCAACTGGCGGTGCATCACGGGAACGCAAGGGCGCGCGAGGCATTTGAAGTGACGCTGGAAAAGATGGCGCGTGGTGGGGTCTACGACCAACTGGCCGGGGGGGTTCATCGCTACAGCGTGGACGAGCGCTGGGTGGTGCCACATTTTGAAAAGATGCTCTACGACAACACAGAGCTGCTGCGCAATTACGTGCACGGCTTCCAAAGCTTTGTTCGGGAGGACTCCAAGCAGACGGCACAGGAGATTGTGGCGTGGTTGGATGCGGTGATGACGGACCGCGAGCGGGGCGGGTTCTATGCGTCGCAGGATGCTGACATCAACTTGCACGACGACGGGGACTACTTTACGTGGACGCTGGACGAGGCGCGCGCTGTGCTCAATGCGGAAGAGCTGAACATCGCAAGTGTTTACTGGGATATTGGCGAGCTAGGCGACATGCACCACAACGCGGCGAAGAACGTGTTGTACCGCAAGTACACACTGGAAGAGCTTGCAGGGCAGAGCGAGGTGGCGGCGGGAAGAAGTGTGGAGGAGCTGCGCAGGCTAATAGCGTCAGCGAAGCGCGAGTTGCTGGCGGCACGCAGGAAGAGGCCGACGCCGTTCATTGACCACACGCTGTACACGGGTTGGAATGCGATGGCGGTGACGGCATATCTGGAAACGGCGCGTGTGCTGCGCATGGAAAGTACGCGCGGGTTTGCGCGGAAGACGCTGGACCGGCTGCTGAATGAGGCATGGGACGGTGAAGAAGAGCTGCGCCATGTGATTGCGTATCACGATGGGTTGGCGTCACTGGAAAAGGTGGCGGGAACACTGGATGACTATGCGTTTACGGTACATGCGTGCATAGATGCATGGTTTGCGAGCGGGGAGATGCACTACTACCAGGCGGCGGTGAAGCTGGCGGATGGGATGGTTGCGCGCTTCTATGACCGCACAGCTGGGGCGTTCTTTGACATCAAGCATACGACAAATGGCAATGCGCCACTTGGCGTGCTGAGTGCGCGGCGGAAGCCGCTGCAGGATGCGCCGACACCGGCGGGAAATCCGACAGCGGCAGCGGCGCTGCTGCGCCTGGAGGGGCTGAGCGGCCGCAGGGAGTATCGCGAGATTGCAGAGGACACACTGGAATCGTTTGCGGGTGTTGTGGAGCATTTTGGGTTGTACGTAGGCAGCTATGGGCTGGCGCTGGAGCGGCTGCTGATGGACCCGGTGCAGGTGATGATTGTGGGTGATGCTCTGGAGGCAGACCGGCTGGAAGCCACGGCGATGGCCGGCTTTGGGGTGCAGAAGGCGGTGATGCGCTTTGCGCCCAGCCAGCTTGTGGCGGGGCAACTGCCCGAGATGGTGGAGGAGACGCTGCTGCATGTGCCTGCGCCTGAAGGCGCGAAGGCCTGGGCGACGGTGTGCCGCCGCCGCGCATGCATGCCGCCGGTGACGAGCGCGGAGGCTCTGCAGGAGGCGCTGGCGGAAAGGGCCTGACGCTACTCGCTGGTGAAGGGATTCTGCGGCTGCGATGGAGGCGAGGTGGGGTCGCGCTGCGTTTCGATTGTGAGGCTGTTGCGCCTGCGGATGCCGGTAGCGGTGTCCACTACCCAGTTGAAGACACGGTAGGGATCGCCGGGGAGCAGCTTGTGTTCTTCGAGGGCGAGGCGTACGCGGCGGCGGAACTCGCGCATAGGGGCATACTGTTTTGTGGCGCGCGTCTTGAACACAACGGGGAAGATCAGCTCAGATCCTTTGACGGCATCGACGCCGAGGATTTTCGGATCCTCGATGAAGAGATCGCGGAACTCTTCGCTGTTGCGGATGTCCATGGCGATGCCTTTGAGCAGGGCGAGGACGATGTCGGGATTTGCGGAATAGTCGACGCTGACGTTGATGGTGGCGACGGAGTAGTCGATGCTTAGGTTGGCGACGGTGGAGATTTGTGAGTTGGGGATGACGTAGAGGGTGCCGTCAAAGTCACGGACGGTGGTTTTGCGGAGGGTCATGGCTTCAACGACGCCGGAGACGGCTGCAAGGCGAACGGTGTCGCCGACGTTGAACTGGTCTTCAATGAGGATGAGGATGCCATTGAGCATGTCGCGGACGATGTTTTGCGCGGCAAGGCCGATGGCGACACCCGCAATGCCGGCTGAGGCGAGAAGCGGGGCGAGGTCAACGCCGACGGCGGCGAGGAACTGCATGCCGGCAATAGTGGCAATGATGGCGATGCCTGTGGTGCGGATGACTCCGGCAAGGGTCTTAACCTGGGCCACGCGGGGCTGTCCTGCGGCGTGCTGCTCGGCAACGCGAATCATGCGTGCCGTGATGGCGCGGAGCAAGCGACTGAGAATCAAGGCGATAATCGCCACCATGAGGAGATGAGGCAGCTTGACGTGGAGGAACTCCTGGGTGTCGTCAACCCACTCGTCAAGGACTTTGCCCATGAACCTGCCCTGGGCAAACCAGCCAGCTTGAATGGAGAGCAAAAAAGGGTGCATCCCAAACTCCTGTTTCTAGACTAGACTGTCCGCATGCGGAGCCGGGCCCGCGCCTAAAGGGACCGGCGTATGTACAGAGCGATTCCTGGCGTGGAACGGGACCGACAGGAGGCTTCAATGCATTCAGACTCCGGGAACATTCGAGTGGGTACGCGCGATAGCAACCTGTTGCGTGCTGGGCGCATGCGGCATGGTTGGTGGTGGCAACCAGTTGGGGTGGTTGCGGTGGTGATGATTGCAGCTGTGCTACCGCAGAGTCAGCAACCGATCCAGCGACAGCTACCTGATATTGGTAGCCCATACAGCACAGCGGATCCGAGCCAGATGGGCCGCGCAGATGACTCGCTGATTCCAAAGGTGCAGCCCATGAAGCAGAAGACGATGAATTCGCTGAATGAGGCGCGCAGGAAAGAGTTGGCGGCGGATAGCGCAAAGATTCTGGAACTGGCCGAGGAACTGAAGGCCGACATGGACAGGACGAGCAAAGACATGTTGTCGCTCACGGTGATTCGCAAGGCGGATCAGATTGAAAAGCTGGCCCATAACGTGAAGGAAAAGATGAAGTAAGGCCTGGTGGAAGCCATGCGGATGGCGCTGTGTGCGAGCCGCAATGCGCGTGGAGCGAGAAAGACGCGAGCCAGCGATATGCCGAAGGAGGTCGAGATGTTCTGGTGGAAAGGTGCCTGGAAGGAGCGTGGGGGGACGCAATGGGTCACTGACCTGGGGTGCAACTGCGTGGTTGTGATGCTGCTTGCGTTGGCAGCGTTGGCAACTCCGGCAGCTAGCCAAGAGAGCCCACCGCCGCGGCCGCCGCGGCCTGTGCTTTCACCCGTGGCAAATCGTCCTCCTGACGCGAATGAAGTGATGCTGATGCAGGAAAAGGCCCAGAAGAAGCAGAACTTTGAACTCGCGAATGCAGAGCGCAAGAAGCAGCTGGACAAGGAGAGTGCGAATCTGCTGATCCTGGCTCGGGATCTGAATGCAAATCTGCTGAAATTGGGGAACCAGCCCTTGACACCCCGGATGGCGCGCGAAGCGGAGGTGATTGAGCTGCTGGCGCGTGATGTACAAACCAAGATGAAGCTGACGGTGGGCACCAATTAAAAAGAGGACAAGGATGTCCGGGCGCGGAGTATTTCTACGCCCGGACTATGCTATGCGAACCATCAGCTACTGGATGTGGATGACCGGGTTGCGGTCAGGGTGCGCGGGATCCTTGATGATGCGGCCACCCTGCATGACAAAGGCGACGTGCTCCATGACGGTGATGTCGGAGAGTGGATCGCCTTTGACAGCGATGACGTCTGCATAGCGGCCGGGCTCGAGGGTACCGACGTCGTTGTCCTTGCCGAGCATGGTTGCGGCGTTGATGGTGGCCGCCTGCAAGGCGCCGATGTTGGAAAGGCCGCCACGGACGAGCGCGCCGAACTCTTTGGACGAGGCCTCGTCCACGTCATCGTCGTCAGTGCCATAGACAATGCGGATGTGATGTGCGAGGGCGAGCTTGAAGGCGGGGCCCTGCGCGGCGATGATCTCCTTGCCCTTGGCGAAGGAGGCGGGATCGCGGCCCTTGCTGAGGCCGGTTTCCATGTCGTGCTGGAAGCAGTAGAGCGTGGGGACGAGCCAGGTGTGATGCTGCTCCATAAGCTCGGCGCCCTCCTCGTCCAGCATGGTGCCGTGTTCGATGGAGTCAACGCCTGCGCGGACGGCGGCCTTGATGCCGACGGCGCCTTCGGCGTGGGCCATGACTTTCTTACCGGCGCGGTGGGCGACGGCAACGGCTTCGGCCATCTGCGCTTCGCTGAGCTCCTGAACGTGGAAGTCGGAGACGGAGTCCATGACACCGCCGGTAGCCATGAGCTTGATCCAGTCGGCGCCATACTTGATGTCACGGCGGACGACGTGGTCGATGTCATCGACGGTGTCTGCGACGTTGCGGCCGCGGGGCAGTTCGAGGTCGGGCGAGAGCGGCGCGCCGTCTGCGTGGCCGCCAGCGACAGAGATGCAACTGCCCGCAGCGGTGATGCGCGGGCCGAGGATGACGCCACGCTGCTGGGCCTCGCGGAGAGCGAACTGCGGATAGTCAGCGGGACCCTCGCAGGCATCACGCACGGAGGTGAAGCCGTGGTCAAGCCAAATGCGCAGGTTATAGACGCCCCAGATGGTTGATTGAGGGATGGAGGTGCGGAGCGCGTCAGCGAAGCTCTGCGAGGTTGGGTTGGAGAGTATGTGGCCGTGCGCGTCAATGAGGCCGGGGAGCACGGTGTAGGTGGAGAGGTCGGTGACGGGGATGCCTGCGGGAGCGCTTTCCGCAATGGACTGAATGCGGTCGCCAGCGATGAGGATGTATGCGTGCGTGTGGACCTGGCCGGTGCGCACGTCAATCATTCTGCCGGCGAGCACGGCCTGTGTGACGGCGGGCTGCGCGGGCTGCTGCGCGGGGGCGATGAGGATTGCGGCGAAAATGAGGGTGGCGAGTGAAACGAGGGAATGGCGCATCATGTTGGGTTTGAAGGTAACACAACGGATGCGGGCGATTGCGGGAAATTGTGATTGCATCCTCCCCGGCGTGGAATGAGAACGCCGGGGAGGATGGGAAGGCTACGGCTATGGCTGCGCGTCAATCCACTTCTTCAACTGCGGCTCCTGGAGATTGCGGAGCTCGATGCAGCCATTGATGCGCTCGACGGCATGCTTGAGCGCGACGGTGGCCACACCGACCTTGTGCTCGGCAAAGAACCGGCTGACCTGATCGCGGGCTGATTCAGAGCAGAAGCTGCCGGTGGAACCGACGAGCATCTGGCCCATCTCTGGTGTGAGTTTTGTCTGGACCGTTCCCCAGTTGTCCTGAATAAATTTCCAGGCGAGGTCACGGGTCCCAGGCATGCTCAAGGCGATGGTGAGCTGAATGGCTGCGTCCTGATTGCGCACCTTGCCGGAGAGGGCGTACTCAAGAGAACGCTGCGCGAGCGCGGGGTTCTGGAAGGTGGCGAGCAGGTTCAAGGCGCCCATCTGGAACTCTGGGTTTGTGGAGGTTTCGTAGATTTTCAGCAACTGGTCATAGAGCGTAGCGTCACCGTTGAAGGCGGCAACGTCCAGAGCGGTTTTGCCGAGCGTGGGATCAACGGAGGCCTGGTCGCTGATGAACTTTTCCGCAATCTCGTGGGCCTGCGCGAGAGCGGCGGGGTCCTTGCCGTAGTAGCCAAGAACGTGCAGCAGGCGCGCGCGGAGCTCACGGGTGTCAGCGGAGTCGCCGGCCGAGGGCGGGCCAAGCTTCTGATACTCCGGGGCAAAGATTCTGCGAATCCATGCGGAGAGAGCGGCCTTGTCTGCGGGCGTGGAGGCGACGCGGGTGTAGATGGCGTCTACGCCAGAGAGAGCGCTGCTGAGGACGGCGGCGTTGGGATCGGCTTTGACGGCGGCGACGAGGTCAAGATAGTCGCCAGCCGAGGCCTTGTTGGCGCGGAGCTGCGCCCACTCGTCGCCGATGAGGCTGATGCGCTCGGTGGGCGTGAGGCCGGTTTCAACGTGCGCGACCAGGCTTGCATAGAGGGCAGCAGGATATGCACTGCGGTAGTAACCCTTGCCGCCGGCGTTGGCGAAGAAGAGATCGGCTGCGGGAAGATTGAGCGAAGTGCCGGAGGGTGTAAGGATTTCGCAGCTTTGACCGGAAGCGCCAGTCTTGAAGCAGACAGGGATGGTCCACTTCTGCGCAGGGTCAGGCTGGATGCTGGGGCTGAGGAAGAAGCGCTGCTGTGCCACGGATACTTTGCCGTTGCCTGGAGTGCCGAAGGTGAGCAGGGGTACGCCGGGCTGCGCGATGAACGAGTCCATGATCTTGTCAACGGGCTTATGGCTGACGGCGGTCTGCGCGTTCCAGAAGTCCTCAGCCGTGGCGTTGGCATAGAGATGCGCGCGGAGGTAGCTCTGCACGCCTTTGCGGAAAGTCTCGGGGCCGACGTAGTTTTCGACGGTGAGGAGCACGTCGCTTGCTTTGCCGTAGGAGATGCCGTCGAACATCTGCTCAATCTCATCGCGCGTGTCGGCCTTGGCGCGGATGGCGCGCGTGGTGGGCAGGGCGTCGAGGTTGAGGGTGCCGTCCATGCCGGCGGCAACATCCTGATCGATGTGCCACTCGGGATGCATGGCGGCGACGGGCTTGTTCTCCATCCATGTGGCAAAGCCCTCGTTGAGCCAGACGTTGTTCCACCACTGCATGGTGACGAGATCGCCGAACCACTGGTGGGCCATCTCATGAGCGATGACGAGAGCGACTCCCTTCCTGGCGTTGATGGTGGCGGTTTTGGGATCGAGGAGCAGGTCGGTTTCGCGATAGGTGATGGCGCCGAAGTTTTCCATAGCACCGGCCTCGAAGTCAGGCAGGGCAATCAGATCAAGCTTCTTGAGAGGGTAGGGAATTCCGAAGTAGGTGTTGTAGTAGTGAAGCACGTACTTAGCGACATCGACGCCGTAGGGCGTGAAGGGAACCTTGTCCGGCGTGGCGCAAACCCGGATGGCAACGCCGTCCTGCGAGCCAGAGGTGCACTGGAAGTCGCCTACGAGAAATGCGACGAGGTAGGTGGACATCTTTGGAGTGGTGAGGAAGGTGAGCGTGTGCTTGTCAGCGCCGGGGCCGGGTGTGTCCTTGATGATGGGGCCGTTGGAGATGGCGGTGTCACCTTTGTCGATAACCAGCGTGATGTCGAAGGTAGCCTTGAAGGCTGGCTCGTCAAAAGAAGGGAAGGCGCGGCGCGCATCAGTAGACTCAAATTGCGTGACGGCGTAGTTGCGGCGAGCGGTTTTGGAAAGATAGAAGCCGCGCAACTCGTCGTTGAGGATGCCGGTGTAGTGAATGGTGAGCGTGGCCTTGCCGGCGGGCAGCGCTTGAGGGACTGTGAAGGTGGCCTGCTCCCTGGCTTTGTCCAGAGAAATGGAGGCCGTCTGTGCTTTGCCGTTCGCGGAGATGGTGACGGATTGGAAGGCGATTTCCAGGGCGTTGAGGGTGACGGAGCTTATGGGCTGCTTGAGGTTGAGGTCAATGGACTCAATGCCGGTGAACGTGGCGGCTTTGAGGTCCGGGGTGAGGGTGAGGGTGTAGTGGGTGGGAATGACGGTGGACGGAAGGCGCTGGGCGTGTAGGGATGCGGCCGGGAGAATAGCAGCAAGCGCGGCGGCCGTGAGGCAGGCCAGGCGCAAATAGTCGGTACGGCTGAAGTTCATGCAATCCTCGCAGAGGTGCTGGGGTCAGATTATTGTTGAAGATCGTGCGATGCAATGCAGGCGGGCCGGATAGGCGTTGCGCCGATCAGCGACCGAAGCTGCATGTGCGACCCAGCCATTGTAGGCGAGGGGACGCAGATGTGGTAATACGCGCTGAGACGGTATGCAGTTCAGGCTGGGAGGCTGCGCGGGGAGGAAGGTGAACGGTGTTGAGGTGGCTGGAAGGCTACTGCTGTTTCTCTGCGCCATCCTCATCTTCATCTTCTTCGACGTCGTCGGCATCCTCTTCGTCTTCGTCGTCGGCGTCGCGGTTGGGCAGGAGCGAGTCAAGAAGGAGCAGACAGGCACCGACGACGATGGAACTGTCAGCCACGTTGAAGTCCGGCCAGTGATAGCGGAAGATGTGGACCTCAATGAAGTCAACGACGGAGCCGTAGGCAATGCGGTCGTGGACGTTGCCGAGCGCGCCGCCAAAGATGAGCGCCAGAGCGACGGTGGTGAATGTGAAGCGGTGGCCCAAGCGGAACATCACGATGAAGACGATGAGCGCTGCAAGCAGGGAAAAGCCGACCAGGCCCCAGCGGACGAGATGAGGCGAAGCGGTGTCTGCGAAAAGAGAGAATGCGGCGCCTTCGTTCGTCCAGTGGGTGAGGCGCAGGACGCCGGGGATAATGGGAATGGCACCGCCGACATGGATGTGAGAGGCGATCCAGGTCTTGGTGAGATGGTCAGCGAGCATGACCAACGCGGAGATGAGCAGAAGCCATGGAAGGCGGCGAGGTACGTTCGGGTTCATTGTGCGGCCTCCGGCTGTGGCGGGGCGATGCCCATTTCAGAGAGTGCGCTGGTGCAGCGGCTGCAGACGTTCTCCCAGATGCCGTAGTTGGCAACCTCCGGCATGTAGTTCCAACAGCGGGCGCATTTGGTGCCGCTGGCCGGTAGAGCGGTGACGGCAAGTTTGTCGCCGGCGATGACGGTGACGGCGGAGACGTTGATGATCTCCTTGAGGCCCGCGGCGTGGCGTTGAAGAAGCGCAAGCAGGTTGCCGGAAGCGGCGATTTCCAGTGCGGCTTCAAGGCCCTTGCCGATGCGCTTTGCCTGGCGGGCTTCTTCGAGGACGCGCAGGGCTTCGTCGCGCACGGCGAAGATCTGCTTCCACTCATCAAGCAGCTTCGCTGGGTTCTCTGAGAAGACTGCTTCAGGTTTGGGAAACTGCGCGAAGTGGACGCTGGCTTCGCGGCCCACGACGGCGGGCAGATGCTCCCAGACCTCGTCGGCGGTGAAGCTGAGGATGGGCGCGACGAGGCGGACGAGGGCTTCAGTGATCTGCCAGAGGACGGTCTGCGCGGAGCGGCGCGCCTGGCTTGAGGGCGCGAAGGTGTACATGCGGTCCTTGAGCACGTCGAGGTAGAAGGAGCTGAGATCGACGATGGCGAACTCGTTGACGGCCTGATAGACGCGGTGGAACTCGAAGGCCTCATACCATGCGAGGATTTTTTCGGCGAGGTCGCGCGTGCGGGCGAGCATGTAGCGGTCGAGCGGGAGGAGATCGGACTCGGGGACGCGGTCGCGGACGGGGTCGAAGCCGTTGAGGTTGCCGAGCAGGAAGCGGAAGGTGTTGCGCAATTTGCGATAGAGCTCGGCGCAACGCTGCATGAGGTTTTCGCTGGCGGCCATGTCTTCGCGGAAATCGACGGAGGCAACCCAGAGGCGGACGATTTCGCCGCCGAGGCGCTCGGCGATATCGACGGGATCGACGCCGTTGCCGAGAGACTTGGACATGGCGCGGCCCTGCTCGTCGAGCGTCCAGCCGGCGGTGGCTACGTGCGAGTAAGGCGCGCGGCCGCGCAGGGCGACGGAGGTGAGCAGCGAGGAGTGGAACCAGCCGCGGTGCTGGTCGCCGCCCTCGAGATAGAGGCACTGCGTGCCGCTGTTGCTCTGGAATGCCTTGTAGGAGTCCTTGAGGTCTGGGTCGGACTCGCAGACGGCGAACCAGCTTGTGCCGGAGTCAAACCAGACGTCGAGGATGTCGGTTTCCTTGCGGAACTGCTTGCCGCCACAGTGGGCGCAGGCAGCTCCGGCGGGCAGCAGTGCGGCTGTGTCCGTGGTGTGCCAGGCCTCGGCTCCTTCGCGCTCGAAGAGGTCAACGATTTTTCGGTTGAGCGCGGGATCGAGGATGGGTTTGTTGCAGCCTTCGCACAGCAAGACGGCGATGGGGACGCCCCAGATGCGTTGACGGCTAATGCACCAGTCTGGGCGCGTGGCGATCATGTTGGTGATACGTTCTTTGCCCCACGATGGATCCCATACAACCTTGTCGATCTCTTCAATGGTTAACTGGCGGAATGACGTTACGCTGCCGTTAGCGCGGTTGACGGGAGTGTCGAGCGAGATAAACCACTGCTCGGTGGCGCGGAAGATGACAGGGTGGTGGCAGCGCCAACAATGAGGATAGGAGTGCTCGAGGTCGGCGGAGGCGAGTAGGGCGCGGCGCTCCTCAAGCATGGCCATGATGACGGGGTTTGCGGCCCAGACTTTTAGGCCTTCAAAGGGCGGCGGTGCGGCAAGATGCCAGGCTTCGGAATCGACGTGGACGCGGCCGGCGGCATCGACGCGGCAGGTTTGGTCAAGGTTGTAACGCTGGCCGGTGTAGAAGTCGTCTGCGCCATGCGACGGGGCGGTGTGGACGGCCCCGGTGCCGGTATCTGCGGTGACATAGTTGCCGAGAACCCCGAGGATGCTGCGGTCAAGGAACGGGTGCTGGAAGGTGGTGTGCTCGAGAGCGCTGCCTTTGAAGCGGGCAATCTCCTCGGTGGTCCCGAGTTGGCAGGCTGCGGCGACCTGCGCGGCGAGCGCGGCGGCGACGATGTAGACGGGACCGGGCTGATCAGGTGTGTCGCTATTTGTTGAGAGCGCGACGTAGTCGAAGTCCGGGTGGAAGGTGACGGCCATGGACGCGGGCAGGGTCCAGGGGGTGGTGGTCCAGATGATGGTGTAGACCTCGCGGCCGGCGAGCGCGGGGGCGAGGGCCTCGTGCGGCGAGGTGAGGCGGTAGCGCACGTAGACCGAGGGGCTGGTGTGCATCTCGTACTCGACTTCAGCCTCGGCGAGTGCGGTGCGGTCGTGGATGCACCAGTAGACGGGCTTGAGTCCGCGATAGACGAAGCCTTTCTCAAGGAAGCCGTAGAAGGCTTCGAGTGTGCGGGCCTCGTAATCGCGGGACATGGTCTTGTAGGGCGTGTCCCAGCGTCCGAAGCAGCCGATGCGCTGGAACTGCGAGGTCTGGAGGTCGACGTACTTTTGCGCGTAGGCGCGGCAGGCCTCAAGGACGTCGGGGACGGGCATTTCAAGCTTCTTGCGACCAAGTTGCTCGTCCACTTTAATTTCGATGGGAAGGCCGTGGCAGTCGTAGCCGGGGACGTAGGGAGCGTCGAAGCCGGCCATGGTTTTTGACTTGATGACAAAATCCTTGAGGCCTTTATTGAGGGCGTGACCGAGATGGATGGGACCGTTGGCGTAGGGCGGGCCGTCATGGAGGATGAATGCAGGGCGGCCTTTGCCGGCTTTGCGCAGCTCCTCATACAGGCGCAGCGAGGCCCAGCGTTGAAGCCGAAGTGGTTCATTCTGGGGAAGATTTGCCTTCATGGCAAAGGCGGTCTGCGGCAAGGTTAAAGTCGCCTTCAATTCCGGCGCTGCGGGCATTGTGACTCCCTGGTTCGATGAGAAGTAATCCAACGATTAGTGTAAATGGCGGGGAGAGATTTTTCCGGTAACAAGTAGTAGTGCTGGTCGTCTATTATTCATGGAAGTCCTCGCCTCTGGAGATATGAGACTCTGGAGGGTCCAAAGCACAAGCGTGAACTCGGCAGCTTGCAGACAGGCACGGCAGACGTCGAGCATAATGAAGGAATGGGCCTGAAACCTGAGGAGTCTCATATAGGGGAGGAAGGGGCGGCAGGTCCAGCAGCGAATATGGCAAACGACGTACTTATCCAGCCAGAATCAGAAACGGATGTGACGCATGCCCCGCCGACGGAGGGGCATGAGCTGGACGCGTTTTTGGGCAAGGCCTTTGAAGAGAAGCCAATCTGGAAGGATCTCTATGAGAACATCCGGGACTTCTTTTTTCCGCCACAGCTACCGCCGCTGGAAGTGACGTCAAAGCCGATTCCGGTGCCGGACCGGATGGCAGTGAAGGCGAATCCGTGGGCAATTGGCATTTCAACCACGGTCAACCTGACGATCCTGGCGATTTTGCTCTTTTTTGTGGGCAAGAAAATTATCCAGGAAGTGAAGCCGCAGTTAACGGCGACGAATATCGACGTGGGTACGTTCCAGTTGAAGGCGCCGCAGGGTCCGCAGGCTGGTGGTGGTGGCGGCGGCGGCTCGCATGACATTGTGAACCCGATCAAAGGGAAGCTGCCTAAGATTGAGCAAAAGCCGGTGACGCCACCCCAGGTGCCGGTGGTGGAACAGCCAAAGCTGCCGATGGAGTCTGCGATTGCGGTGCAGAAAGACATACAACTGCCGGATAACCCGACATTGCCGAATATCGGCGTGACGAAGTCGCCGAATGTGTCCTTGGCCTCTAATGGTCAGGGCGGCGGCGCAGGCATGGGCACGGGCTATGGCGGCGGTCTGGGCTCGGGCACGGGTAATGGCTACGGGCCGGGCACAGGCGGCAATGCGGGTGGCGGGCTGTACCGGATTGGCGGAGGCGTTTCGGCGCCGGTGCCGATCTTCCAGCCGGAGGCGGAATTCAGCGACGAGGCGCGCCGGGCGAAGTATCAGGGTGTGTGCCTCATCTCAGTGATTGTGGACGCGCAGGGCAATCCCCAGAACCCGCGGGTCATCCGGCCACTGGGCATGGGGTTGGACGAAAAGGCGCTGGAGGCGGTACGGAAGTACAAGTTCAAGCCGGCAATGAAGGACGGCAAGACGCCGGTACCGGTGATGATCACCATCGAGGTGAATTTCCGGCTCTACTAAGCTGAACGCAGGCAGAAGGCAGACGGGGCGAGGCGCCGACGCGCATCGCCCTTTCTGTTTGCACGCGCATATCTGAATCAATCGATTTATCTGCGGCTGGCGAGGGCCGAGGTGTGGTATTCTTCGCCGTTCAAGTCAACGGAGGAAAAGCGATGCGGCTACGGGTGAGCGTGTGGATGACGGGACTGGTGTTGGCAGCGGGATTGGTGAGGATGGCCAGCGCGCAAGTGGATTATCCCTTTCGCAATCCCAAGCTGAGCGAGGATGAGCGTATTGCGGACCTGCTGAAGCGGATGACGCTTGAAGAAAAAGTTGAGCTGATGTCGGACCATCCGAAGTTTCTGCGGCTTGGGCTGGTCTTTTCCGGCCAGGTGGAAGGGCTGCACGGGCTGGCGCTGGGCGGTCCGGCGAACTGGGGCGGGCATGGGCTGCTGCCGGTGCCGACGACGACGTTTCCACAGGAGAAGGGACTGGGGGCGACGTGGGACCCGGCGCTGGTGACGAAAATTGCGGCGCTGGAGGGGTACGAAGCGCGCTATGACTACCAGAATCCGTTTATTGACCGCGGCGGCGTCGTGGTGCGGGCGCCGAATGCTGACTTGAGCCGCGATCCGCGCTGGGGACGGACGGAGGAGTCGTATGGCGAGGACCCGTACCTTGTGGGGACGCTGACTGTGGCGTTCATTCACGGGTTGCAGGGGCCGGATCCGAATCACTGGATGGCTGCGTCGCTGATGAAGCACTTTCTGGCGAACGAGAACGAGGACGGACGCGCACACAGCTCTTCGGATTTTGATGAGCGGCTGTTCCGCGAATACTACTCGGTGCCGTTCCGGATGGGCTTTGAAGATGGCGGCTCGCGAGCGGTGATGGCGGCCTACAACTCGTGGAATGGCATTCCCATGATGATTCATCCGGTGCTGAAGGACGTGATGATCAAGGAGTGGGGCAATGACGGGCTGATCTGCACCGATGGCGGCGCGCTGGGGCTGCTGATTACGGCGCACAAGAGCTTTCCGGACAAGGAGCAAGGCTCGGCAGCGGCGGTGAAAGCCGGAATCAACCATTTTCTCGACGCGTACAAGGACGACCTGACGAAGGCGCTGAAGAATGGGCTGGTGACCGAGGCCGATATGGATTCCTCGCTCAAGAACCTACTGCGCGTGTATCTGCGACTGGGGGAAATGGACCCGGCGGGTGTGGACCCTTACGCGAAGATCGGGCGGGAGGCGGACGGCGAGGCTCCGCCGTGGTTACGGACATCGAGCAGAACATTGGCGCGGCAGGCGACCGACGAGTCGATTGTGCTGCTGAAGAACCAAGGCAATACGTTGCCGCTGGACAAGACAAAGCTGAAGTCGATTGCGCTGATTGGGCCGTGGACAAACCAGGTGCTGCTGGATTGGTATAGCGGGACGCCGCCGTATGCGGTGAGCATTCTGGATGGGATTCGCGAGGCGGTTGGCAAGGACGTTAAGGTGCTGTATGCCGACGGCTCGGATGAAGCGGGTGCGGCAGCACTGGCTCGGAAGGCGGATGTGGCGATTGTGGTGGTGGGGAATCATCCCGAGTGCAATGCGGGATGGGACCAGTGCCCGACGCCGTCAAATGGCAAAGAAGACGTGGATCGCAAGACGGTTGTGCTGGAGCAGGAGTCGCTGGTGAAAGCAGTGCTGGCGGCGAATCCGCGGACGATAGAGGTGCTTCGGTCGAGTTTCCCGTACGCGATTGTTTGGAGCGAGGAGCATGTGCCGGCGATTGTGCACATGGTGCACAACAGCCAGGAGGAAGGGAACGGGCTCGCGGATGTGCTGTTTGGCGACTACTCGCCTGCGGGACGGCTGACGCAGACCTGGCCGACGGGCGATGCGCAACTGCTACCCATCATGGACTACAACCTGCTGCACGGGCGGACGTACATGTACAGCAAGGAGAAGCCGCTTTATGCGTTTGGGTATGGGTTGAGCTACACGACATTTGCTTATGAAAGCGTGAAGCTGAGCGCGCCGAGCATGGGTGCGGACGGCAGCGTGGACGTGACTGTGAAGGTGAAGAACGAGGGCAGCCGCGCCAGTGACGAGGTGGTGCAAATTTACGTGCAACACCTAGGCTCGACGGTAACACGGCCGCAACTGGAGCTGAAAGGCTTTGCACGTGTGCGCATTGAACCGGGCGCGGAGAAGGACGTGACGCTCAAACTGAAGGCTCACGACATGGCCTACTGGGATGCGGCCGCGCACGTGTGGCGCGTGGAAAAAGAACCCGTGCGCGTGCTGGCAGGCGGATCCAGTGACAATTTGCAGGTGCATGCGGATGTGCAGATTGCGTCGGCTGGGGAGTTCAAGCCGTAGGGCTGTGGGGCGAGGGGGCAGGATGCGAAGGCTTGAGATGCGCGGCGCAAACTTGCATCCTTTACCTACTGGCCCAGCGAGCAATCCGAACTCCACGTAATTTGCCAGGAGCCTTTGCCTCTGTCTGTTCCCACGAAGCGCAGATACTCACCGGCATCCATCTGATCAGAGGAGTTGTCAATGAGGCCAACAATCTCTCCGTTGCCGTCGTCGGACACATTGATGAATGAGAGCGGTATGGATCGTATCAAGAAGCCATCCCCATCATTGAGCAACAGGCCGATGCGGCACATGTGAGCGCGAGCAACTAGCCGCTCGAGATCTTCCGGAGAACTCCAGTCCTTCCCCTGTATTTGCTGTGATTGCGCGCTGGGGATCTTTGGAAATGCGCTTAGCTTAAATCTGAACAGCCCGATACCATCCTGCCCAGGGATCCAGGACGTTGCCAGCTTGAAGTTCATGAGCATGCTTGAGTCTCTGAAGATACGCACCGATTTCTGACCCCAATCGATTGGCTTATCCGGCGCCTGATTTTGTGCCGGTGGCGGGAACTGCGTTACAACGGACTGCGGATCACCACTGGCTGGAGCCTGGGCAAGGCATGGTAATGAAGCGATGGAGAGCATCATTAGACAATGTGCAATGGAAGCCGCCTTCACGTTTCTACCCCTCCGAGGAAGTTCAACAGACGAATTTGTTTTAAGCGTGACTTACACCATGCGAGTGTATGCGAGGTGCATTGTGGCAGCAATGAATCCAATCCAAGGGAAGCGCACGAAAGTACTACGTTTCGCGCCAACTGATTGCTTCTTTCGACTTAGTCAGCTTGCGCATGGGTGTCATCGGAGCACTGCTGGCTGTAGGGAGTGTTACAGAACGCCAGTAAAAGCGAAGGCAGCGCAGAGGATATAGCTGTTTGCTTCTATTGCAGATGAATCGGATGGGATATGCACCGGGTAGGATGCGAGTCTCCGACCTGCTGATTTTTAGTTCTCCTAGGGCCATTGGCACTAGGAGAACTGAAGTGCAAAGCATTGCAAATCGCCATTGTTCATGCGGGTTTGACGCTGTATGACACATGGCACTAGCTTGCACGTAGATGCACAGAATTCAATTCAAAATGCGCCAAGACAGGCACACCAACAACATGTTGACCTATACCATTTTGTGAAGTAGGATTTGCCCTCGGCCTCATTGCGCCAGGCTTGTGGCAATTATTTGATTGTGTTGAACTGCAGCCATGATTGCAGCGTCAAAGACGTTGTTTGTTGCATGTTTTCTGCGGCTTGCACGGCAATCGTTCATATTCACACGCAATGAAGAAGTGGTGACATTGGCCCTTAAGCCGATAGTGTCAAATCAGTACATTGTGAATGGTATGCGTCGCCTTGACAACCCGAGGTCCGCGGTTCAAGATGTTGGCATTACATGTCGGAACGGTGATGGAACTCCACCGATAACCGCCTTCACGGCTGATGATTCCTACCCGTAAAGGAGTTGCGCCGTGAAGAACAAAGTGGAGAGCCCTATCCAACGGTATCAGCAGTACGCCATAGGCTTTTTCCCCCCGATTTCCCAATCTGTCGAGCCTAAGGTTCCCCCCGCTTTAGTTGCTTCCCGCCGCTGCTGAAGAGTAGCAACCGAAATGGATGTTTTGCCCCCCGCGACTCAGCGGACACTCAAACTGTGACACCCAGGGGAGTTCTGATGGTTCGAACAGTTATCTACAACCTCATTCAAATCTTGTTTGTCCTCGGCTTTGCGCCTTTGTACGCCGGCGTGCTCAGCCGGTTCAAAGAGATTATTCAGAGCAAGCGTGGACCGAGCATCTTTCAGCCTTACCGTGACCTCTGGAAACTCTTTCATAAGGACGAGGTCGTCTCATCTGAGACGACGTGGATCTACCGCATCACGCCGTACCTGGTATTTATTGTTCCGTTGTTTGTCGCCAGTTTGATTCCGGTTCTCACGGATTATCCCCTGGCTTTCGCGTTCATGGGTGACATGCTCGCCGGCGGATTTTTTCTGGGCCTTGGCGGTTTCTTCGCGGCGCTGGCGGCAGTTGACACCGGGAATCCCTACGGCCCCATGGGCGCAAGCCGGACTCGAATGGTTGGATTTCTCGCAGAGCCGGTGTTCATGATTGTGTTCTTTACGGTGTCGTTCGTTGCCCAATCCACCATTCCATACATCGTGCAAAAGAAATGGGTAGAAAACCCGGCCGCTTTCTTTTCGCCGGCGCACGTTCTCTTGCTCATCGCATTTCTCATGCTCATTCTGGCCGAGGGTGGAAAAATTCCCGTGGATAACCCGACGGGCCACTTTGAACTGGCGATGATCGACGAGTCAAAAGGCCTCGAATTCTCTGGGCGTGGGGCGGCCTTGATGAAGTGGGGAGGCCAAATGAAGTTCCTGGTCCTCACCTGCATCTTCCTTAATGTGCTTCTGGCTCCCTGGGGATTGGCCAGCGATGTGCTGGTTGGCCACGTGCTGCTTGCGATTCCGCTTATTCTGCTCAAGATTCTCCTGTTTACGATTGTCCTGGTCATGATTGAGTCGTCTCTCGCCAAACTACGCCTCTTCCGCATCAGCGAGTTTCTTGGAGCTGCGTTCATCATTTCAGTGGCCGCGATGATTGCAAGTATTTTTTCGTCTTCGGCTGCTTAGAGAAAGGAGTCGTCAGTGGCGAGTGATCAAACACAACTGATCCATGGGCTCAACGCCATGGCCGCGGGGCTGGTACTGTTAACCGCGTTTGGAATGGTCGCGACTCGACAGGTGCAAGGGGTCATGCGCTTCTTCATCGTCCAGTCTGCATTTCTTGCCGCCTCCGCATTTCTGGTCGGTTTTAGCCGCGGCTCAATTCACCTCGTGGCCCTCGGTGCAATTACGATCGGCGCAAAAGTCATCGCTATTCCCTGGGTTCTCAAGCGGACGCTCCCCGGTGATCTCTATGAACGACGTGAAATCGATCAGGTGATCAACATCCCATCTTCGCTTTTGCTGGTACTTCTTCTCGCAATTGCGGCAGAGTTTCTGGTTGGCACGCTGGTCAGCTCCACCACTGACCCTGTTGTTCATGTCAATCTCCCCATCGGCCTTGCCGGCATTCTGATTGGCGCCTACTCGCTGATTGCGCGCCGCGAAGCGATTCCCCAACTGGTGGGAATCCTGGCAATGGAGAATGGCGCATTTTTTGCGGGTTTGTCGATCGCACCCGACCTTCCCCTCATTGCCGAACTGGCCATCGCAATTGACGTGATCCTGATTGCCGTGGTCATCGGAGTTCTCACACGCGACATTACTCGGACAATCGGCACCACTGAAGCGGCGACGATGAGCGAATTAAAAGAGGAGCCTCAGATATGGCGCTGATGATTGCAGTAGCTCTCCCACTTTTGGCGGCGCTACTTTGTTGGATTAAGCCCTTCCGGGCATTTGTCTGGGGTATCACGGTTGTGTGCCTGGCGGGGAGTTTTGCCGCAGCGGTTGTCATCGCTGCTCATGTTCTCGCGCATGGGCAGATTATTGGAATTCCTGATTGGTTTGAGGCAGATGGGCTGAGTGCTCTTGTAATTTTGCTGGTTAGCTTTGTATGTACTATTGCGGCGATATATGCCGGAGGATACATGCACCATGGCAGCCATCAACCAGCCCGCCTCTGGTGGTTTTATTGCAATTACAACCTGTTGGTCTTTGCCTTGATTGTTGTGCCTGCGTTTGCCAGCCCGAATCTTGTTTGGGTCGGAGTCGAGTTAGTCACTCTGTTCTCGATCCTGCTGGTTGGGTTTGAAAATACTCCCAACGCTCTTGAAGCCGCCTGGAAGATGGCTATATTGACAATCATGGGAGCTCCTATCTCCTTTCTTGGCTTCCTCGCATTGTATTGGGCGTACCACTTAGGCGGAGGCGGGACCATGGAGACTTGGCAGAGTCTCTACGCGTCGGCTGCAGCGATGCCATCAAACCAACTCAAGTTTGCATTTTTGCTAGTGTTTATCGGATTTGGAGCCAAATCTGGTCTTGCGCCCATGCACACATGGTTACCCGATGCCCATAGCCAGGCTCCCACGCCTGTCTGCGCGGTGCTTTCTGGAATCAAGACCAGCATACCTCTGTATGCGATCCTGCGGCTTCTATCTATTGTTTTGGCTTCACCCGAAGCGCGGATTGGCAATTGGATGGTTGTAATTGGGCTCGTCTCAGTTGCCATTGCGGCGTTTCTTCTCTTACAGGTGCGCGATTACAAGCGCATGTTCGCCTACTCAACCGTGGAGCACATGGGCATTATTCTCACTGCCGCCGGCTTCGCGACGCATGCTTCGGCATATAGTGCTGTAGCTCAGATGATGAATCACTCAATCACCAAGTCTTTGTGCTTCTATACGGCGGGATTGGTGCTCATGGCGCTCGAAACGCGCCAGATCAACCAGGTGCGTGGACTCTTCCGCATATCCCCGTTTGCAGGCGGCGCACTTCTGCTTTGCTCACTGGCTATTGCCGGAGCGCCGCCGTTTCCGATCTTTCTCAGCGAGTTTTCCATCTTGTCTGCCGGCCTCAAATCAGGACATGTTGCAGCAGTGATCATCCTTGCCATCCTGATCGTCATTGCATTTGTAGCCATTTTCCTGCAGGTCAACAGCATGCTTTTCGGCGAACCTTCGCAGGCCGCGAAGCCGGCAGTTGCTCCCCGGAGCAGCCGCACCGCCATCATCATCGCCGCGGCGCCTATCGTCGTCCTTGGCGTTTACATACCTGGGCCGATCCACTCTCTGATGACACTTGCAGCTCAGCAATTAGGGGGGCACTGAGATGGCATCCTATTCATCGCCCAGTGCGGGAAGCAACGTAGCCGGTCTGACCGACTTGACGACCACTCTCGAAGAGCGCTTTGGCAAGGAAATTACCAAAGGCACGGCGGATAGCGGCTTCATCCTCACGGTTTCTCTCACTCAGCCGAGCATACTTCCCGCGCTCTGCAGATTTCTGTTTTGGGAAAATGGCTGCCTATTTGGTGGCATAGTTGCTGAGGAGCAACCGGCGCGTTGGCAAATGCACTATGCCTTCCTGCTCCCGGGCGCCGGATGGGTCAAAGTCGATCTTTCCCTTCCAATTGAAACGACGGTCCTACCCAGTATTGTGGCGGATGTACACGCGGCCGACTGGCATGAACGTGAAATAGAAGACTTGTTCGGCATTCACTTCGAGAACCATCCGCGGCTTGGCGACTTTGTGCTGCATGATCAGACCTGGCATGAAGGCATTGACCCGATGCGCAAGAGCTTTTCCCCCAGCCGTCCACAGCTCGAGCTCAAGGAAGATCTTGAGTGGAAGCCATTGCTGGTTGTCAGCGAACCAGGATCTTTCGCGATGCCCGTTGGCCCTGTGTACGAGGGGGGAGTTGGAGAATCGCTGCACTTCCTGTTGGAAACAGTAGGTGAAGATGTTATCCGCGCGGTGCCCCGCCTCTTCTACAACTACCGTGCGGTGGAAAAAATCGCGGAGGGCCGCACCGTAACAGACGCGCTTTTGCTCGCCGAGCGATTTGCGGCGACCTCCGCATTTGCCCACTCGCTTGCCTATTGCCGTGCCGCCGAAAGCATCGCAGGCGTTGAAGCCCCGCCACGTGCTGTGGCACTTCGCGTACTGCTGGCTGAGCTTGAGCGGCTAAGGCACCATGCAGGCGCAATAGCCGCAATTTGTGAGTCCACCGCTCTGGCTGTCTCTGCCGCGCAAGCCTCCATCATCGAAGAGAACCTGCTTCGGGCTTCATGTGCGTTTGCCGGTCATCGGTACTTGTTTGGGCTGAACACTCCAGGCGGGCTCAATCGCGATTTCGGTACAGAACAATGCAGGACGTTGCTCACAGCAGTGGATAAGGCGGAAAGCGATCTCCGCACTTTGGAAAAGCGCCTTCGCTTGAGCAGCAGCTTTCTTGATCGTCTTGAGGACGTGGGAGTTGTGACCGGGGAGAGCGCCAGGGATCTGAATCTTGTGGGTCCAATTGGCCGCGCATCGGCTCAGCATTGCGATCTGCGCGCAGCCTGCCCGTATTCCGGCTACGAGCGGTATGCATTTGAAATTCCACTGGAGACGGAGGGAGATGGCTACGCCAGACTGCGCGTGCTTCTTGCGGAGGCCACACAGTCGGCAAGGCTCATCCATCAGGTGGTCGACAGCCTGGAGGATGGCCCCGTGCATGTTCCCTGGAGTGTGAATCACGCGGGTGCAGCTCTTGGATGGGCTGAGGCGCCGAGAGGTGCTGCCCTTCACTGGCTACGGGTGAACGACAGTGGTGCTGTGGAGAGATATCGCGCGGTTACACCGTCTTTTAATAATTGGCTCGGCTTTCACGTTGCAGCGGAGAATTTTGCGTTTCAGGATTTTCCGATTATTCTTGCGACCTTTGGGCTGTCCGCAACCGAATGTGATCGGTAGAGGTGAGTTGGCATGAGCTTCTGGTTTTGGCATGGATTGCGCAAAGGCATTCAATCGACGCGCTACCCCGCACACGTAGAGTCTGCCCCCGGAGTATCTCCAGGGAGGCCGGTGAATACGGACTTTTCAACAGTTGAAGACGCTCAGCTGGCAGCGGAAATCTGCCCGACAGATGCAATTGTTGCGCACGGAAAATCAACATACGTGAATCATGGCAAGTGCGTGCATTGCCAGCTTTGCCTAAATTCTCTTTCTTCTCCCATGAATTGGGAAGCGGGATACGAATGGACTCGTCTGCCCGCAAATCAAACAGAATCACTTCCATTTCCATCAGCCTTTGCGAAGTCCATGCATATCATGGTGGTGGACGCAGGGGATTGTGGCGCCTGCCTCCACGAGGTGAAGCTGCTCAGCAACCCTCTCTACAATATGCATCGCCTTGGGTTCTTCCTGACTCCCACTCCACGCGCGGCGGATCTGCTGCTTGTGGTGGGTCCTGTAAGTGAGAACATGCGCGGGCCCTTGCTAAAGACCTGGGAGGCAATGCCCACATCCAAGAAGGTAATGGCTGTTGGAAGCTGTGCTATTTCGGGAGGTGTGTTTGGCAAGAGCTTTATGTGCGCGTGCGGAGTGGGATCTGTATTGCCGGTTGATTTTGAAGTCCCCGGAAGCCCTCCTCCGCCGCTGGCAATCCTGCATGGACTCCTTACCGTCGCCGGAAGGAAATCGCTGAAGAGTCTTGAACCCATCTCCGAAGGGAGACACTGATCCATGGTCATTGCCAGCCCATCGCTGATTGCGATTTTCGTCGTATGCGCGGCAGGCTTTCTGTGCTCGGCATTGTTTGGCCGCAAGCAAATTCCATATGTGCTTGCGGTGGCGGGCGTATTGTCAGCAACCCTAATGGTTCTGGCGTCAGCAACTGTACTGCTGACGGGCCAGTCCCTTGATGCTGCTCTCTGGGAGCTTGATGGACTTGGCCGCTTCAGAATTCATCTCGACGCGTTATCCTCTGTCTTTCTTCTTGTCACTGGAATTGTCTATTTTTCCGTCTCATTGTTCGTTGCAAGCTTCCTCAGAAATCGCGACGACGAAGCACATCCTCATCGACTTTATTCGATGCTGTATTTTGCGCTCATGGCTGCGATTGTGCTGATTCTGGTGGCCAGTGACACCGTGCTGTTTCTGATCAGCTGGGAATGCATGTCGATCCTGTGCTTCTTGCAGATTAACTATGATCCACGCGGACATTCGGACAAATTCGCCGGTTACATCATGCTGGCAATGAGTGAGGCGGGGTTCCTTGCTGTGGCTGTCGCCTTCCTGCTGCTTGCGCGTTCTGCTGCGGATCTCTCGTTTGAAGCCCTCCGCACGGCGGGCACAGCGCTTCCGCCACAGGCCCTTTGGTTGCCCTTTCTGCTGGGCTTCTTCGGCTTCGGCGTGAAGGCCGGTCTGATTCCTGTCAATTTCTGGCTTCCCCGATCGTATACAGCCGCTCCACC
This sequence comes from Acidobacteriota bacterium, assembly GCA_021818105.1. GTDB lineage: Bacteria > Acidobacteriota > Terriglobia > Terriglobales > Acidobacteriaceae > Telmatobacter. The sequence continues at coordinate 33,239 of JAKAFB010000007.1, forward strand.
CGTTTTCATTCCAGTCTTTGCCGGCATCACCCTGAATCTTGGATTTTATGGGATCATGCGGCTCAATACGGATCTGATGCACACGGGATATGGGGCGGGACTTGTCGCGCTCATCACCGGCAGCGTCACCGCTCTGGTGGGAATCCTCTATGCAACAACCGACGGCGATATGAAGACGATGCTCGCCCATAGCTCCATCGAGAATGCGGGCATTATCGTCGCAGCTTTGGGAGCCTTTCTTGTATTCCGAGCGCTCAATCAACCAGTGGCTGCTGCGCTCGCGATCTCCGCGGCCCTCTATCACATGGTGAATCACTCGATTTACAAGACGCTTCTGTTTGAGGGAGCGGGACATGTGGAAGCTGCAACGGGTACGCGCGAGATGGACCAGCTTGGCGGCCTGGCCAGATATCTGCCGGGACTGTCAGCGATCTTCCTCGTTGGTTGCCTAGCGATTTCCGCCGTGCCTCCATTCAATGGATTTGTCAGTGAATGGATGACTCTGCAGACGTTGCTACGCAGCGCAGTCCTTGTGTCAACTTCGGTCAGAATTGTCTTTGCGCTCTGCGGTGCTGCGCTTGCGCTTACTGCGGCCCTGGCCGTGACCTGCTTCGTAAAGACCTATGCCATGAATTTCCTTGGCATCCGCAGGGGCAAATGGGAAGTTCGAGACAGAGCGCAGGCCATGAGCAAATTCCCGATGGCCTTTTTGGCTGTGGTATGTCTGCTGCTGGGAATTCTGCCAACCTATGTGCTGCCGATGCTCAACCGGAGCGTGGAACCCCTCGCGGGTACCAGTATAACCACTGCACTCGTGCAACCATTTTTTACGGCGACTCCTGAGAATGTGCAACTCCCCGCTGCGTTCCTCCAGGATTTCCATAATCTTGGCGCACAGGTGGGTAGAGGGTTCATACCGGGTCGCGGACTCGTGGTTCTCCTTCGCGGCGGTGAAGCAAATCCTGTAGTTTTTGCAATGTCGCCGTCCTATAGCCTAATCGCTTTGGTAATACTCTTTGCCATTGTCTGGTATGGATTCAGGCGCTTCACACGGCACCGTACTTTAGCGCGGCGTCCTGTGTGGGCGGGCGGCATTCCGCGGCTGCTACCGCTCTTGACCTACACCGGAACCGGATTTTCCAATCCCGTCCGCGTTGTTTTTCAAGCCATCTTTCGGCCGACCATCATTGGTGATACGCGCCAGACCGTTGCGGTGCATTTCCGTACTGCCATTCGCCGGCAACGTGAAGAAACGCATATCATGGACCGTCTGCTTCTGAAGCCAGTCGGAACTGCAGTACAGAAAATTGCCGCTTTCCTGGCTGGCATGCACCACGGCAAACTAAACGCTTATGTCACGTACGTGCTGGCGTTTTTCCTGCTCATACTGTTTGTCTATCGCGGAGGTTAGTACCTGCGGAAGGCCCCCACGCCGCTGTTCACATCATGCAGTCCAAGCGCTCGAACGCACATGAAGTGAGCTCACGCGGAGGCTCCCGACTGAGGGGGGAGTCATGAATTCTGTTGGGCTTGTTCTGAGCCTGCTCTTTGCGGTCTGTGCCGCTGGTATTGTCCTGGGAATACTTCTGCCTGAAAAGCACGTCCCCGCTGTCCTCGCCTGGTCCGGGTCAATTGCCGCTCTCCTGGCGCTGTATGCAGCAGGGTATGTGCTGATTTATGGAGGCGTGTTCCACTTCTCTTGCTGGACGATCCCAACGCTTGGCACAATAACAATTCTTCTGGATCGTGTGGCGGCGTTTTTCCTCTTGATCGCCGCCATCGTCATGCTCGCCAGTTCAGTATTCTCCGCCGCCTACATGAAGCGCTATGCGGGTCACTACAGCCTTGTGGCGTTCAATGCCTGGTACCTTGTGTTATGTGCTTCAATCGTCTGGATTCTTATCGAAGAAGATATCTTCGGCTTTCTGGTTGCTTGGGAAGCAATGTCCATTTCAAGTTATCTGCTTGTGAACTTCGAGCATCGGCACAAAGGAACCAGCAATGCGGCCTATCTGATGCTGGCGATGAGCGAAGCGGGATTTATCGCCGTAACATTGGCGTTTCTTATTGTTGCGACAAGTGCTCGATCCTGGCAATTTTCTGACCTCAGCGCGGCAGCCGTTACGTTGAGCCCGTTTGCACGATGGATTTTATTTTTGCTTACTTTTTTTGGTTTTGGAGTGAAGGCAGGCCTTGTTCCCGTCAATGCGTGGCTGCCAAAAGCACATCCAGCCGCACCAGCCAATGTATCTGCGCTTCTTTCCGGCGTGATTCTGAATCTTGGACTTTACGGGATTATTCGATTTGACTTTCAGATCATGCCCGTCATGACAACCGGAACTGGACTGGTGATTCTTGCCACGGGAACAGTCTCTGCAATTGTAGGTATTCTTTATGCAACCACGGCGACAGATCTGAAGGGAGTCCTGGCGCATAGTTCCATCGAAAATATCGGGATTGTGACACTCGGATTAGGCGCGAGCGTCATTTTCTCTGCGGCGGGCCTGCCGCTGCTCTCAGGAATGGCATTGATTGCAGCTTTCTATCACATGCTCAACCATTCCATGTACAAAGCTCTGCTGTTTCTGGGGGCGGGATCCGTGGACGAGCATGCGGGCACGCGCGATCTCGACCACCTGGGCGGACTCATGCGGTTGATGCCATGGACTGCGGGTGTATTTCTTGTTGGCACTCTGGCCATCTCCGCCGTTCCGCCCTTCAATGGGTTCGTGAGTGAATGGCTCACACTCCAGACACTCCTGCGAGGCGTCGAAATCCCATCGATTCCATTGCGCCTGGTCTTTGCAGTATGTGGTGCAGTCCTTGCATTGACGGCGGCACTAGCCGTTACGTGCTTTGTGAAGGTCTTTGCGATGGGCTTCCTCGGCATACCGCGGTCTGAAAGGGTAGCGAAAGCCTCTGAGGCTCGCACGGTGGCCATAGCGCCTCTTGTGCTGCTGGCCATACTCTGCCTGTTGCTGGGCATCCTTCCGACCTATGTGATGCCCGCCTTAAGCCAAGACCTTCAGCCCCTGATCAATCCACAGGCTTCGGAGTCGCTCATACCTCCGTTCTTCACGGCCAGCCAAGCCAATGGCCAGCTTCCCGCGTCTTTTCTGCAGGACTTCCATAATCTTGGCGCACAGTCGGGATCTGGGTTTCTACCCGGTCGTGGACTGGTAGTACTGCTGCGCGGCACAGAGATCAATCCGGTCGTGTTCGCGATGTCGCCTGCATACGCACTTGTAGCCCTGGCGCTCCTGCTTGCCATCACAGGCATCCTGGTTACTCGATTCACGCGGCGGCGAAGCGTGGCCCGACGCCCACTATGGGCAGGAGGCATTCCCCGCCTCTTGCCGCAAATGACCTACACTGCAACAGGCTTCTCCAACCCTGTGCGCGTCGTCTTCCAAGCCATCTTTCGGCCCCATATCGCTGAGGGGACCCGCCATACTGTTGCGGTACATTTCCGTACAGCAATCCGCAGAGAGCGCGAAGAAACCCATGTGGTGGACAGAATATTCCTGCAACCTGTTGGGGCCTCAGTGCGGAGTATTGCAGTCTTTCTGGCTGGCATGCACCACGGTAAGTTGAATGCCTACGTTACGTACGTACTCACATTCCTCCTGCTTGTGCTCTTTGTATTTCGAGCTATTTAGGAGCGGAGATGCGTGGACTGCAAGAGGCTTACTTCAGCTCCTGATGGGCAAGGTAACGCGCATGGCAGGTCCGGATACTTTCCTGAGCCGCTCTGCAGTCCTTCCATCCAAGTACCTTCACGCGTTTCCCTTTGAAATCCCGATGCAGAGAAAGTATGTTCTCAATTTCCAGCAGTAGTGTTGGTTCGATGTCAGTGTAATTGTGAAGCTGGCCAGATTTGGGATTGGAGAGAGCACAGGCAACGATCTTTTCAATCCGGACGCCGTGGTCTTCGATTTCCAAGGCGCCAATCGGGCGGCCCTGCCGGATACAACCAGGGTCAGGTGATGCATCGCCCAGCATCAGGATGCCAAGCGGCTCCGCGTTTTCGCATAATGTCTGCGGGATAAAACCGTAGTTACCCGGCAAATGAATAGGGGGAAACTGAGGCGCAACCGGGCGGAATACTTGTGCCTCCCTGTCATATTTTGAAGAACTGCGGTGAGCGACTTCTATTACCGCCGTCACAGTGTGCGGCGCATTATCGCCAAGGGGAAGATCAAGATAATCAGTCATCGTTCGTATTGCTCCTTTGTTGGTGAGTCAGCACAGGAGCAAAATAAAACTCCTGCGCGTCAGCAGGAGTCATCAGCCTCCATCTCCAGAGGCGCTCGATGGTGGATTCCTTCACCGCCGATAGGATAACACACTGCATGAGCTGTTCTTCTGTGTGAATTGAACTTTCATGCGCCTGCGTGAAGAACAGATTCTTCACTCGCGTAGATGCTACTTTGCCCCGTTCCGCAAGAGGATTGGTCCGTTGCGCATTCACATGCAAGGATTGCGAAATTTCTTCGCGACGCCGACCTGAAGGTGCTCGATGACTTGTCGAAGACATTGCGCGTGTGAGGCGTTATGGCAGGACTCTCCTACGGAATGCGCGCGCAGTGCTTACGTGCGATCCAGTGTCTCTTTGCGATTCATAAAAGGATTTGCATCCGCAGCCATAGTTCGTGCAGAAAGCCATGTTCCTACAAGAACAATTCGTTATTGAGCGCGATCGGCGTAACGAGGGCGGGGCAACCACTTCGGGCTGTACAGGGGCACCAGACTAAAAGAGCCTTCGCGGCATGTATTGCCGGAAGGCCATTCAATTCTTGATCTTTAGTATGTTGAGATGGTGCGCCCGGAGAGATTCGAACTCCCGGCCTACTGATTCGTAGTCAGTCGCTCTATCCAGCTGAGCTACGGGCGCACTACAGGAATTCCGTAAGGAACCTTACACAGAGTATCAAGGATTGCGCGGTGGCGCAATCCTGGTAGCTAGGCTGCGGGTGCCTCTTCCGGCGCCGGCTGCGGAGGGATGAGCGATAGTTCCTGCTCAATCTGCAATCCGGCCTGACGGACAAGTTTGGTGACGGCGGCAGCGTTGAGACGTGTGGCGTCGTACTCGACGAGAAGCGTGCGTGCCTCGCGATCAAATCGGAGGCTGCGGATGCCGTAGACCTCGCGTAGATTAGCCAGCGCAACAGCGACCGCCTCAGTGGGCGGGGTGGCATAGCGGAAGAGAATATCGACCGTGGTCATAAGGAAATGATACCAATAGCGGCGTTGTGCCGCGCGGGTTAGAGGCTCTTGAGGTAGTTGATGATCTCGGGGCTGGTCCAGTCCTGGGCTCCGACGAATTTGCGGCGGATGATGCCTTTGCGATCGATGACATAAGTTTCGGGCCACATGTCTGTATGGAAGAGACTGGCGGCCTTCTGACGCGGATCGCGGACGGTGATGAAGTCGACGTGACGGGTTCGGACGAAGTTCGCGTAGGCGTCAGGGTCTTCATCGATGCTGACGCCAACAATGACGAGACTGGGGTCCATGCGGTGTAGCTGCAGGAGGGAGGGCATCTCCTCGATGCAGGGCGGGCACCACGTGGCCCAGAAGTTGAGCAGAACGACCTGGCCGCGATAATGGGAAAGCGTTACGGTAGAGGTGCCGTCGGAGACGGTGAAGTCTGGAGCCAGCTTGTCTGTCTGGGCGGGGTGCGAACCGCGGTTGCATCCCAAGGCGAGAGCGAGCGACACGATAGCGAAGAAAGAGAACCAGCGGAAAAATCGCACATCCATATAATACGGAGCGGAAGGACCGGAACGAAAGGGCAGGGCAGGATGGCGAAGGAAAGATCCGAGGCGGAAGAACCGAAGACAACTGCATGGAAGCCGGTGCTGGGGCTTGGAAGTGAGCCGGGAACGCTGCCGGCCGTGCCATCACTAGCGGACAAGGTGTTTGATCAGCCTGAACCGGAACAACTGGTGGAGCTGACAGTGATTGTTCCGGCTCGGAATGAAGAGGACATGATTGGGGAGTGCCTTCGGACGCTGGTGGCGCAGTCGGATGATGTGTTCAAACTGGGGCGGGACTGGGAGTTGATCGTGGTGGATGACCACTCAACGGACCGCACAGCGCAGATTGCGCGGGGCTTTGCGGGTGTGACGGTGATGGAGGCGGAGAAGCTGCAGGCGGGCTGGACGGGAAAGAACAACGCATTGTGGACAGCGGCAAGGAAGGCAAGGGGCAAGTGGCTGCTGTTTACCGATGCGGACACGATGCATGAGCCGGGGAACCTGCACCGAGCGATGCACGAGGCAGCACGGCACAAGGTGGGCATGCTGAGCTACTCGCCGCGACAGATTGTGAAGGGCTTTGCGCAGAGGACGCTGATGCCACTGGTCTTCAGTGAGCTGGCTCTGGCCTATCCGCCGTCGAAGGTATCGAACCCCAACGAACGTGTGGCTGCGGCGAACGGGCAGTTTTTGCTGATTGAGCGAGAGGCCTACCGGCGGCTGGGCGGGCATGCGGCGGTGGCGGACAGTGTGCTGGAGGATGTAGAGCTAGCCTTCCTGGCCAAACGTCGCAAAGTGGGTCTATGGTTTCGCTACGCGGATGACGCCTTGTCGACACGCATGTATAGGACGACTGCGGCGATGATGGAGGGCTGGACGAAGAATTTGGCGCTGTTGTTCAACAACACGCTGGCTATGGTGCTGTGGAAAGCCCTGGACATCGTGCTTCTGGTGGGGTTGCCGTGGCTGGCCGTGGAGCTATGGCAGGCGCGCTTTGGCGTGCATGGGTTGCAGTGGCTGGGGGCGGGCTGGGTTCTGCTGCTCTTGTGGGTGCGGAACCTGTTCCGGTTTTACGCACGGGTGGCGAAGTCGCACTTCCCATTTGTGGATTGTGCGTTGTCCCCATTGGGCTTGCCGCTGTTTGTTGTGTTGCTGTATCGGAGTTGGTTTCAGCATCGAGTTCTGAAACGCGTAAGCTGGAAGGGTAGAGCGTATGCGTCGTAGGGCCCAATGGTTGGGTGGAAATTGTTGATGGGGTGAAATTCATGCTAAGTGCTGTGAATCTGTGCGTGTATGGGCAGCATCTTTTGACCAGGACAATGGAATGATTGAGCTGACGCGAAGGGCAACCTTTTCTGCCGCGCATTACTACTGGAATGAAATGTGGACGGCGGAGAAGAACGAACAAGTCTTTGGCCGCTGTGCGAATCGCAAAGGGCATGGGCATAATTACACGCTGGAAGTGACGGTGGCAGGGGAGCCGGATGCGGTGACTGGCTTTGTGGTGGACCTAAAGTGGCTGAAGGACGTGATGGAGCGGGAAGTGATTGATGCATATGATCATCGCCACCTGAACCTGGAGGTTGAGGAGTTTGCAAAGGCCGTTCCGACCACGGAGAACATTGCGATGGCGGCATGGAAGCGGCTGGAGCCGGCGATTGTGGCGGGTGGGGCCAAGTTGGTCAAGGTGCGGGTGTACGAGACGCCGGAGATTTTTGCCGAGTATCGGGGAGAGGCATGAGGGCGTACTTTGGGCGCCGGTACATGCTGAGCGCCAGCCACAGGCTGCATGCGGATGCGCTGACGGCGGAGGAGAACCGGGCGGCATATGGGAAGTGCAATAATCCGCATGGGCATGGGCACAACTATGTAATTGAGGTGCTGGTGGGCGGGCCGGTGGACGCGGAGACGGGCATGGTGGTGGACATGGGGGCACTGGACGCAGTGGTGAGGAGCGGCGTAATGGATCGCTTTGATCATGCAAACCTGAACCTGGATCCCTTGTTTGTGCACCAGGTGCCTACGACGGAGAATCTTTGCAAGGCGGTTTTTGGATTATTGAAGGATGCGCTGCCGGCGGGAGTGCTTGAGTACGTGCGCATTGAAGAGACGGAGAACAACTTCTTTAAGTGCGACAGGGCAAGCTGAGAAGGCGCGCGCACGACAAAGGGCTTCGACCGAATAGATGTGAAGACGCCCGATTCCCCCGGGCGGGAGGATGAGAACGATGGCACAGCCGATGGCAGTGACGAAGCACATGCGCAGGGCAGGTGTGGATGATGGCCTGGGCGAGTTCAGTATGCAGGAGATGTATCGCGAGATTCTGAGCCGCGTGGGCGAAGATCCGAACCGCGATGGGCTGCTGGCGACGCCGAGCCGTGTGGAGAAGGCAATGGCCTTTCTGACCAAGGGCTATGCAGAGGACCCGACAAAGATTCTGCGCGGTGCGCTGTTTGAGGTGGACTATGACGAGATGGTAATCGTCAAGGATATTGAAATGTTCTCTCTGTGTGAGCATCACATGCTGCCTTTCTTCGGCAAGGTGCATGTGGCGTATATCCCCAACGGCAAGGTGATTGGACTGAGCAAGATTCCGCGGCTGGTGGAGGTGTTTGCGCGCCGGCTGCAGGTGCAGGAGCGGCTGACTCGGCAGATTGCGGATTCGATACAAGAGGCGATCAATCCGCAGGGCGTGGGCGTGGTGATTGAGGCGCGACACCTGTGCATGATGATGCGCGGGATCGAGAAGCAACACTCGTCCACGGTGACTTCAGCGATGGTGGGCTGCTTCCGGCAAAAGGAGACACGCACCGAGTTTCTGTCACTGGTTCGGCAGCCGGGGAATGGGGCATTGTGAGCGGGCCGGTTCGACTACAGTAGATGAGTGAACGGACTTCTGGTGATTGACAAGCCGGGCGGCATGACTAGCCATGATGTTGTCAACCGGCTGCGGAAGATTACGGGGGAGCGCTCCATTGGGCATCTTGGGACGCTGGACCCTATGGCGACGGGCGTGCTGCCACTTTTAATGGGCAGGTTTACGAGGCTGGCACAGTATTTTTCCTCGGCAGAGAAGAGTTATACGGGCACCATCCGATTCGGATTTGCAACAGATACTTATGATGCGGAGGGCGAGCCTGTGGGACAGCAGTCAACGCCCGTGCTGACGTTGGAGCAAGTGCAGGCGGCGGCGGTGCGCTTCCGCGGAGAGATGCAACAGATGCCACCGCCATTTTCCGCTAAGAAAATTGCCGGGCAGCCAGCATACAAGCTGGCGCGCGAAGGCAAGCCGGTGGCGCTTAAGCCGGCGAGTGTCTTTATAGATTCCTTTGAAATTATGGGGCTGGAGGGTGCCGAGGCTAGTTTTGCCATGCGCATCAGCGCCGGGGGTTACGTGCGTTCCGTGGCGCATGACTTGGGGCAGGACCTGGGCTGCGGCGCGCACTTGAGCAGTCTGCGGCGCACACAGGCAGGTGTGTTCACGCTAGCGGATGCATGCACGTTGAAGGATCTGGAGGCCTTGGCCGGCGATGTGCATGCTTTGGAAGAGAAGTGTGTGCATCCAAGGCACCTGTTGCCAGAGATGCCTAGCGTAACGGGAGATTCAGTGGCGCTGGGCCGCTTGCGCAATGGTGCACAGGCCAACCTGCCGGAGTTTTCTCGCGCGTCGCTGGTGAAGGTGTTTGCCGGGCAGCGCGATCTGGTGGGGATTGCCAGGCGGGTGGCGGGAACGCTGTTTCAGCCGGTTGTGGTGATGGGGTAAATCCCGCGTGAGATTTCGGTCTGGCTGGCGCGCGTCTATTTATTTAAGAGCGGCGTAAGCACGGGCAGCAGGGTGTCGGCGATGATTTCAGAACCTTTGACGGTGGGATGGATGCCATCTGGCTGGATGGTGCCGGACACGTGGATGAGGTCTTTGTAGAGCATAGGGACAAAGGCGACGTGGTGTTTCGCGGCAAGGTCACGGTAGACCTGATCGAAGGAGCGGATGTAGTCGCGGCCGTAATTGGGCGGTAGAGTGATGCCGGCGAGCAGAACCTTGATGTGCGCGCTGGCGAGCGTCGTGAGGACGGTGTCGAGATTGCGGCGTGTCTGGTCGAGGGGAAGGCCGCGGAGGCCGTCATTACCGCCGAACTCGACGATGACGACGGCGGGATGGAGGCGCAGCACGGAGTTGAGGCCAGCGACGGCGTCCTTGGTGGCGGCGCCGCTGGCGCCTAGATTCACGACGTTGTACTTATAGCCGCGCTGGTTGAGCTTGCGTTGCAGCACGTCTGCGTAGGACTGGCCGTCCTGCAGGCCGTAGCCGGCGGTGATGCTGTCACCGTAGCAGACGATCCTGGGCCTGTCGGAGGCGCAAAGAGGAACTGCGAGTGAAATCAGCAGGAATGCAACGAGAAAAGCGCGGCGAACGTCCACAAGAATAGTGTAGCTGCGTGGGCGGAGTGGATACGCGTGAATTGCCGTGCAGGACGACGAGGAGACAGCAGGTGATTGAAGTCCGGGACGTAAAGAAGTGGATCCAGAATGGCTCGCGGCGTGTGGAGATTTTAAGGGGCATTTCGTTGCGGATTCCCGCGGGCCAGCATGTTGCGATTGTGGGGGCAAGCGGCAGTGGAAAAAGCACGCTGCTTGGCTTGCTGGCAGGGCTGGATGTGCCGAGCGAGGGGGAGATTTGGCTGGATGGAACACCCATTCACAACCTGGAGGAGACGGAGCTGGCCGCGGTGCGCGGAGAGAAGATTGGCTTTGTGTTTCAGTCCTACCAACTGATTCCAACGCTTACTGCCCTGGAAAATGTGCTGTTGCCGTATGAACTCAACGCTGCGGGGAACGGCGTGGAAAAGGCGCGGCGTCTGCTGGAGGCCGTGGGATTGCGCGAGCGGATGGAGCATTATCCTGTGCAACTTTCGGGAGGTGAACAGCAGCGTGTGGCTCTGGCGCGGGCCTTCGTAGTGGAGCCGCCGATTGTGATGGCCGATGAGCCGACGGGTAATCTGGATTCAGTGAGTGGCAAGCTCGTGCTGGATCTTCTGCTGGAGCACAATCGCAAGGCTGGCGCGACGCTTGTTCTAGTGACTCATGATCCAGAGATCGCAAGTCGTGCGGATCGCAAGGTTGTGCTGAAGGATGGCGTGGTGGTGGAAGATACGTTGCCGTGCCCGGCCGAGGCCGTGACAGGCGCGGCGGAAAAAGGCACGAATGGCTAAGCGCGCGTTGAGCTGGAGCCGTGCGGCGACCATTGGCTGGCGCGATTTGAAATCGGCGCCGGGCAAGTTTGCTTTCGTTGTGCTGTCGGTGGCCGTAGGCGTTGCGGCGCTGGTGGGCGTACGTGGATTCAGTGGGAGCTTCAGGCGAACACTCAATGTGGAGGCTCGCTCGCTGATGGCAGGGGATCTGAGCGCGCGCATCTTTCGGGTGCCATCGCCCGAGGAGAAGCAGAAGCTCAAGGCGATTATGGATGGCATTAAAGGTTCGCGCGCGACGTGGGTGACGGAGACGGTTTCGATGGCTACAGTGGCGCAGGATCGGGTACCACTGCTGGTATCGTTGAAGGCGATTGATCCCGCGGAATATCCCTTCTATGGAGAGGCGCAACTGGAGCCTGCGGAGAGTCTACGGCAGGCTTTGCAAGGAGATTCCGCGGTGGTGGCAGATGAGTTTTTGATTCGCATGCATGCGCGCGTGGGCAACATGCTACGGCTAGGTGGACAAGACTTCAAAATCACTGCGGTGCTGAAGCAGGAACCGGACCGCATGACAGCGAGCGCAGCGCTGGGACCGCGTGTGATGATTTCGCTGGCATCTTTGAAGCAAACAGGGTTGATTGCGCCGGGTAGCCGAGCGAGCAATCGTTTGCTGCTGGAGTTGCCTGCCGCGAGCGATCCTGCGGCTGTGCGCAAGCAGGTGGAGCAGGCGCTGCCGGATGCGCAGGTGATGGACTTCAAGGAAGGGAATCCTGCACTGAGCGATGGGCTGGACCATGCAACGGCGATTTTGAGCCTGATATGCCTTGTGTCGATGGTGCTGGGCGCGATTGGTGTGGCGATGGCGATGCACGCGCACCTGGAACAGCGCATGGACATGCTTGCGATTCTCAAAGCGCTGGGCGCTAACTCGCAAGACCTGCTGCGGATTTTCCTGCTCCAGACGCTGGCGCTGGGGCTTGCAGGCGGAGTGCTTGGCGTTGCTGCGGGCGTGGGCGTGATGGCCGCTCTGCCCGCCGTGTTTGGAAAGCTATTGCCAGTGCGTGCAGAGCTTGTATTTCCATGGGCTTCTGCGCTTGCCGGGTTCGGGATGGGCTTGCTGACCACGCTGCTGTTTTGCCTGCCCCCGCTGCTGGATGTACGCGCCGTGCGACCGGTACTGGTGTTGCGGCGACTTGTGGAGTCGGCGCCAAGCGGTTTTCGGGCTTGGTGTGGACGCTGGTGGGCGCGCCGCCTACAACTGAGCCTTGCGATTCTCATTATGATTGCGCTGGGCGGTATTGCGTGGGCGTTGTCAGACTCGCTGACGGTGGGCAAGTGGTTTGCTGTGATCTTTGCGTGCGCGCTGCTGGTGCTGCTTGCGCTTGCAGCCGTCACGCTCAAAGCGTTGCAAGTGGTGTTGAAGCGCGTACGACTAAAGCTGCCGTCCTCTTTGCGGCATGGACTAGCGAATCTATATCGGCCAGGCAATCAGTCGGCGGCGGTGATGGCTGCACTGGGCACGGGGGTGATGCTGATTCTGGCGGTCTACCTGATGCAAGGCGCGCTGCTACGGGACCTGCGCGAGTCTGCTTCGCCGAAGCTGCCGAATGTATTTCTGATTGATGTGGCGAGCAGTGAAGTTGCAGGCGTGAAGGACTTCTTTCAACATCAAGCAGGAGTGACGCAGGCGCTGGAGCTGATGCCCGTGGTCAGGGGCCGGTTTCTTTCGCTGAACGGGAAGCAACTGGCAGAGATCAAGGAACAACACTTTCCGCGGCACATGCTGGAGAATGCCGAGTTGAGCTGGGCCGATGCTTTGCCGGCGGGTGACAAGCTGATGCAAGGCAGGTGGTGGGCAGAAGTCAATGCCCCCGAGATGGCGGTGAGCGATGGCGTGGCAAAGCGGCTGAAGTTGGGAGTGGGTTCCGCAGTGGAACTGGAGGTGGGCGGACGCGCGCGGATGCTGAAAGTCGCAGCCGTTTATCGTGCCGATGGCGAGCACCTGGGCGGACGCATCGCATTTGTGCTGCCCTCAGGGCAATTGAAGGACGAGCTGGCTACGTGGTACGGCGGTGTGCACATCGATACCCAGCAGGTGGCGACGATGGAGCGCGCGCTATTTGCTGCGTATCCAACAATCTCGGTCATTAATATAGCGGATGTTCTGGACCGCATTGAGAGTGTTGTGAATCAGATTACGTTTGTGGTGCGATTTCTTGCAGGCTTTTCGATTATTGCCGGACTGATGATTCTAGCGTCAAGCATTGCGAGTGCGCGCTTCAGGCGGATGCGCGAAGCTGTTGTGCTGAAGACGCTGGGTGCGACACGGATGCGCATTGTACGCACGTTCAGCGTGGAGTTCAGCATGCTGGGTGTGCTGGCCGGCGTGGTGGGCGTGGTGTTTGCGAATATCCTTGCGCAGATCTTGCTTCACCGGCTGAAAGTGGATTATCACTTTGACTGGAAGGCCACAGCGATCGCGCTGCTTGGAACCGCGGCGCTGGCAACGGCGACTGGATGGATTGCGAGCCATCGAATCCTTGGACTGCGGCCGCTCGAGGTGTTGCGAGAAGAGTAGAACGCCTGCGGATGGGCGCTCACCCGCGGGGATAAGAGAGCGCCCCTGTAGTGAGGCTAGAACTCTTCGCTAGCGTCAGCTGCGGGCAGTACGTCATTTTCGCCGGCCATCCAGACATAGAGAGTAGGCAACAGGAATACGCCGATGACGAGGTTTGCAAGCAGGCCGCCGACGATGACGATGGCGAAGGGCCGCTGCGAATCGGAGCCGATGGCGTGGGAAGTGGCCGCAGGCAACAAGCCAAGGGTCGCCACCAGCATGGTCATCATGACAGGGCGCAGACGAAGGACGGCCCCTTCCACGGCGGCCTCAATGATGTGTTCCTTGCTGGACTCTTCCATACCCTTGCGGCGGGAGCGCAATTGGTTGATGAATTCAATCATGATGACGCCGGTCTCAACGGAGACGCCGAAGAGCGCAAGGAAGCCAACCGCGGAGGATACGGAGAAGTTAGTGCGTGTGAGGAAAAGCGCGAGTGGCCCGCCGATGGAGGCCATGATGACGCTGATGAGAATCAGCATGGACCACTTGAACGAGCGAAACATCGTGTAGAGGATCAGGAATATGGCGAGCACAGTGATCGGAATGACGAGAGCCATGCGCTTGTTGGCGCGTTTCTGGCTTGCGTATTCGCCGGCCCACTCAAGGTGATAGCCGGAGGGAAGCTTGACGTTGTGCTCCACTTTGCTGATGGCCTCCTCCACGGTCGATCCTAGGTCGCGGCCTTTGACAGAAAACTTGATAGCGATGTAGCGCTGGCCGCCTTCACGATTGATAGATTCGGCACCGTCGTCGGTTGAGACTTTAGTGAGCTGGGCAAGCGAGACGCGCTCCCCAGAGGGTGCGAGAAGGCGGATGTTTTCGATGGCCTCGCGGGTGTCGCGATACTGCTTTTGATAACGCAACGTTACGTCGTAGCGTGCTTCACCTTGTTGCACCTGCGTGATGGCGTTGGAGCCGACGGCAGTCTGGACAGCATCCTGAACGTCGGCAACATTGATGCCCCAACGTGCCGCGGCTTCGCGGTCCACAGTGAAATTGAGATTGGGCTGACCGACGATGCGAAAGATGCCGAGGTCTGCGACTCCGCGCACGGTGGCCATCTGTGACTGAATAAGGTCGGCGGTACTTTCCAGCGTGCGCAGGTTGTCGCCATAGAGCTTAACGGCTAGCTGGCCCTTCACGCCGGAGACGGCCTCCTCCATGTTGTCAGAGATGGGCTGCGAGTAGTTCCAGATGACGCCGGGGAATTGCGACAACTGCTTGTCGATTGCAGCAATCAGGGCTTCCTTGTCCTGATGAAAGAGGGCACGCCATTGCTTCTTTGGCTTTAGGTCCACGAAATACTCGGTGTTGAAGAAGCCGGCGGTATCCGTGCCGTCGTCTGGTCTCCCGGTCTGACTGACGACCTGCTTGACCTCAGGGAAGGATGCCATGATGACGCGTGCCTTGTTGGCGAAGTCGATACTGGCCGTGGGGCCTTCACTGGGAGGAAGTGTGCCGCGCACCCAGATGGAACCCTCGTCGAGATGGGGAAGAAACTCTGAACCAATGGGGCCACCGACGGTGAGGTAGATCGCGATAAGGAACAGGATGGTGGATATGCCGACGGTGACATTGCGATGCACAATGGCAGCGCGCACGGCAACGCGATAGCGGCGGATGAGCCAGTGCATGATGGGGTTTTGCCACTCGCGGGCGCCATTGCGGAAGAGAATGCTGGCCATGACGGGAGCGACGAGGATGGCGAAGAGGAGAGCTCC